>JAIFMH010000285.1 GCA_020048595.1 Bacteroidota bacterium | reverse complement strand
ATTCATTCTCCGTAAAAATGCGCCAACTATCTTAACCGTTCCGTCAGCCGATCACGACAGGAGTAAAAACCGCCTTATCAGTTCAAATGAAAAACCATATCTCACCGAACTGAAAATTACGGATGAAACCGGCAAAGTACTTCCCAACTCCCAGGATAAGTATAAACAGATTAACCATTACATCGAAATACTGAGCACGCTTATTAAAGAAATACCAACAAAAGAAACCGTGAAAGTGGTTGATATGGGCTCGGGAAAAGGCTATCTCACTTTTGCCTTGTACGATTACCTGACTAACGTGGTTAAAATAAACTCCAGTGTTACCGGTGTTGAATTCCGTCCTGAACTGGTCGAACTTTGCAATAAAATTGCTCAGAATACGGGATTTAACAACCTGAGTTTCGAACAAGGAACCATTGAGAAATATGAGAACTCAGACTTCAACATATTGATTGCATTGCATGCCTGCGATACAGCAACTGACGAAGCCATTTATAAAGGAATTACCTCAGATGCTGACTTAATTGTTGTAGCTCCCTGCTGCCACAAACAGATCAGGCGGCAGATAGAAGCCGGCAAAGCCTCCAACGACCTGGATTTCCTAACCAAATACGGCATTTTTCTCGAACGGCAGTCCGAAATGGTAACCGATGGAATACGAGCACTGATACTGGAATATTTTGGCTATAAAACCAAGGTTTTCCAATTTATATCTGATGCGCATACACCTAAAAATGTGATGATTGTGGGTATCAAAAATCAAAACATTCAACCAAAAGATCAGCTGATTTTACAAAAGATAAAAGATTCCAAAGCCTATTTCGGTATAAAATACCATCACCTCGAAAAGCTGATGGGGATTTTGTAGGACAAGCTAAATCCACTTTCTTTTCATATTCCATTATGATGAAAGCTCTTGGTTTCATTATTCATTCAAATATACTGCTGGCCCTGGCAGCTGTTGCTTTAACTCTTGCATCGCAGGTTCAGCTCGGCATAAAACCTCAGGCAACTGCATACCTGGCTGTTATCTTCTTTTCAACTTTGCTCGATTACAATTTTCACCGGCTCAGGGCTGTAAGCAACAATACTGAGGCTTTCGGGATTGAGAAACTCAAATGGTCGGTCGGGAACCTGAAACTCATTAAAATATTGATCATTATCGCCTTTACAGGATTTGTATTTTCCTTGTTTTATAGCGGGTTCGAAATCCTTTATTTGCTTTTGCCTCTCGCATTTCTCTCGCTGCTTTATTCGTTCACATACACCGGAAAGCGAAAACAAAATTTCCGTTTGCTGAGAATACCCGGAATGAAAACCATTCTGATCGCTTTTATCTGGACTACGGCGACTGTATTTGTACCCGTTTTGAGTTCTGAAAGCAACATTAACTTCCCGGATATAATGCTGTTGTGTGCGGAGCGGTTCACCTTTATTTTTGCAATAGCCATTCCGTTTGATATCCGTGATATAAAAAGCGATGCTCTTGACTCGTTACGGACAATTCCAATACAGTTTGGCGAAAGAAATTCCCTTCTGATATCAAATATTGCGTTGTTGCTTTCATTATTTTTTGCTTCAGTTCATTATGTGGCGTTCAACATGATTTTTATTCTTCCGGCATACTTAGTATCAATGATCTGTACATTCATTTTTATCAATAACAAAGCACTCAAAAAGATTGCTTTTTATCATCATGGAATCCTGGATGGCAGTATTTTGCTGCATGGAATGCTGATTTTCGCATGCTTTTATCTAACTTTATAATCACAAATCTGAACTATATAAACAAGCCTCAGTAAATTTTCATAAAATGGACACAAGTATTTTTTCAGATAAAGCAAAAGTACCAGATGAATCAATGCTCAGGGAAGCATTAGGTGATTTGCACCCGTTTTGGAATGAAATCGCAGACTATGTTTTCGGGATGTATCCGAAAGCAACTGCAGAATGGAATTTCCCCGGCCCGAAATATGGCTGGAACTTCAGGATAAAAGATAAAAAACGTGCGATTATTTATCTGTTGCCGAGGGACAAATATTTCCTGGCGGCTTTTGTTTTTGGTTCGAAAGCAACAAATGAAGCTCTCACAAGTACTGTAAACAATGAAATAAAAACTACCATAGAGTCGGCAAAAGTGTATGCCGAAGGACGTGGCTTCAGGATTGAAGTCCAAAATGAAACCACAATTAAAGATATTAAAACCCTGGTTGATATTAAATTAAAATATTAGATCACAATGAAAATTTTACCCCGGAATTATAAAGAAGTCTTCACAAAAGAAGTATCAGAAGCTCTACAGATTCAATCCAATCCCGGTATTGTAACTAAAAAGGATATTAACCATCTGCCGGAACCGGTTCAAAAATACCTGGAATTCGTGGGTGCCATCGGCAAAGAAAAAATCCATTCAGTGAAACTGGAATTTACCGGCGATTTTAAAACCGCCCCTGATCGCAACTATGCAAAATTCAACTCGGTTCAATATAATTTCTTCGAAAGTCCGAAAAGATTCTTTTACATGAAAATGCCGATAATGGGAATCCCTTGTTTTGGATTGCATGTATATAAAAATGCGACTGCCTCAATGAAAATCAATTTAGCATCATTTTTTGAAGTTGTTGATGCCAAAGGCGAAAAAATGGATCAGGGTGAAACAGTTACCATATTCAACGACCTTTGCCTGATGGCTCCTGCGGCTTTGATAGACGCGGATATTAAATGGCAAACTATTGATCCGCTCACGGTAAAAGCATATTTCACAAACGGCAAAAATACAATATCGGCCTCTCTGTATTTCAACGAAACCGGCGAACTAACAAATTTCATTTCCACAGACAGGTATATGTCGTCCGACGGAAAAACTTATTTAAACTATCCTTGGTCAACTCCTGCGATGAAGTACAAAGATTTTAAAGGCAGGAAAGTCCCAACGTATGGCGAAACCATCTGGCAAATACCCGAAGGTGATTTTATTTATGGAAAATTTAATCTGAAGAGCGTAGAGTACAATTGCAAATAAATCATTCAGGCGCTGATACAGAAATGTAAAAATAACAGCGGTGCAACCTGAAATTTAAATATTTCACGGTGGCTCCGGATTTCCGGTTGATCTACATATCTTTGTGTCTCATCCTCTTACACATATGCTTTGATACATTCATTTTTATAAGAAAAATTGTATCTTCGCTCATTCATTCAAACAGAACTTTTACCAAGATATGTGGAAATTACTGGTTAGATTAATCCTGCGTAACAGACCTGGAATACTGATAGTTATAGGTTTACTTACTATTGTTATGGCATGGCTGGGAACAGGTGTAACACTTTCGTACGACAATTCACGCATGCTGCCAGCCGACGACCCGTCAGTGATTGAGTATGATGCTTTTAAAAAACGTTTTGGTGAAGATGGAAGCATACTCGTAATCGGACTTACCAATCCCGATATTTTTAAACTTGATGAGTTTAACGCCTGGTATGATCTTACCATGGATATGCAAAAGATTGATGGAGTTGAAGGGGTTATGTCCATTGCAAAAGCAGCCAACATTGTTAAGAACGACAGTCTCCGCAGGTATGATTTCCTTCCGCTGGTACCAGCCAGACCAACTACACAGGCTGAAGCGGATTCGTTAAAAGAAAAAATTCTCGCACTTAAATTCTACGAAGGACTTTTATACAATCCCAAATCAAATACCTACCTGCTTGCTGTTACGCTGAACCAGAAAAGGTTGAATGATAAAGGCCGGCTTGTTATAACCGATAATATAGTTGCACGAGCTGCCAAATACACTGCACAAACCGGTCACGAACTGCATTATTCAGGGATGCCTTACATCCGTTCTGTAATGGCCCGAACAATTCAGAATGAGCTTTTTCTATTTGTTTTTCTATCCATACTTATTGCAGCCGTTGTGCTTTTCGCTTTCTTCCGATCAGTGAAAGTGGTAGCCAGTTCACTGATAGTTGTAGCAATCAGCATTATTTTTACTGTTGGATTAATCGGATTGTTTGGATTTAAAATCACAATTCTTACAGGTGTAATTCCATCGCTGATTGTGGTTATTGCCATCGAGAATTGTATTTATATCCTCAATAAATACCATTGGGAATACCGCAACCACGGGAATAAAATCCTCGGGCTTTCACGCGTTGTTTCACGTATCGGCTTTGCCTCACTCATGGTTAATACAGCAACTGCCACAGGCTTTGCTGCATTTATCCTGGTATCAAATCAAATGTTACGCGAGTTTGGCATTATCGCCGCTATAAGTATTATGGTCGAATATGTTTTGTGTATACTTCTGCTGCCAATTATATTCAGTTATATGGCACCACCTGCGGAAAAACATCTGAAACACCTCGATAATAAAGTATTCAGCAGTGTGCTCGATAAGATCATATATTTAATCCAGTACAAACGGAAATGGATTTTCTCCATCGCAGGCATTTTGCTGGTTGTAGGAATTATCGGAATGCTGAATATGAAGACATCGGGCAAGGTTGTTGATGATATTAGCCACAACAACATCTTATATAAAGACCTGAAATTTTTCGAATATGAATTCGGTGGCGTTATGCCTTTCGAAATATCTGTTGACACTAAAAAGAAGAAAGGTGTTATGCGGCTTCCGACCATTCAGAAAATTGACGAGCTTCAGGACGTTATCCTTCAGAATAAAGAATTTTCGAAGCCCTTATCGGTAGCCGAACTGGCCAAATTTGCCAAGCAGGCCTATTTTAATGGCAATCCCGAAATGTACAGCCTGCCTAACTCACAGGAGAAGAATTTTGTCCTCTCGTATTTCCCCCGCAAAGCCGGAGGACAGAAACAGATGCTAAGCTCCTTTGTTGATAGTACACAGAGATACACGCGGGTGAGCTTTCAGATGGCTGATGTAAGCACAAAGGAGATGAATCGCCTGCTCGACAGCATCAGGCCTAAAGTAGCTGAAATATTCCCGGCCGAAGATTACGACGTTCAGATAACCGGCAACAGCGTAGTGTATGCCCGCGGCACAGAGTTCCTTATAAAACACTTATTTCAGAGTGTACTTATTGCAATCGGATTTATTTCGCTTTTAATGGCACTTATGTTTTCGAGTATCAGGATGATAGCGGTTTCGATGCTGCCGAATATCATTCCCCTTATTATCACGGCGGCCATAATGGGATTTACCGGTGTACCGGTTAAACCATCTACAATTATAGTTTTCAGTATTGCGCTGGGGATTTCGGTAGATAATGCAATACAATACCTTTCGCGTTACCGCCATGAACTAAAAGTGAAAGGAAACGATATTGGCCGTTCAACAATTAATGCTTTGCGCGAAGCCGGGTTCAGTATGATTTATACTTCCATTGTACTGGTTCTTGGGTTCAGTGTTTTTATGGTTTCGAGCTTCGGCGGCACACAGGCACTCGGAATGTTGGTTTCCACAACACTGTTTATCGCAATGTTTTTCAATATGATGGTATTGCCGTCCATGTTACTTGTCCTTGACAAATATGCTGTAACCAAAGCATTTAAAAGTGAGCCTCTTATTGAGATTTATGATGGAGATGAGGATGAAAACGGCAACCACAACGGCAACGGCAACGGAAATCACAATGGAAATCACAACGGCAATCATATTGATAAAAACAATGGTAGGAAACCAGAACACTAAAGTTTATACAGATACTATTTTTACCCGTTAATCTAATAAACACAACTAAATCTTTTTCTTATGAAAGGTATAATCCTGGCCGGTGGTTCCGGTACCCGTTTGCACCCTCTTACCTTAGCTGTAAGCAAGCAATTGATGCCTATCTACGACAAGCCGATGATCTATTATCCCTTGTCAGTGCTGATGATGGCAGGTATCCGTGAAATACTTATCATAAGTACGCCATACGATCTGCCTAATTTCGAAAAGCTTTTAGGTGATGGTTCTGAGTTGGGTTGTACTTTCGTGTATGCCGAACAGAAAATACCAAACGGACTGGCGCAGGCTTTTGTAATCGGCGAAAAGTTTATAGGAAAAGATAAAGTTGCACTGATACTGGGCGACAATATTTTTTACGGCACAGGACTTCAGGGACTCATACAGGAAAACAATGATCCGGAAGGCGGCGTTGTATATGCGTATCATGTTGCAGATCCTGAACGGTACGGAGTTGTTGAATTTGATCAGAATCAAAAAGCAATTTCTATTGAAGAAAAACCGAAACACCCCAAATCGAATTACGCTGTTCCAGGATTGTATTTTTACGATAACTCTGTTGTTGAAGTTGCTAAAAACATCAAACCAAGTTCACGTGGTGAATATGAAATAACTGACGTAAACCGCTATTACCTGGAGCAAGGGAAATTAAAAGTCGGGATTTTGAGTCGTGGTACAGCCTGGCTCGACACAGGCACTTTTGCGTCGTTGATACAGGCTTCGCAATTTGTACAGGTCATTGAAGAGCGCCAGGGACTTAAAATTGGTTGTATTGAAGAACTTGCTTACCGCAATGGCTTTATTAACCGAGCTCAGCTTGAAAAAATTGCCACCCCGCTGCTCAAAAGCGGCTATGGCGATTACCTGATGAATCTACCTGAAAAGGAATAAAAATATACAATGAATTCAATACAGGAACTTCAACTCCGCATTGATGACGCTTTCAGTGCGATCCGTTTCCCATCGGCGCCGGCTGATCTTTACGATCCGATCACGTATACGTTAGGACTTGGCGGCAAACGCCTTCGTCCGCTGCTTGTTCTTGCGTCCTGCCAGATGTTCGGTGGTGAAATTGACGATGCTATTAATCCAGCTATTGGAATTGAATTATTCCACAACTTCACGTTGCTTCACGACGATATTATGGACGAAGCGCCACTGCGGCGCGGAAAGGAGTCCGTTTACAAAAAATGGAATTCCAATGTAGCCATTTTAGCCGGCGACACCATGTTTGCTATAGCCAACAAATACATGCTGCGCACCAGGCCACAGGCTATTTCGCAGGTGGTGGAACTGTTTAACCAAACCGCAATTGAAGTGTGCGAAGGACAGCAGTATGATATGGATTATGAGAAACAACATAATGTTTCCATTACTGACTATATGGAAATGATCAGGCTGAAAACAGCTGTGCTGCTTGCTGCCAGCCTGAAAACAGGTGCTATAATAGCAGGTGCCGGCGCAGTAGACTGCAATCATATTTATGATTTCGGTATCAATATAGGCCTGGCATTTCAAATCAAAGACGACCTGCTTGATGTGTATGGAGATCAGGAGAAATTTGGGAAAGTTAGCGGTGGCGATATTATCGCAGGTAAAAAAACATATTTATATCTGAAAGCACTTGAATCAGCAGGATCGCAGTCAGAATCTTTCCGTGCGCTTTATGCTTCTCACACTATCCCAAGCCAGGAAAAAGTAATGAAGGTAAAGGAGATTTTCAATCACCTTACTATTGAACAGCACACAAGGCAACTGATTGACGATTATTACCAGAAAGCCCTTCAGAATCTTTCATGCATCAGTTTATCAGTTGAAGCTATGGAAGCGCTTAGCGATTATACGGCGGGGCTGATGGAGAGGGAGAATTGACGGGAAGTTTGAGCTTATGAGTAGCCGAGGCGAAGGGGAGACGAGGCGAAGGGGAGACGAGGCGAGGGAGAGACAGGGCGAGGGAGAGACAGGGCGACTGGGCGAGGGGCGATTGGGAGATTAGCGACATGGAATTTGAGACATGGGATTTTTATTGGGGATTTTCAAATCAGAAATCACAAATCACAAATCCGCTACTCCTCCTTCTGCATCTCTTCCAACTCCAGATGAGCCTGCTCCCATTCTTCCATTTTTAATTCCAGTTCCTTTTTCAGTCCCTGGTATTCCTGGAATAAACGAGTACTTTTTGCTGTGTCTTTGTGTGTATCCGGATCGGCAAGCAACCTGTCATAACGGGCAATTTCGGTTTCAATAGCTTCAATTTCCTTTTCAGCTTTCTCCACTTTTGTAGCTTGTTTGCGAATTTCTTTATCCAACAGTTTGCGCTTCGCGTAATTGATTTTGTTATCCGAAATATTTTCTCCGGCTTTTTGCTGTTCAGTCCTCTTTGCTTCGAGCTGGGCAAGGTTGGCTAATTTGCGGGCTTTTATAAATTCATTGATATCGCACATCCAGGTTTTAATGGTGTGGTTGCGGAACTCAAAAATCTTATCGGTTAGTCCTGCAAGGAAATCACGATCGTGTGAAACAACAATCAGCGTTCCATCGTAACGAAGCAAAGCATTTTTCAGAATGTCCTTGCTAACCATATCAAGGTGGTTAGTAGGTTCATCAAGCACCAGTAAATTAACCGGAACAAGAAGCAATTTCGCCAGTGCCAGCCTTGCTTTTTCTCCACCCGAAAGCACTTTTACCTTTTTATCGATG
>JAIFMH010000170.1 GCA_020048595.1 Bacteroidota bacterium | reverse complement strand
GGGAGCTATAACCGGCTCAGGATCAAGTAAAATAATTTCAGATTTAATTGCCGGAACATATTCCTTTTCAGTTACTAATGCTACAGGATGTACTTCTGTTACATCTGCTGATATTGTAATTAACGAGCAACCGTTAACACCTTCGGCACCAACAAATGGTACAGTAACTCAACCAAACTGTTTAACATCAACAGGAAGCATAGTTTTAAACGGCTTACCTGCAGGAAACTGGACTATTTATCCCGGATCTATAGCAGGCAATGGTGAATCCTCTACCATAAACAACTTAACTGCCGGCACTTACAGCTATTCAGTAAAGAATTCAGCAGGATGCACTTCAGTTGTATCAGCTGATATTGTTATAAATCTGCAACCCATAACACCAGCAGCCCCTGTGGTTAATACAATTATACAACCGGACTGCATACTTGAAACAGGTAGTGTGGAATTAATCGATTTACCTGCAGGAAACTGGACAATTAACCCGGGAGCCATTGCCGGAACAGGATCAAGTATTACCTTGACAAATCTGGCCACAGGCACATACAATTATACTGTTACGAATGCAGCAGGATGCACATCGGAAGTTTCGGTAAATATTGTAATTAACACACAACCTTCAGTTCCTTCAGCACCGATTGTAGGCACAATTACGCAACCTACTTGCGGGATCGCAACAGGAAGCGTTGTATTAAATGGTTTACCACCAAGAAACTGGACCATTAATCCCGGAGGAATAAGCGGAAACACAAGTAGTGTTACTATTTCAGATTTAACGGCAGGCACTTACAATTTCACAGTAACGAAAGTTGGTGGTTGTTCTTCTTTACCTTCATTTTCAGTGGTAATCAATGCTCAACCAACCACTCCTCTTGCACCGATAGCAGGTTCCATTATTCAACCTACCTGTTCAGGCTCATTGGGAACAATCTCCATATCATCACCTATCGGGATTGGTATAACCTACAGCATCAATAATTTAACATATACTAACAATACAGGAATATTTACAGCGGTAGCGGCAGGAAGTTATAATGTAACTACAAAAAATTCAGATGGGTGTATTTCGTCTGGTACAAGTGTGACTATTAATACAGCGCCAGCTGAACTTATCTTTGCTATTCCACAGGTAACTGATGTTAGTTGCAGCGGAGGGAGCAATGGTAATTTAAAAATCAGTGCTTCAGGCGGAACTGGAACAATTATTTATTCTATCAGCCCAAATACGGGAACACAATCTCCGGTCGGAACATTCAATAACCTTATCGCTCAATTGTATACCATTACAGCGACTGATGCAAACGGATGTACAAAATCGACTTCTCTTACAGTTGGAACCACAACTGATATTACCTTACCAACCATTACTTGTCCTGCGAATGTTGCGGCAACAACCAATACCGGATGCACGGCTACTGGTGTGGCTCTCGGAACTCCGGTAACTTCAGATAATTGCGGGGTAGCTTCGGTTACCAGCAATGCGCCTTTGGCATTCCCGTTGGGTGCAACCACCGTTACATGGACAGTGACCGACAACAGCGGAAACAAAGCAACCTGCGAACAAACAGTAACAGTTTCAGATAATATTCTTCCAACTATTACTTGTCCTGTGAATGTTGCGGCAACAACCAATACAGGATGTACGGCTACCGGTGTGGCTCTCGGAACTCCGGTAACTTCAGATAATTGCGGGGTGGCTTCGGTTACCAGCAATGCGCCTTCGGCATTCCCGTTAGGAGCAACCACCGTTATATGGACAGTAACAGACAACAGCGGAAATAAAGCAACCTGCGAACAGACAGTTACGGTTTCAGATATCCTACCTCCAACTATTATTTGCCCAGCTTCGATAACAGTAAATGCAAATATTGGTTTTCCTTATGCCACAGGTGTAAATCTTGGAACACCAATCACTTCTGACAATTGTGGAGTAGCATCTGTGTCAAATAATGCCCCAGCTCAATTCCCGGTTGGATCAACTACTGTTATATGGACAGTAACCGATGTAAACGGGCTTTCAGCAACATGCAACCAAACGGTAAACGTTTCTGATACGCAATCGCCTGCAATGAATTGCCCT
This sequence comes from Bacteroidota bacterium, assembly GCA_020048595.1. GTDB lineage: Bacteria > Bacteroidota > Bacteroidia > Bacteroidales > UBA4417 > UBA4417. The sequence continues at coordinate 15,179 of JAIFMH010000170.1, read as the reverse complement.
GCCACTATAACAATCAATTGCATTAATGAGGTACCTTCCGCTTATGCCTCGCTGGTGGAATTTAATTCAGCAGGTGGCAATGTTTCAGATAATGATGGAATTGATGCCATAAGTTTTACCTTACTAAGTCAAGCTTCAAATGGACTTTCTTGTCCGGAAGTAATTACGAGAATTTACACAGTTGCGGATATTAACAACAACTTTGGAACATGTTCTCAATTGATAGTGGTTGACGACGAAATTGCACCAACTTATATTAAATTCCCTATTGATATCACCGTTCAATGTACGAATGTGCCTGCAATTGCTGTAATTGGAGATGACATAACCGCTTCTGACAATTGTGATGCTTCAGTTACAATAACTTTTGAAAATGAAGTAAGAACAAACGGCTTATGCAATGGCACATATAGCTTAACCCGTTCATGGAAAGCCACAGATGATTGTGGAAACAGTACAATAAAATCCCAAGAAATTATCGTTCAGGATCTTACTGCTCCAGTAATTGCAGCATTACCTCCAGTCACAATAATCAACTGTCCGGCAATACCTGTATTTGCAGTTGCAACAGCTATTGATGCCTGCGGAAGTAATTTCACTCTTACCTTTAATGATGTGACTACTCCGGGTGTTTGCCCAGGCTCATATAATGTAACACGCACATGGACAGCTAAAGATGCTTGTGGTAATCTTTCAAATGCTTCACAGACCATCACTGTTCAGGATAATACCATTCCTGTTTTATCAGGCCAGGGAGCTGATGCAACAATCAATTGTCCGGCAACACCTGTATTCACCGCACCAACAGCAACTGATGCATGCGATGCGGCACCAGCTATTACTTTTACAGATGTAACTGTTGCCGGAGCTTGTGCAGGAACGTATAAAACAACCAGAACGTGGACTGCTAAAGACGTTTGCGGAAACATTTCGCTTCCGGTTAGCCAGTCTATTACTGTACAGGATAATACCATTCCGGTTTTATCAGGCCAGGGAGCCGATGCAACTATCAATTGTCCGGTATCACCTGTATTCACCGCACCAACAGCAACTGATGCATGCGATGCGGCACCGGCTATTACTTTTACAGATGTAACTGTTGCCGGAGCTTGTGCAGGAACGTATAAAACAACCAGAACGTGGACTGCGAAAGACGTTTGTGGAAACATTTCGCTTCCAGTCAGCCAGTCCATTACTGTACAGGATAATACCATTCCGGTTTTATCAGGACAGGGAGCCGATGCAACAATCAATTGTCCGGCAACACCTGTATTCACAGCACCAACAGCAACTGATGCATGCGACACGGCACCGGCTATTACTTTTACAGATGTAACTGTTGCCGGAGCTTGTGCAGGAACGTATAAAACAACCAGAACGTGGTCTGCGAAAGACGTTTGCGGAAACATTTCGCTTCCAGTCAGCCAGTCCATTACTGTTCAGGATATAACTGCACCTTCTATAATTTGCCCGGGTCCTGTAATGGTTCAAACTGATCCAGGATTCAATACTGCAACATTAATAATTAATCTGCCAGTTGTCAGCGATAATTGTGGTAACCCAACCATCAAAAACAATTTCAATAATACAAGTAATGCCAGTGGCACCTATCCTTTAGGAGTTACTGTTGTAACCTGGACTGCAATTGATGATTGTGGCAATTCAACTTCATGCCAAATGAATGTTACCGTAAGTGATAATGAAGGACCTGCTATGAATTGTCCTTCAACTTTAAATGTTCAGTGTGTTGAAGATGTACCTGCTGTATTTAATACACTAGAGCAATTTATTGCTGCAGGTGGATCTGCGAATGATAATAACGGAATTAATGCCACAAGTTTCAATTTGATAAGTCAGACTAGCAATAACCAATCGTGTCCTGAAACAATTTCACGCATCTATAGTATTGCTGATAATGACGGAAATATTAGTTCTTGTGCGCAATCCATCATTATTAATGATGTATTGATTCCAATCTTCACACTTATTCCGCAGGACATTACTGTCGAATGTGATGGGAATGGAAATTCGACTCAATTAACATCATGGTTATCAATTGTTGGAGCCACGGATAATTGCGGAATACCAACACTAAGTAATAACTTCACAACCCTCAGCGACCTATGCGGCACAACCGGTTCAGCATTGGTGACTTTTACAGCTACCGATGCATGTGGAAATACAGCTGAAACTTCTGCCACTTTCACTATCACGGATGGTACTGCTCCTGCAATTTCAGCATCAGCTTTAGACTTAACAGTTGAATGCGACGGAACCGGAAATACAACCGAACTGAACACTTGGCTGACTTCCAATGGAGGTGCAGTTGCTTCAGATATCTGCTCAGGTTCTGTTTCGTGGACAAATAACTTCACAACCCTCAACGACCTCTGCGGCACAACCGGTTCAGCATTGGTTACCTTTACGGCTACCGATGCGTGTGGAAATACGTCTGAGACTTCTGCCACTTTCATAATTATGGATGCTACTGCTCCTGCAATTTCAGCATCAGCTTCAGACTTAACTATTGAATGCGATGGAACCGGAAATACAACCGAACTGAATACATGGCTGGCTTCCAATGGAGGCGCAGTTGCTTCAGATATCTGCTCAGGTTCTGTTTTGTGGACAAATAACTTCACAACCCTCAACGACCTCTGCGGCGCAACCGGTTCAGCATTGGTTACTTTTACTGCTACCGATGCGTGTGGAAATAAGGCTGAGACTTCTGCCACTTTCACAATTATGGATGTTACTGCTCCTGCAATTTCAGCATCAGCTTCAGACTTAACAGTTGAATGCGACGGAACCGGAAATACAACCGAACTGAACACTTGGCTGGCTTCCAATGGAGGCGCGGTTACTTCGGATATCTGTTCAGGTTCTGTTTCGTGGACAAATAACTTCACAACCCTCAACGACCTTTGCGGTACAAGCGGATCAGCATTGGTGACTTTTACAGCTACCGATGCATGTGGAAATACGGCTGAAACTTCTGCCACTTTCACTATTAAAGATGTTACTGCTCCTTTGGTTACCTGCCAGGATACTATAAAAGTAAAAACTGATCCTGGTGCTTGTGGCGCAACTGTGGTTATATCTCCCCTATCAGTTCTTGAAAACTGCAGCACGGTTACTATCACAAATAGCATAAATCAAACGGCAGATGCATCAGGCTTTTATCCAGTCGGAACAACATTAATTGAATGGACGATTAAAGACGAATGTGGATTAATTTCGGTCTGTTCCACTAATGTAATTGTAACAGATAACGAATCTCCTGTTATCACATGCCCGGCATCTGTATTGGTATGCTCAAACGATCTGGTAGTTACCGGAACTGCAACTGCAAAAGATAATTGCGATATTGAAAGCATCAGCAATAATGCTCCTTTATCCTATGAGCCAGGTACTACTTTGGTCGTCTGGACAGCAACGGATATTCATGGAAATACATCAAGCTGTACCCAAACTATTACTGTTTCGCCTCAGGCAACTGTATTTGCAGGGAGTGATATTGAATCGTGTATGTCGACTCCGGTAATTTTGAATGCAGCTCAAAGCACCAATTACACTTCGCTGGAATGGTCAACAACCGGTACCGGAACATTTGAAAATTCAGCTTCTCTCAACACCGTTTATACTCCAACTGAGTCTGATTTAACAAATGAATTTATTGAAATTACACTGAAAGCAAACGGGATTGTCCCTTGCGGAAATGCTACAGATAAGATGCGTATCGATTTCAACAAGTCGCCAATTGTTGATGCAGGCTCCGATACTTCAATATGCAAAATTGATTTGTTCCATTTTGCGGCAGCGACTGCTTCAAACTATTCTACATTATCGTGGACACACAATGGCCAGGGTACTTTGTCAGATGCGTCAATACTGAATCCAAGATATACTCCAGCTGATAATGAAAAGGGATCTGTTGAATTCAGGCTAATTGCTTACGGGACTTCAGTTTGTGGTAACAAGGTTATGGAGGATACATTTGTACTGACACTTAATCCGGCCATAACTGTTGATGCCGGCGAAAACTTGGTTATTGTTACCGGCACATCAACATTCCTAGATGCAAGCGTATCAGGAGGGTCAGGAGTATTTTCCTACAACTGGACACCGGAAGAGTATGTCGTCAATAATACGATACTTAATACGGCTACCACAGCACTAAATACGGAAAAAGTATTTACACTAACAGCAATTGATGCCATTTCTGGATGTTCAGCAAGCGACAACGTACTAATCAGCATGGGCGGTATCAAACCACCGATTGCAAACAATGATTACGATACCATAAGCTTAAATGCTTCAACTTTGGTTAATATACTGGAGAATGACTCAATCGGTCAAGGCGTGTATGTCAGCATTATCAACAATCCCGATAATGGCATAGCTCTTCTGAACGAAGATGAATTTATATCGTATACACCAAGGCCGGATTTTGTCGGAAATGATACCATTACCTATAAGATTTGCGACAAAATTGATGTTTCGAAATGCGACACGGCGATGGTTATTGTAACTATTTTCCCTATACGTGCATCCATCGAAATCTATAATCTTGTTACTCCTGATCATGATGACAAAAATGATTACTGGCATATCGGAGGAATTGAAAATTTCCCGGATAATGAAATATTACTTTTCAACCGCTGGGGAACTAAAATTAAAGAGTTTGTTGGTTACAACAACACAGATAACCGATGGGATGGAACTAATGATAAGAACGAATCACTTCCTGATGGTGTATACTTTTATATCATCAAAGCTAATGAAACCTATAAAGGATGGATTTATATCCGCGGGGGAGGCATTAATTAAAAGTTAGCTAAAAACGATTTAGTCAATCCAATAAGCATATGTACCTATAAAAAGAATATGATGATAAGAAACATTATTTTTTTAACAACCGGCATCCTGCTTTTGGCGCTTATGAGTTGCCAATCCATACACAAAGCCCAGAAGCAGATGGACAAATACAACTATGCCGGAGCTATCACCACATTAAAGAAAGTTGCTGATAAAGAAAAGACGCATAATGCAGCAATTTCTATGTTGGCCGAATGTTATCGTTTGCAACATGACAACCTTAACGCCAAAGCTGCATATGCACAGGCTGTATCCATGCCTGATGCTAAACCTGAGTCATTTTACTATTATGCTCTGGCTTTACAATCGACCGGCGATTATGCAAAAGCAAAGGAAATGTTTCAAAAATATGCTGGAATGAATCCATCTGATCCAAGGGGAAAGTTATATGCTTCGCACTGCGACAGTGTGTTGGGCCCATGGAAAGGATTAACACCAAAATATGAACTTAAACTGGCAAATGGCATTAACACAACTCAAAGTGATTTCGGCCCTGCTTTTTATGAAGGAGACCTTGTTTTTGCGTCTGATTTTACAACCAGTACCAGCGAAGGAAAAGCCTACGGCTGGACTGGCCGTGGATACCTCAACATTATGAAATCACGCCCTGAAGTGGCATCAGATTTCTGGGGAAATATGTCGTCACCTGCATCTGAATTTGGTGGAAAATTTAACCAGCCTTACCATGATGGACCTGCAGCTTTCAGTACCGATGGAAACACAATTTATTTTACACGTTCATTTTTCGGAAAAGCAAAACGTGAAGGCATATACAAAACCAATTTGCTTAAGATATACTATTCCACAAAAAAGGATGGAGAATGGGGGGAGATATTGCCTTTCTTTCTGAACAGTAAAGAGTATTCCGTTGGACATCCTACACTTTCTGCTGATGGACAAATCCTTTATTTTGTCAGCGATATGCCTGGCGGACAAGGGAAAACTGATATCTGGATGTGCAAACGCGAAGGAGATGCATGGGGACCTGCTGCTAACCTGGGCAAAACTGTAAATACCAGCGAAAGAGAAATGTTCCCGACCATGCGCAATGACGGAGAACTGTATTTCTCTAGCGAAGGTCATCCGGGTTACGGATCACTGGATATTTTTAAAACAAAAAATGAAAGCGAAACATGGACTACACCTCAGAATCTTCATTCGCCGGCAAATAAATCATACGATGACTTTGCCATTGCTTTTGCTCCGGGGGAAAAGAACGGTTTCTTATCATCAAACCGTCCCGAAGGCATGGGCAGTGATGATATTTATGCCTTCCGGATTGCTGAGCCTGCACCTGTTTTGCCGGCATATATAACCGGGTTGGTTAAAGATAAATCCACCATGCAGCCTATAGCTGGTGCAACTGTTTTCCTTTTTGATCCTTCAACCGGAAATGTTAAAGTTCTCAAAACAGATTCTGATGGTATGTACAAAGCCCTTGTCGACAAACCGGCTGATTATATTGTAAAAGCTATGATGCCCAATTATATTGCCGATTGTATCCCTATTTCCATACCAGAAATTAAACCTGGAACTACAAATCCTGCTCCCCGAGACCTGTTACTCGATAAACTGATAATTACCAAAACATTCCAGATCGAAAATATTTATTATAACTTCGATAAATCCGATATCCGTGAAGATGCCAAAGCAGAACTTGATAAACTGGTTCGCATTCTGAATGAGAACCCGGTAAATGTTGAACTGGGCTCGCATACTGACAGTCGCGGACCTGCTATTTACAATGAGAAGCTATCACAAAACCGTGCTGAAGCAGCAGTGAAATATATAATAAGTTCGGGTATAGATAAAAGCCGGATCACGGCCAAAGGCTATGGAGAGCAACAACTTACCAACCAGCATAGCTTTACCTGCCAGCGTTTCTGATCAGTTCGATCCAACTGTATACTCCGAAGGGCAGGAATTCCAATCTAAAATGCTTCCGGCGGATTTCTTCACGAAATGCAAATAACTTTCTGAACATCAATATTATTATGTGTATAAACAAGAAGCCATGTCTGCATGGCTTTTTGCTTTTATGCTAATCCCTTTTGATTTCGGTTTAAGTATTAGTTATATTTGTGTTTTCATTGAATATCTATTGAAGGCGCGTAACAATCTGATAAACTAAAAATCACTACTAATGGAAGACCTTAAAGATTTATCATCAACTGATTCACCAGTTGGATTACCACAGCTAACTGCTGAGTCAATAAGTTATCTGTTAAAAGCAGCCAAGTGGGGTAAATTTCTCGCTATACTTGGCTTTATTGTTTGCGGTCTTCTGATAGCAGGTGGAATAATGATGAGTTTCGTATTAAATATAGTATCTGACGAGATGGTTCCTCTGAACATGCCATTTCCGCCGGTAATTCTATCTGTTATATATATACTGATCGCCGGAATCTATTTAATTCCTGTCATTTTCCTGAACAGTTTTTCAAATAATGCTATTAAAGCAGCAAATCTTCCGAGCACGGAAAATATGACAACTTCAATTAAAAACCTTAAAAACCTGTTTGTTTTTGTTGGTGTATCAACAGTTGTAATACTTGCATTGTATACTATAATCCTGATCGTGGTTGGAACAGCCGCAATTTTCAGTTTTTAGTTTGATCACACGCATCAAATTTTATTTTTATTTGTTTATATAAGCTGATCACAAGCTTACAACTTCTTTATTGGGAATATTTTTTTTGATTTCCGGAAGTGATACTTTTCGGGTAACTTGTTGTTCATATTGATTAACAGAGTAATTTTGCACGCTTTTGATCCAGAGCATCAACCTGGTAATTTCATGCTGAACCAAATCAACACTTAATGCTGAAAAACAAACACTTAAGGCTACTTTCTTTCTCACTTTTTACGATCATTATTGCTTCAGTTACTACTAAAAGCATGTTTGCTCAGTCATTAAATGATACTTCAATCAGTAAACAGCTAACCCTTGAGCAATTAGTAATAACTGCCGACCGAACACCAGTAATGTTTGAGCAGTTAAAACGTAGCATCCAGGTACTTAGTAAAAAGGAAATTGAACGTATGCCGGTCCGGAATATTTCGGAACTGATTAGTTATGCGATGAATACAGATGTCCGTAACCGCGGAGCATACGGAATGCAAGCCGATATCAATATCAGGGGCGGATCTTTTGATCAGACCTTGGTTTTACTTAATGGCATGAACATCAGTGATCCTCAAACCGGTCACCACAACATGGATATACCCGTTGATCTGTCGGGTATAAATCGCGTTGAAATACTGAAAGGCCCGGGAGCCAGAGTATTCGGGCCTAATGCATTTAATGGAGTGATCAATATTATTACCAATGAGAAAGTTGCTGATCAGCTTTCGGTTTCAGCCATGGGCGGACAATACAGTCTTTACAGTTTTTCCGCTTCAGTGATTAAGAGTTTTGGAAATACTACCCACAATCTGCAACTCAGCAAATCAGGTTCCGATGGTTTTACTGATAACACTGATTTTAAGGCTTTTAATTTATTTTACAGCGGAACCGCAGGTAAAACACAGAAACTTGAATATCAGGCATCTTATATGCAAAAAGCATTTGGAGCAAATAGTTTCTACACTCCAAAATATCCGGATCAATTCGAAACAACCAAAACCATTTTTGCATCAGCCCGGTATAAAACCAGTTTTAAAGGATTTGCTCCGGCAATTTATTTTCGGAGGCATTATGATGAATTTCGTTTATTCCGTGATGAAGCGCCAGCGTGGTACACAACTCATAATTACCATTATACGGATGTTTTTGGTTCTAATGCCAACATCTGGACAAACACCGGAAAGCGGAGCAAATTTTCTATTGGCTATGATTTAAGGCATGAACTGATCAGAAGCAATAAACTCGGGGATTCACTCTCCGATGAAATTCCTGTAAATGGTGTAGAAGGAACATTTTATACCCTTGGTAAAGCACGTACTTCGGCAGGATTATTTGCAGAAGAATCTGTAACGCTTGATAAATTTTCAGTTTCGGCAGGTCTGCTGGCCAGTTACCTGAGTGCACTGCCTGGCAAAATTGCCTTGTATCCCGGAATTGATGCGGCCTATCAACTCAGTGATAATTTCAGAATCTATGCCACTGCAAACAGGACACTACGGTTGCCTACATTCACCGATTTATATTACAATGACGCAACAAGTAAGGGCGATCCAAATCTCAAGCCTGAAGAAGCCATTACAATTGAAGCAGGTTTAAAATTTAATAAGCCGGGAATTATTGCACATGCTGCATTTTTCAAACGCTATGGTAAAAACATGATCGACTGGGTTAAACTTGAAAACCAGGATCCATGGCAGGCAATGAATATTACTGATATTAACGTAGCCGGTTTTGAAACCAGTTTTGCTTTAAATATTGAAGAATTATCAGGAAACAAGTCCTTTCTGAAGACTATTACTTTGAACTATGCTTATCTGAAAGCAGACAAATCAAGTGATGAATTTATGTCGCGTTATGTACTCGATATTTTAAAGCATAAGGCTGATCTGCTGGTTTATCACCAGGTATGGCGGAATTTTTCAGCTTCCTGGGCTTTCAGTTACCAGGATCGCGAAGGAGGTTATATTAAATATGTAAACACCGTTCCGGAAACAACAGAAACTCCATACACGCCATTTATTCAGATGGACCTTCAACTCAATTATTCCAATAAAAAATGGATGTTATTTGCCGAAGCAACCAACCTGCTTGATAATGAATATGTTGATTATGGAAATGTGCCCCAGGCCGGGAGATGGATACGGATGGGAGTCAGGTTTAATACGCTTTTAAAAACCAGCAACAGCAATTAGAATCGATTTTTAGTAAAAGTTTCTGGCAGCAAATTATTTGGATAGTGTCCTCTGATAATCTGTTCACAACTACGATCAGATACCATTATATTTTACATTAGGACTGTCAACCATCACGAAAATTTCCTTAGGTTTGTATGAGTAAAATACCCTTGTGCAATCAAATACATAAAACATTCATATTATGGCAAATACAACTATTGACCCTGCAATTTTAAAAAGAGCTCAAGCCTGGCTTGATGACACGAATATTGATAGCGAAACCAAGTCACGCATCACCCACATGATTGAAAATGATCCTGCAGAACTGGCTGAAAGCTTCTATTGCGATCTGGAATTTGGTACAGGCGGTCTGCGCGGAATTATGGGCGATGGTACCAACCGTATGAATAAATACACAGTTGGAATGGCTACACAAGGCCTGGCTAATTACCTTAAAAAAGTATTTGCAAATGATCATGAAATCAGCCTTGCCATTGCATACGACTGCCGCAACAACAGCAGTTACTTTTCAAATATTGTTGCTGACGTTTTATCGGCTAATGGAATTATTGTTTACCTATTCAAGGAACTCCGTCCAACACCGGAGCTCTCATTTGCAGTTCGTTACCTGCATTGTCAGAGTGGTATAATGGTAACAGCATCACATAATCCGAAGGAATACAACGGATACAAAGTGTATTGGAATGACGGTGCACAACTGGTTCCTCCTCACGATAAAAATGTGATTTCAGAAGTGCAGAAAATCGCATCAATCAGCGAAGTAAACTTTGCCGGTGATCCAATGAAGATCAATATTCTAGATGAATCCATCGACAATGAATTCCTGAGAATATCAAAAAGTTATTCTTTAGCTCCTGAAGTAATTGCACCGGCAAAAAACATGAAAATTGTTTTTACACCTCTTCACGGCACAGGGATAACACTTGTTCCTAAGGCACTTAAAAATTATGGTTTCGAAAACATCCATATTGTTGAAGAACAAGCCGTTTCGGATGGCAATTTCCCTACAGTAAAATCGCCAAATCCTGAAGAAAAAGCAGCTATGCAAATGGCATTGGATCAGGCACGTGAAATAAATGCCGATCTGGTTTTAGCCACCGATCCGGATGCTGACAGGATTGGAGTTGGGGTTAAAGATATTGACGGAAACTACATTCTACTTAATGGGAATCAAACTGCCGCACTCCTCACTTATTACCTGATAAAACAATGGGAAGCTAAAGGCAAACTAAAAGGCAATGAATATATTGTTAAAACAATTGTAACATCTGAACTTATCAGTGACATAGCTAAAGGTGCCGGTGTTGAATATTTCGATGTACTCACCGGGTTTAAATGGATTGCCGAAGTAATCCGGAACCTCGACGGAAAGAAGACTTTCATTGGCGGTGGCGAGGAAAGCTATGGCTTTATGATCGGCGATTTTGTGCGTGACAAAGATGCCGTTACAGCTTGCTGCATTTTTGCAGAATGCGCTGCATGGGCCGCCAGCAAAGGAAAAAGCCTTTACGAATTGCTTCTGGATATTTACCTTGAGTATGGTTTGTATAAAGAAAACCTGGTTAATGTTGTTAAAAAAGGCATGAGCGGACAAGCTGAAATCAAAGCCATGATGGAAGGTTTCCGTGCCAATCCGCCTAAGGAAATTGCCGGTTCGAAAGTAAAACTGATGAATGATTTCGCTTTAAGCCAGGCAACGGATATTCATACCGGAAAAATCTCTCCTATTGATCTGCCAAAGAGCGATGTACTTCAGTTCTTCCTTGAAGATGGAAGTAAAATTTCCATGCGTCCATCAGGTACTGAGCCAAAAATCAAATTCTATTTCAGTGTAAGAAGTCATTTGAATGATGCCAGCAGTTTCAAAGCTACCGAAGCCAAACTTGATGGCCGTATTGAAGAGATTATTGTTTCGATGGGGTTGAGATAGAGGGCCGGAAGTCGGGAGTCGGAAGACTGTAAACGAAAATCCTGGAGTCCGAAGTCGGAAGTTCAATTTGCTTCCGACTCCGGACTTCGGTCTTCCAGCCACTTTTTTCAGAAGTTCATCTGCTTCCGACTCCGGACTTCGGTCTTCCAGCCTCTTTTTTCAGAAGTTCAATCTGCTCCCGACTCCGGACTTCCGTCTTCCAGCCACTTTTAAAATTAGCCAATATTAATTTGCACACATTCCAACCAACACTATGATAATTACCGAACAAATTGAAATCCAATCTATTGTTGTACACAATGTTGGCAATAAACTGAATGATGAAGGCATACGTTTTTCAAAATCCGAATTACGCACAGATGATAGCATCAACGAACTGTTACTGACTTATTTCTTTTCCCCTTTTAAATCGAGTGAATATTACAACCTGTACCATGAATCGGATTTAAAACTGAATGAGGTTTATTCCTATGTTTCGGATATTTTTGATAATCCTGAATCTCTTTTCGACCAATCAGAAAACCTTGCAAAACACCTTTATGAACAATCTGTTCATCCAAAAGTAAAAGGTGGCGAATTATATGTTGCTTATTTCCGCGATTGCATCGTGGATGGCGAAACGATGGATGCCATTGGGTTGTTCAAGTCGGAAACCAAGGAAACTTTCCTGAAAGTGTATCCTAAAAACGATGGATATTCTATCGAAAGCGAAGCCGGTATCAACATTCATAAACTTGATAAAGGCTGCCTGATTTTTAATACTGAACGCGAAAAAGGGTACAAGGTTTCAGTTGTCGATAACCTGAACAAAGGAGGAGAAGCGCAATACTGGATTGATCATTTTCTGCATGTGCTGGTGCGTAACGACGAGTATTACCAGACTAAAAATGTACTCAGTATGTGTAAAAGTTTTGTGATCGAAAAATTTCCCGAGCAATTTGAGGTTTCCAAAGCCGACCAGGCAGAAATGCTCAATAAATCGGTCAAATTCTTCAAGGAAAATGACACTTTCGGTATGGATGATTTTGCTAATGAAGTGATGCAGGCACCTGAAATGATCAGCAGTTTTAAATCCTACAAAACTGAATTTGAAGTTGAACACAGTGTTCAACTGACTGATAATTTCGATATTTCATCGGCAGCTGTTAAAAAGCAATCAAAGTTTTTTAAAAGTATAATCAAGCTGGATAAGAACTTTCATATATATGTTCACGGCGACAGTCAGCAAATTGAGAAAGGCTTCGACCAGGCTTCGGGAATGAACTTTTACAAATTGTTTTATAAGGAGGAGAGTTAAAAAACTCCATTATTTCGTTTAAAAATGGAACGCGGATGACGCGGAAAGAACAAATACAAAAAGAGCCACCTCTCCTATCCCGGAAAAGTGGCTCTTTATCGTTACAAATATTCTCTACAAACTCATCCTTAGCAGATTAAGCGCTCCACCGGCTTTAAACCAGTCGATCTGCATTTGGTTATAGGTGTGATTTACAGGAAACTGATCTGTGGTTCCGTCGGAATGATGTAAAACCAGGATCAACGGCTTGCCAGGAGCAAAAGATGTAAGGCCGGTAATATCAATGCGATCATCTTCCTTTATCAGCTCATAATCAGCCTTATTGGCGAAAGTAAGAGCCAGCATTCCTTGCTTTTTAAGGTTGGTTTCGTGGATACGGGCAAATGATTTTACCAGTATTGCTCTAACGCCCAAATGACGTGGTTCCATAGCGGCATGTTCCCGCGATGATCCTTCGCCGTAATTTTCGTCGCCGACAACTATCGAACCCAAACCAGCAGCTTTGTAAGCCCGCGCTGTTGCAGGAACTGTATCATATTTGCCATCCAACTGGTTTTTAATCAGGTTCGTTTTCTCGTTAAAGAAATTCAACGCCCCGATGAGCATATTATTTGAAATATTATCCAGGTGACCACGGAAACGCAACCATGGACCAGCCATCGAAATATGATCGGTAGTACATTTTCCTTTGGCTTTGATCAATACTGGAAGTGCCAACAAATCTGCCCCTTGCCATGCTCCGAATGGTTCAAGCAATTGAAGCCTTTCGGAATCTGGTTTCACAGAAATAGCTATGGCTGATCCATCGGCAGGAGGCGCCAGGTAACCGGCATCTTTCACATCAAAACCATTAACCGGTAATTCAATTCCAATTGGTTCGTCAAGTTTTACTTTTTCTCCGGCTTCGTTTACCAGGTAATCTGTCAGCGGATTAAAGCAAAGATCACCTGCGATGGCGTAAGCTGTTACAATTTCAGGTGAAGCAACAAAACCGTGGGTATTCGGATTACCATCGTTACGTTTCGCAAAATTCCTGTTAAAGGAAGTTATAATTGAATTCCGGCGTTCCGGATCATCCGTATGCCGTTTCCATTGACCGATACATGGTCCGCAGGCATTAGCCATAACAACGCCGCCAATCTTTTCAAAATCAGCAAGTAAGCCATCGCGTTCTGTTGTAAAACGGATTAATTCCGAACCCGGTGTAATTACAAATTCAGCCTGAACTTTCAGGTTCTTCGTTGTAGCTTGCCTTGCAACAGAAGCAGCACGTGTAATATCTTCATACGACGAATTGGTACAAGAACCAATTAATCCGACTTCAAGTTTCTGAGGATATCCTTTTTCTTTGACAACTTTCACAAATTCCGAAACAGGATAAGCCGCATCGGGTGTAAAAGGTCCGTTTACATAAGGTTCGAGTGTATTCAGATCAATTTCAATAACCTGGTCAAAATAAGCTGAAGGGGAACTGTAAACATCAGCATCTGCACGAAGATCATCTATGATTCCATCGGCCAGGGTTGCAATTTCTTCACGACCGGTGGCTTTCAAATAATCACTCATTTTGGCATCGTAACCAAAAATGGATGTGGTTGCTCCGATTTCGGCACCCATATTGCAAATGGTTCCTTTTCCTGTTGCCGAAATTGAGTCAGCGCCATCACCAAAATATTCAACAATACAACCGGTTCCGCCTTTAACGGTGAGTATTCCGGCAACTTTAAGTATAACATCTTTAGCCGAAGTCCAGCCACTCATCTTACCGGTAAGTTTAACACCGATAAGCTTAGGCATCTTTAATTCCCAGGCCATTCCGGCCATCACATCCATGGCATCAGCACCACCAACTCCAATGGCAATCATTCCAAGTCCGCCTGCATTAACGGTGTGCGAATCGGTGCCTATCATCATTCCGCCTGGGAATGCATAATTTTCAAGAATTACCTGGTGAATTATTCCGGCTCCTGGTTTCCAGAAACCAATTCCATATTTCGCCGAAACGGATTCAAGAAAATCGTACACTTCTTTATTCTGCGAAAGCGCAACATCTAAATCGGCACTTGCACCCACCGAAGCTTGTATCAGGTGATCGCAATGCACCGTACTCGGAACAGCAGTGCGGCTGCGACCTGCAGTCATAAACTGAAGCAGAGCCATTTGCGCTGTTGCATCCTGCATGGCTACGCGGTCGGGACCGAAATTCACATAGTCTTCTCCCCTGCCGAAAGGCTTTGCAGGAAGTTCATCCCA
>JAIFMH010000033.1 GCA_020048595.1 Bacteroidota bacterium | reverse complement strand
GCTGGTCGGTATGCGGATATTCGCGGCAGGCACGCGGACGATCTTCATAAATTCTGCAGGTATTATCGGCTTCAAGGAAAACGCAAGGCATGATACTGAAAACAAAGTCATCATCCTCATCCGTCCGAAGATACTTTTGCTCAAACTCAGTAGCTTTTATTCGTAAAACGCTGGAAATACGACGAATGTCGGTAGAATTTAATTTTGGCCCCAGGGATTTGCAGCAATTTCCACATTCAAGGCAATTAACTTCCGCAAAAACTTCTTCATGAAGCCGTTGAAATGCTTCATCTACCTTTCCGGGAGGCTTGGCTCCGACCTGTCTGAAAAACGTAGCATTTTCTTTCTTATTTTTAAAGGCCAGAAGCTTTATATCTGCAATTGTCTGCTTGGTAATTTCCATAATTGAGTTTCATGTAGATTTAACGATGAACGCCATAATCATTGCTGCAAAGGTAAACAATCAGACTTTGGGGTTTTGATATTTTATTGCGGAGTTTCAATTGGTAAAATTCTATTCAGGATTCAATGGAATTAAGAATTAGACTATCTTGCATCACTCAATTATTTGGATTTTCATGAAATCTATCGTATTCTTAATAGCTGCTATTTCTATAATATACGTTGTTATTATTGTGATTAAGCAATTTGATTTTCGGCTTTTCAATAAAAGTTATTGTGATACAATTTTTGATGCGGATGTGGTTCCTGATTTAAAAGAAATGCTGGCTGATAACTTTGTTTTATATAAAATGCTTGGGGAAAAAGGGCGAAAACGTTTTGAGAAACGAGTGTGCAGGTTTATAAAAATGAAAGATTTCAAAGCAGGAAATAATATCAGTGAAATTACAGATAAAATGAGAGTGATGGTTGCTGCCTCCGCCATTCAAATAACGTATGGATACCCAAAAGTATATTTCAATCATTTTCATACCATTATCCTGTTTGCAGAAGAATATTATTCAACCATCACAGGTCAGTATCACGAAGGAGAAGTAAATGCTGGCGGAGCAATAGTATTAAGCTGGAAAAATTTCATGTCGGGATTCAGTAATCTGACCGATGGGCGAAACCTGGCTTTGCATGAAATGGCTCATGCATTGCGACTCACAAACATTGTGGATAACGATGAATATGACTTTATTGATAAGGATACCATGCTGTTGTTTGAAAAAATAGCGCTGACAGAGATACAAAAAATAGATAATAATGAGAACTCCTTTTTCAGATCGTATGGAGCAGCCAATCTGCAGGAATTCTTTTCAGTAGCAGTCGAAAGCTTTTTTGAGCAGCCCGGGGAATTTCAATCGTATAATCCGGAATTATATGTATTGATGAGCCGGATACTGAAGATTGATTTGTTGAATTTTGAAATACAATGATTGGTTTAGGATTCCGGAAAATATAAGATACAATTTACGATATTCATTTTGTTTTTTTAGTACCCCTCTGTCCTTCGGACATCTCCCCTTTTCAAGGGGAGAGCCACTGCGACAATAATTTCAATTGTATCCCCACTTCCCTATTTTCCTATTTTCTTATTTTTCTATTTTCCTCATACCGGCCCCAACTCCTCTCCTACGCAATCCCTCTCTCCTTTTTAATCTTCTCATAAGCAGCATTCAGTTCCTGGAATTTAGCATTTGCTGCTTTTTGAACATCATCGCCAAGATGTGCAACCTTATCCGGATGATATTTAATCGCCATACGACGGTAAGCTTTTTTGAGTTCTTCGGGTGAGGCATCAGGAGTAACTTCAAGTATGCGGTAAGCGCTTGTAGTATCTTTTACAAACATTGCCTTAATACTTTCAAAATCAGTACTGCTGATCCCAAGTATTCCCGAAATCCGGGTAATTATCTGCAATTCAGCTGCATGAACCTGTGCATCAGCAGCAGCCAGGCCAAAAAGAAAATGCATCAATTGCAGACGTGAAGGATATTCCATATACTGCCTGATCTGAACACCAACCGGTTGCAGGTCATACTCTTTTTTCAGAAGCTCACGTAAAATAAGCAACTGCCTTTCAGCTTCTTCCGTACCAAACTGCTGCAAAAGAAAGCGTTTTACAAAATCCAGTTCGGAACGAAGTATCTTATCATCCGATTTCATAACAGAAGATGCTAAAATCAAAAGACTAAGAATAAAATCATTCGGAGTTGTCTGCGGTTTATTAAAATTTGGTTGCTTATGCGGTTCATACGCATAAACACCACTTTGCATTCCATCAATCATTGATCCCAGAGCGAAACCCAGAATTGCACCAATTGGTCCGCCTGCTGCCCAGCCAATACCACCACCAAGCCATTTAAGAAATTTTGCCATTGTTTTATCAAATTGAGGTGCAAAAGTAAAGAAATGAAATGTATATCAGGAACAAACAGCAGTTCTGTTTATCAAAAAAGCTTAATTTAGAGCATATTTTCGTCCTGGATGATTCGCATTAAACCTGATTTATGCTTAAAGCGCTGATAGCGTTTACGTTTCAAGTAGTAAAAGGAATTGACATCCATTGAGTTCCAGCGAAAAAGCAATTTGATCTATATACAGTTCAAAATCATCAGAAAGTAAACAATGAAAAGCAGAAGAGATTTATTTGAGATAATTTTTGGCACCAATACGCCTGCCGGAAGACGATTCGATATCATCTTGCTTTGGGTTATTCTGGCAAGTGTATTAACCGTTATTCTTGACAGTATCGTAGAAATCAGTGATGATAATAAATCATTATTTTTCATCCTGGAATGGGTATTTACCATATTGTTCACCATTGAGTATATTACCCGGATTTATGTAGTACCAAATCCCAGAAAATATATTTTCAGTATCTATGGATTAATAGACCTGCTGTCATTGCTTCCGACTTATGTGAGTATACTATTGCCCGGGACACATTTCCTGGCAATTTTCCGACTGATACGTTTGTTAAGAATTTTCAGAATACTGAACCTTACCCGTTTTCTGACTGAATCAAAGCTACTTTATTCGGCACTTGCAGCTAGTGCAGTTAAGATCTCCATTTTCATGTTGTTCCTGCTCATTTTCGTAACTGTATTAGGAACAATTTTATTTGTGGTTGAAGGCGGCCGGAATGGATTTGAAAGCATTCCGCAAAGTGTTTACTGGGCAATCAGCACTGTAGCTACTGTTGGGTATGGTGATGTGGTTCCAAAAACTGCTGCAGGTAAATTTATTGCATCAATTATAATGTTATCAGGGTATTCAGTAATTGCGGTACCTACCGGGATTGTTACTATGCAATTTACAAAAAGTTCAGGGAGTAAATCAAAACCAACCTGCGACAAATGCGGCTTTGCATACCCTGAAAATTCAAGGTATTGCAATCAATGTGGTACAAGAATACAGGATTAAAATCGGAACTTTTATAGCTTTTGAAAAGTTTGCTATTAATAATCCGGCAACAATTTATCAACCACGACTAAACAAGAACTAAAATTCTCTTTCCGATAATTTATTTTCGATTACTATTCATTTATTGTGAAGTGCATTAATCATAAATTAATAAATGCAGCAATACTGATGAACAATTAGTAAAATTTATGGTTTTCAATTCAATTTTTATTTTTTGTTAAACATAAATTCTTAAACATGAAATCCCGTTTACTTCTTTCCATTTTTATGACAGTTTTGATATTTTTAGCTGAATCGGCTTTAGCTCAGGGCAAAAAGAATTTTGGAATTCGTTCAGGTTATCAAATTTCAGGACTTTTTAATGGTTCGGACCGTGTAAGCGGAACTTCAAACTATGCCAGTTTTTATGCAGGTGCATTTAAAGAGAAGAAAATTTTCTCTTTCCTGCATTTGGGTACAGGACTTGAATATTGCCAGAACGGTGCCGACATGGATAACGGCAATAAGCATGTAATAAAATATTTAGGTCTCCCAATAGATCTAAAAGCCAAAATTGGTCCTGTTTATGCATTAGTAGGAGTTCAGCCTAAATTTAAATTATCGGAAAAAATTCTTATTAATGATAAAAAAACGAATCCGGCAGACGAGCAAAAATCTTCTTTTATGGATTTTCCGGCTTTTGGTGGCATGGGGGTGAATATTTTTTTCCTTTCCATTGAGGCAAGGTATCACTATAGTATTTTTGAAATAAATGATGGTATACGCAATGCCTATTTGCAGCTCGGGGCCACATTACACATCTGAATATCCCTGCAGGAAAATTTAATGTTTTGTTTTAGAATAATTGAACAGGCATTAGTTATCTGAAAAAAGAGTCAGAAAGATTGTGCAATTTGAATTGTACTTTCTTTTTGGCTGTTTTATATCTCAAGAACAAAATGTTATGCTACAGTGCTACAAATATAAATCACGATACTATTCAACCAAAGTTATTATTTTTGTATTTATATGTCAAAAGGTATGTAAGTCGTAATTTCTGAAATCCTGCGAACCTGTATTAAATGGATTTGGTTTGTCTGGAAAATTGAATACAATTTTACGCCACTTGTTTACAACGATTCCCAAATAAATGTTTCAGTAATAATTTATTCCCTTCACCAAAACCAGAAAGCAGAAGATATACCTATTATGCAGTTAAACTCAGGAAAAATACTTAAAACAATTTTAAAAGTATTGCTCTATTTACTGAGTTCATTTGTGGTACTTATGTTTTTGGCTATGCTGTTTATCCGATCGGAAAAAGGCCAGGATATTATCAGGAAAGAGGCCGTAAGCTATCTCAGTAAAAAACTGGAAACTTCTGTTTCTATTGGTAAATTCAGTACCAATTTATTGACACATATTGAAATTCAAGGAATTACACTTGAAGATCAATCAAAAGAAGTTATGCTTCATACCAGAACAATTGAAATAAATTATCAACTTCTGGCATTATTAAAAAACACCCTTTCAGTTAGTAAGCTATCTATTGATACCCTGGATTTCAGAATGGCTCGGGCTGAAAATGATACAACCTTCAATTTTGATTTTATTATCCAGGCTTTTAGCGGACCACCATCTCCGGAAACTGAAAATGACACCACCGGGAATTCATTGATATTTGATATAGGAGAATTGTCAATCAAACAGTTACACTTTATAATGGATGACAAATACGGCCATCAGGTTTATGATGTAAAATCCGGCCTGATTGCTGCTAATATTGACAAAATAGATTTGGAAAATCAACTGTATAAAATCAAAAGCTTTGAAACAGAAGGAATTACGGCTAACTTAAGTATAGGCGATTCAGATACAGAAACTCCGGATACAGAAAGCGGAGGAATACTTCCACAAATCATTATTGAAAAAATATCTCTTCTGAACAGCAATTTTGCGGTTCAAATGCCTGGTTCAGGATACAGTTCCAAAACAAGTATTCTAAATTTTCTGGCTGATAACTTAAATGTGAATCTGAATTCGAATAAAGTAGATCTTAAGCAAATATTGATCGATCAGCATCAGAGTCAGATACTTATAAAAACAATTGAAAACAATCCGTTAAAAATTGAGTCTGCTGAATCAGTGATTGCCGAAAGTGCGCCTTTTACCGTTACAATTGGCAGCATCAGGCTGAAGGATAATGATTTGAAATACGATCAGGAAAAGGAAGCAGTAAAAGTTAGTTCAGATTTTAACCAGGAGCATATTCACGTAACACAACTTCAGCTCTCGCTCCAGAATTTTGCTTTTGAAGGATCAACGATCACTGGAATTGTTGAACAGTTTCAGGCAAAGGAACAATGCGGTCTGGATATTGAGCAATTAAGCACAAATTTCGTGTATGCTGATACAGGTGTTGTATTAAACAAATTCCTATTCAAAACTCCTGCTTCGGCTATTGACGGAGATTTCAAAATCAGCTATGAATCATTAGCTGCCATAAGTAAAAATCCGGGGCTACTGGGCTTTGACATTAATCTGAAGAAGATGCTGCTTGCCAGTGATGATATGAAGCATTTCCAAACCATGGTTGGCACTAATCCTGATATCCACAAACTACTTGCTAATACTATTTACCTCGAAGGCAAACTGAAAGGAAAAGTAGCCGACATGAATATCGAAAATCTGAAGATGGAAACCAGTGGAATCAGGTTTGCAGCATCAGGAAAAATAGCGGGTCTACCTGATCCCAATAAGTTGCTTGCAGCCATAAACCTCAAAGAATTCAGCGGATCAACTAAAAGCTTATCAAGACTTTTACCGGCGGGAAGCATTCCCCCGAACGTTGCAGCTAATGAAAGTTTCAACCTGAAAGGCAAACTCGGTGATAATAAAGGCGCATATACTTTTGATCTTGTAATGAAAAGCAGTGCAGGTGATTTGGCTCTCAAGGGAAATGTAAAACAACTTCCAGATGCCGATAAACTATCGTACAACCTTCACGCTCAATCGGACGGGCTGCAATTGGACAGGATACTGATGGATACTTTATACGGAAATACCGTTTTCGATATACAGGCATCCGGAAAAGGAATAAGCCCCGAAACCGCTGAAGCACAGGTTACGGCAACAATTCCGGCAGTTTTTTTAAAAGGTTATGATTACAGAAATATTGATTTAAATGCTGCAATTTCAGCTTCCATTATTGACGCCAGCTTTCAGATACGGGATAGTGCTTTTTCCTCTGAGATAACAGCAACATACTCCCTCGATAGCTTGAATCCTTTGTTAAAAGCAATGGCTCATATTGACAATATCGATCTGAAACGCATGGGTTTTACATCTGATACGTTAAAATTCAAAGGCGATATAGTTGCAGATTTAACTACCGTTAATGCAAAACATGTTAACGGAACTGTCCAAATTCCTCATATTGAAATAACAAAAGATTTGCATGTTTACAAACTCGATTCCATCAGTCTTGATGCTTTGAATGTGGATTCGACACAAACCATTGCGATTAAATCTCCTTTTCTCGACATGAACCTGGATGGTTATTTTGAGATTGGTGTTCTTCCTGATGTAGCCCAAAACCTGCTGATCGATTTCCTTACCGTTTATCCCCCGACCGGAACAGTATTTAAACCCGCCTTCGCTAAATTAAAAGGTGAATTACGATATCATCCAGTGATAACAGCTTTCGTTCCCAGCCTAACCTCAATGCAAACCATCAAGTTTGGAAGTATTGTAAATACCAAGGAGAAAGACCTGATGTTTGCATTTTCATTACCGGGAGCATCTTATGGTGATTTCATAATAGATAGTACAGTCTTTGGTTTTCGAACTTTAAACGATACTCTCCAATACATGCTTGATTCATATGGCCTGAAAAATTCTTCCTTAACGCTGAATCATTCATTCATCGAAGGAAATGCAAGGGATGGTATGATAAACTGGGATATTAAATTATATAATAAGAATGATTCATTGAAATATAACCTGGCAGGGAATATTGTTAATGATACCACGAAATTTGCATTGCATTTACATGAAGATCAACTTATTAATGCGGAGAAATGGACTACTAATGCTGATAATAACACTGAATACACAACTTCAAAACATATAAATACAAATCTTGCATTAACTTCGGGAGTGAGGCAACTATCATTACAATCATCAACGAGTGAAAACGGATTACCGCTTGATATAAAGCTGGTTGATTTCCCGATCACTACTATCACAAAAATTATAGCTGAAGACACAACCCTGGCCTCAGGCACTATTAATGGATTAGCCCAACTGATCAGCTTCGAACCTTTGCTTTTTACAGCTGACCTCAAAATAGATAGTTTGAAAGCATATGATGTAGCTGCCGGGAATTTGAGTGTTAAAGCAAATAATGAACCTGGAGTCGGTTATAAAGCTCAAGTTAATCTTTTAGGATCCGAAAATGATGTTGACCTGAATGCATCTTATTCAGAAAAAGGAGAATTGAACGGAAAACTTGACATCCGGAAATTCAACATCCAAACCTTAAATCCATTTCTAAATACGATAATAAGCGACCTTAAGGGAAACATTAACGGCAATGTGACATTTGAAGGTACCGTTGACAAACCTGTACTAAACGGCGAATTAACTATTAAGGATATGGAAGGAACATATAAGGATTACAACACCTTTTTCAAGGTTCCTGACGAGCAAATCAAACTAAGCAAAGGCGGAATGGCGCTGAACGACTTTGTGGTTTACGACAGCACAGGAAACACAGCCAGGGTGAATGGACAAATCCATACTGCTGATTACCGGAATTACAATTACGATCTCGCAGTAAAAACGGATCATTTTATGGCGTTGAATAAGAAGTCGGCACCGGAACAGGAATATTATGGTCCTGCTTATTTTACTTCTGATTTACGGATTTCGAGTAGCGGTGATGTTTTAATGGTGAAGGGAGATGTGCGTGTTGACGAAAAGTCGGTGCTTAATGTTGAAATGGGTAGTGTAGATACAGCCATTGCAGCCAACAATGGAATAATCATTTATGTTGATTCATTGGAATCGACTGACAGTGCCCTATTTAGAGCCATAAAAA
>JAIFMH010000135.1 GCA_020048595.1 Bacteroidota bacterium | reverse complement strand
TTAATCTTTCCCTATACTCATTTTTATTTTTTAGAAGCACAAAAGACACAAAAGTCAAATTCTCTTTTCTCCGTGATCCTCCGTGCTCTCCGTGCCTTCTTGGTTTTATATTTGAAACTCAAAAGATACAAAAGCTAAATTCTTTTTTCTCCCTGTTCCTCAGTGCTCTCCGTGCCTCAGTGGTTTATATTTGAAACACAAAAGCGTAATGATGTTCCTATCTCTTTGCCAGGCACAAAAACAAAAGCCGTCCCAACTTAATGAGACGGCTTTTGAATTAAATATTCACTTCAGCTATAAATTAGCGTTTAGGATGAATAGGGAATGCTGATACTTTTGATCCGGTATTGGTGCTTCTTTTTACAGGAGCCAATGAGATTTCAAGTTCGAAGTAAGGCAGACCGAAGTATCTTGCGATAGTTCCACCACCACCAGGCTGATTGAAATCATACTGAATTGACATAACAGGATATTCTCCGCTTAAATCAAAAGTACCTTCACCAAAGATATAGTAATCAGGTTGTACATCGCCATTCCAGGTGGTTGACATAACCTTCTGGCTTGGGATGATGATAGTACCTGCACAATAGTTGAAATTCATCGAGAATGGGTATTCAGCAGTGATAACTTCACCCCAGTCGTTGAACATCCATGCGCGGCCAACACCTGTGAATTTCAGTTTGTCTGAAATCATTTCGGATACTACTTCACTCGGATAGGAAGGATCTGCATCCCATCCACTCCATGTACCAACCAGAGCAGTTGGATCAGCAACAGGAGATGTCCATTCCGAAACAGTGCTGGTAACAGCGTAGTTAGCGCCAACTTTAACAACAGTTGCGAGATTTGTACGGTATATGTCGCAAGCATTTACATTGTTCATTACATTAGGGAAGTACAATGTTGAATCGATAACTCCCAATTGAGCAAATGCCAATGAAAGGCTTAACATTATCGGTTCGTTTACATCACCAGCGTCGATAGTACTCAGTATATCAACGGCAAGTACGTATTCACCATCAGGTAAATCAGCAAATCCGGTGTAATCCTCATGTGCATAGCCAACGTCAATCAAAGCAACTTCTGACAAATCACTTTTCTTGAGGATGAACAAACGAAGATCAACTACTTCATCAGCAGGAAGATCAAGTCCGATAGCTGTTGCAATATCAGTTGTTGTTGCAAGGCTTACTTTCATCTTAGGATTGGTTCCGTTAACAGCAGTAAATTTATTCACTGCGCTGGAGGTTTTAATCCCTCTTGCGTCAACGGTTTCAACTTTCCAGTAGTAAGTCTGTCCGTCAACTACTTCAACGGCAAGTTTTTGAGCTGTAACTCCGCTCTGGTATAATGCAGGTGCTTTACCGGTTCCAAAATAAACAGTCCAGTTATCAGCATTGCCGCTACCTTCGGACGACCAAACCAGGTCGACAGTTGTGCCTGAGAACAATACCGTTCCTGCCTGACTTGGTGCAGGGGAAGTAGTGCAGGTAGGCACAGTGAAGGCCTTGTAAACTACGGGTGTAGGTTGGTCTTCCTTTTTACAACCTTGCATAGTAAGCATGCCGGAGAAGACTAGCATTATTACTATAATTATATATTTTCTTTTCATCTATTTAGTTTTTAGTTATTTGAAAAAACATTAATTCTTCGAAAAAGAATTCTATTTACTTACAGTCTTGAGTTCGTTTCACGTATTTTACGTGGAGCTGCAACGCTGTAGTAATAGTATAACTCAAATACTCTTGTAATCGGGTTATAGTAATTCATAGGTTCTCCTTCATACGAAGTATACATACCCATATCATTAGGATCTGCCATACCTATGATAGCCAGGTCAACCTCAAAACAATCAACGCCGCCAACAACAATAACTCTGTCAGTTACTGTAATATCAAGTTGATAGCCGGTGTAATTACCTGTTTGACCTTTACGTACTGTTGTAGCATTAACAGTAGTGAAAGTGAGTTTTGCATACGAAAATGTTTCGAAACCAGCTGTTGGGTGATCACGGGAACCTTCGGATAAATAATCGCCTTCATATTCATTAGCCAGTGGGAAAGCATACAATACGGTTTTCATATTGGCTGCAATAGGAGCAGTTGCATCAATAATTGTAACTGCAAGCATGTAATTGCCATCCAGGCGAATGGTATCAGCATTAGCAACTTTTATTTCAGCATATGCATTTCTTGCGCCTGCCGGAATAGTAATAGTTGAGTTGGTGAGTGATGCTGAAGGGAATGGAACATAATGTTTATAATCAGGTTCACCGTTATCCAGCGTGTCGTTATTAGCTATAGCGGCATCTCTCAGCTTAACGTTATATGCGTCAATTGCTGCGTTATCGAAAGCTAATGTTATAGTATTTGTTGTTGTTGGTAGTTCGTCGGAAGCTATATTAACAAGGAAGCTAATTTTTACTTCATCAGGAATAGGCAACAAACTCTGGGTCTGTAAGCCTGGCTTTGCGATGGTAGCATAAACTTTACCTGCTACATCATCTTTCCAGTAATCAGCATCATCTTTCAAGCAAGAGTTTAATGAAACGATTCCTGCCAGGAAAGTTATGATAACAATTATTTTATTTTTCATATTTTTCATGTTTAAATGTGAATGAATTTAGTTATCGCGTCTGCCAGAAAATCTTGGAAGTAAACGCATTAATTGTACCTACTGCAAGAACATTAGCGTTATTTACATTAAGTTCATCCTGTGGGTAGAGTAAGCGAATAGGAGGTGTATCATTCGACCTGGCGGGGTCAACGCTGAAAATAAGTCCTTGTGGGAAACCGGTCCTTCTGTAGTCGGTCCAGATTTCAACAGGAGCAATACCGTTTAAAGCAGCCCATTTTTGGGTAAGAACCAATTCTCTTACATTGCCGGCTTCTAAAGCTAGCAGATAGTTGGCATCAGCATTCTGCTGACTCAGGTAAGCAGCAGCTTCACCAACTGATAAACCCATGTATAAGAATGATTGGGTAACAGCGCTTTCGTACAATGACCTTACATTTCCTGCAATAAATCCTCTTTCAGCGGCTTCAGCCTGGATGAAGATACTTTCGAAGTCAGTAAGCATCGGTGATGATTTTGTTCCGTTTCCAATCATGGTGGTTGGATCTTCGGTACCATCGCTGTTAACAATATAACCAAGACGTGAAGTGGTACTGGCTGAATTCAGATTATCAGGTAATTGTCCGAAATAATTGCCTTCGTATGAATCAGGTGCGTATGGTTGGAAGAATTTACCAATACGTGGATCGTTGGTTCCTTTGTAGAAATCAATTGCATCTTTACCTGCGAAATAATAAGTAATACCATCAGACTGGGATGTACCTGCATTGTTGTAGAATGTTTCGTAGAACGGGTTCATTTTACCTTGCGAAATAACATAACCAGGATTGATCAAAGCGCTTTCGCCAGCTCCTAAATAACCAATGGAAGCTGTGTTTGCAATTGCAGTTCTGATGTATGAATCTCTGCCCGACATATCCGACTGATGAATCAAAATCCGTAATTTCAAAGTATTTGCGAATTTTAACCATTTGCTCATATTACCGGCAAACATGATATCGCTACCACCTGAAATTGGTGTTGCGCTGGCAGGAGCATCCTGAATCATTTTCATGGCAGCATCCAGTTGAACGATAAGGTCTTCATAAATCTCCTGTTGTGGAGTGTATGTAGGTTTCAGCTGCTCAGGTGCTTTGAAAGCATCGGTATAAGGAACATCACCCCAACAGTCAACTAAATTCTGAAAGATATAAGCTTGCATGATTTTAGCTATAGCAAGGTAATATACATCATTAGCTTCGGTTGAACTTTTTTCGATAGAGCTAAGGTTGCTGCCTGCGGAATACAATTCAATAAAAGCAAGCTGATAGTTGCTGTTAATAAGTTTGTATTGAGTAAGGTTCTGAGGTTGTGAATAACCAGCACTTACCGACCATAATCCATGCCACAGGTAAACGAAATCGAAGCGGCGTGGCAGGTTCATAGTAGTAGCTATGGCATTCAGAGCTGATGGGAGCACCAGATTTGAATTTACCTTGGATGGACTGTTTGGATTTACTTCGTTAACAGAAAGGAAATCCTTGCTGCACGAGCTTCCAAAAGCCATTAATCCTGCTATAAGTATTATTAAAATGTTTTTCTTCATCACTTTATAAATTTAAATGTTAGAAAGTAAGTTTTACACTAAAACCGAAAACTCTGGTTGGAGGTGTCTGGTCTTCAGAAGTACGTCCTACAGCATTACTGGTAGCACCTGATGTATTGAATTCAGGATCTGTCCAAACGTTTGTTTTTGGACGCCACATAATGAGGTTTCTTCCTACAACGCCTATTTGAGCTGCTTTCAGAACTTTGGTTCCAATTAATTGCTCAACAGGAATGTCATAGGTTAAAGAAACTTCTCTCAGTTTCCAGAAAGCTGCGCTGGTAACATAGGTGCTTTGTGAGTTGTAATAGTCGGAAGATACCCAGAAAGCTCTGGAAGCATCAGTAACAACTACATCTGTGTTTTCAACAAATACGCCAGGGCTTGTTTCGATAACTGAATTAGGAATAACGAAAGGCTGACGTCCGTTAAGTGCTGAATGCTCAGATACTCCGGTAAAGTCGAGTGCACTACCTACTGCATTATAAATATTATGACCGGTACGATAATCAGCAACGATATTTAATCCCAGTCCTTTGTATGTAAAGTTATTAGCAATACCTACTGAATGGTTAGGGTTACCGTGGCCCATTTGTACGAGGGCAGGATTTTTAGTTGGTAAACCGGTTACAGGATTAACAATGATACGTCCCTGAGGATCTCTGTTTACATCACTAACTTTAAGAGCAGGAAATTCCTGTCCGACAACAGCATAGGATACATCACCGATTGGTAACTCATCCAGTCCCGGATAGATAGAAATAACTTCGCTGGTAGTATAGGTATAGTTAACAGTAAGATTCCACAGTAAATCGCCTAAATTGAGCAGTGGAGTAAGTTTAAGGTCGGTTTCAATACCTTGTGTAGCTAGTTCGCCGGCATTGATGTATGCTGAGCGATATCCGGTTGCTGATGATATAGCTGCAGGAATAGTCTGGTCAATGGTATTTGATTTGTAGAAGTTGGTTTCTAAGTTGATCCTGTTTTTCAGGAAACTGATTTCCAGACCTACTTCTTTTTCAGTTGTGATTTCAGGCCTTAAATCAGGATTGCTTAAGGTTGAGCTTAATCTGAAACCTGCGTTATTTCCATAAGGGAAACCGGCTGCAGCAATATACGAAGGTACAGTTGCATACCAGTTGGTTAAAGAAATCTGTCCGGTTTTCGATATACCTCCTCTAACTTTCAGGAATGATAATACACCACCGTCTTTTAGAGTTGGGAACATGTCGGTTAACACAACGCTAAGGTCAGCTCCAGGATAGAAGAATGAACGGTTTTCTTTTACTAAACGTGAATCCCAGTCGTTACGACCTGAAACGTGTAAGAAAACATAATTTTTGTATCCGAATGTAGCATCTGCGAAAAGGCCTACTGAACTTCTTTCGAGTACGGATTGAGCAACAACAGGCTCACCAACGCGGTTACTGATGTTGTATAAGTTAGGAATAACCAATGCACTTGCTGCATCCGAAAGACTTGTATATATGGTTGAGAATACTGATCCGCCAAGTATAAGCCTGGTTGTGAAATCACCGAAATCCTTGCTCATTTTAGCTAAAAGGTCATTCGATAAGTTCATCTGGTTGGTCATATAATCACTCGACTGACCTGAATATGGCGATGAAACGCCCATGTGGCCCTGGCTCCATGGATCACTTGCTGAATACTCGCTGTAAACGGCTTCGTCAACGTAATCGTTGTAGTTAACAGTGTTGTATGTTAAACCGGTACGGTTAGTGAATTCGAGCCATTCGCTTGCTTTGAAATTCAGGTTTAATGAACCCAAAATGTCATTCCTTTTGGTCATCTGACGTGAATGTTCCAACTGCCAGTAAGGGTTAGGATAGTATGCGTTGAAATAACCATCAACAGTAGCGAATGGA
This sequence comes from Bacteroidota bacterium, assembly GCA_020048595.1. Taxonomy (GTDB): domain Bacteria; phylum Bacteroidota; class Bacteroidia; order Bacteroidales; family UBA4417; genus UBA4417. The sequence goes on along the minus strand of JAIFMH010000135.1, from coordinate 2,487 downwards.
TTGTTCTCAATGTCCTTGTAAGTTGATAAAGGAACATGTTGTGGTGTGTTAAGTACATTCCAGTAAACTGGTCTGCCCTGGCTCATATCACCACCTGAGATATCCGTATTTGTCTGTGTGAAACCCAATGAAAAATCGGCACCGAAATTACCGTATTTTTTACCGGCAGCTAAACGAACACTGGTTCTCCTGTTTTTATCATTCATTACAACACCTTTGGAATTAACATCCTGTGCTGAAAGATAGAAATTGCTGTTTTCGTCACCACCGCTGTATGAAATGTCATTCTGTGACGACATACCGGTTTCGAAGAAATCTCTTTTTTGATTATCAATTGGTGAGTAAGGAACCATCTGATAGGAACCATCCTCTAATTTACCGCCTAATATAACCATTGAACCATCATATTCAGGTCCGTATTGCTGGTTTTCGTAGGAAGTATAAGGATCGGTATTTCTATCCGGACCTAGCCACATAGTGTAATTGTTATCGGCGTTACTCAAACTTTCACCTGAACCTGAACCGAAACGGTTTTGTAAGTTAGGCATGTAGGAAACTCTTTCGAAAGTAGTAGTGTTACTGATTTTAATTGTAGGTTTTTGTTTACTACCTTTTTTTGTTGAAACGATCATAACTCCGTTTGAAGCATCGTTGCCATATAATGCAGAAGCACTGGCACCTTTCAGAATGCTTACGTTTTCAATGTCGTTAGGGTTGATTGAGTTGAGGTAAGTTGCACTTACTGGAACACCATCCAAAACAACCAATGCCTGGTTTGATGCCAGGAAGTGGCGGTTACCACGTAAAGTAATTTTTGTTTCTGGATTAATACCGTTATTGATGGTAGTAATCTGTAAACCGGATACTTTGGCGGTTAATCCGTTCATAACGTTGCTTGCGCCAGCCTGTGTAAGTTGTTTGTCACTTACTTTAGCTGTTGAAACACCAATTTCTCTTGATTGCCTGGTGATTCCAAAAGCTGTTACAACAACTCCCTCAATGTTGGTAGCTTCGGTTTGAAGGACAACATCATAGTTGTCGGAAACGCCGATAGTTATTTCCATTGGTTTCATTCCGACAAATGTGTACTGCAACATGGTTGCGGTACTCGGAACGCTGATGCTGTACTTTCCGTCAAGGTCGGTTAAAACACCTGTACTGGTTCCTTTAACAAGAACAGTAACGCCAGGGATTCCTCCCCCATCTTCGGCGCTGGTAACTTTACCTGTGATGGTTCGTTGTGCCAGTACCTGCATAGCTGTGAGCAGCAGCAATACCAGCAAAAAACTTAGTTTTCTCATAGGTTAATTGATTTGGTTAGTTAGTGATAATTGGTTTAGTGTGTAATTAAATTATTGATTAGTGAATTAATTTTTACGTCATAGGCTGTTTTTGGGTTTGTTATCTGATTTGGTTTGATTGGTTTTAGTATGATTTTTCCCCTGAAAATCTGTAGAAATCAGATTTATTAAGGGAAGATTGATCGTTTTTTTTGCAATTTTTAACATAAATGCCTGTTTAATACATGTTTTTTGTTATATGTATTGAACATGAATTATGAAGATAAGGTTTTGGTATAGAGCGTTTTATTGATTATTTCTTTATTTTAGGTTCAAAATTATTTTCAGCTGTAAAAGTAATAATTTCTTAATACCGAAAACATTTTCTGTTTTTTTTAATTCTTTGCAATATTATTCTTTTTTCATTACTTTACCACTGTTTGAGTAAATATTATTCCATACATTATTATAATTACAGATGTAAGGATTAATCCGGGAAATGTCAGATGACTGCTGCCAATGAAAAGTACCGGCATAAAATAAATAGTTACTTTCATCAGGGAATATAGGTAAAAGCCTGCTTTTTTCAGATTCCACATTATAATAACTCCAATAAGTGCCAGCAAAGCCAGAAGAATCTGAACGGCTATAAATACATAGCCTGCCATCACGTATTCGACTGATAAACCTGGAAATAATCCGGTAGGTATTTCTCCTGCCAGCGAATACAGGATCAGAGCAAGCAGCATAATTATCCAGGCGGAACCTGAAATAAAGGAGCCTGTACATAACCAGGTAAGGATTTGTGGACGGGATCTCATTTTTTTACCAGAAAATTAGTTTAAATATGGATGGAATGTGGATGCAACAGGTGTGAAACGCTGATAAAATCGAAAGAACGGATTTTAAAGGATTATTTTCTATTGCAGTTTTCCTGACTGCTGCCAAAAGTATATAATTTTATCAGAATGCGAAATACAAAAGGTAAGAGACTGGAATTCTTTTGTTCCTTTTGTGGTTATTTCTTTTTTAGGAGTATCTAACTCCCTCCCTATTTTCTAGGGAGGGCTGGGGTGGGTAAAATAAAATAAAATAAAATAAAATAGAAACCCTTTTTTAATCTTTCCCTATACTCATTTTTATTTTTTAGAAGCACAAAAGACACAAAAGTCAAATTCTCTTTTCTCCGTGATCCTCCGTGCTCTCC
>JAIFMH010000322.1 GCA_020048595.1 Bacteroidota bacterium | reverse complement strand
CCGAACAATTTTACACATTTTTTAAAAATATCTGTGTTGTCCTGAACGCCGGTGAATATTTCGGAACCCGGGCCATAAGCAAATACAGGCACCATGGTAGAAGTATGGTCTTTACTCAGGAATGCACCCTGAACGACGCCTTCAGCAATACTTCCGCCAATAATACCAAAACCACCGGTTTCGTGATCGGCAGTAACAATAACGAGAGTTTCGCCGTCTTTTGCAGCAAATTCAAGTGCTCTGCCAACTGCATTATCGAAATCAACCATTTCGTCGACAATGTAGGCTGCATCATTAGCATGTCCGCCCCAGTCGATCTGCGAGCCTTCAATCATAATAAAAAATCCCTTATCGTTTTTATCCAACATGCTGATTGCTATCCTGGTAGCATCAGGCAGCATATTTCCACGGCCTTTCGACATTTGTGGCATATGTTCGTCGGCCAGTAAAGCTGCCAGACGAGTTGTTGACTTTACATTTACTTCTTTCAGGTCGCGGGCTATAAAGTAGCCACGGGCTTTCAGGCTGTCAATAAGGTTTAAGCTATCGGCTCTTTTTGCAAAGTCTTTGTAACCTCCGCCAATAAATACATCAATGTCTGTCTTCAGAAAATCAAGAGCAATATCTGAATATTTGGAGCGGTTGGCTGTATGAGCAATAAAGGATGCGGGCGTTGCATGTGTGATGGATGAGGTGGAAACTAGTCCTGTTGAAAGGCCTCTTTTTTCAGCCATCTCCAGTATGGTCTCAACAGGCTGACCATTTGCATCAACACCAATACTGCCATTTTTTGTTTTAACTCCGGTTGACAGAGCCGTACCTCCAGCGCCGGAATCAGTAATATAATCATCGGACGAATATGTGACCGAAAAACCACTTACAGGCATACCTGTAATATTCATTATCCCTTTTTTAGCAGTATAACCGGCATAAACCTGGGATGTTCCCATGCCATCGCCAATAAGCAGAATTATATTTTTGGGTTGTTTTGGCTTTTTCTTTTTGTCTCCGGGATTTCCAGCAAAAAGGACCGGAACGAGCATGCTAACCAATACAATACTTACAACGATTTTTTTCATTATTTTAATTTTTTAGATTACAAAAGTACAAAACGGATTATATAATTGGCTGCAAAAATAAACCGGACGAAGTTATAAAACTCCGCCCGGTTTGAATCTTAATATAAACTTAACCTTAGCTGCGTTATTTCTGGATATTAGGCAACTGGAGTCCGTATCCCATTTTTTTATCTTCAACTTTCAGCAGATAAGCAAATAAAAGTGCCAGTACGCCAAATCCTGTGAAAATCAACATTGGTATAGTGTAATCGTAGGTATTAACAGAAACGCCTTCTCGCATGATCTGACCTGTTACACAATATTTATCCAATACCCAGCCAATAAGAGCAGGAACACCCATTAATCCCCAGTTTTGAACCCAGAAAATTAAAGCGTATGCAGTACCCAATTGTTTTTCAGGAATGATTTTTGGAACTGATGGCCACATGGCCGAAGGTACGAGTGAAAATCCAACTCCGAGAGCAAGAATCAGAACGATAGCAATAAGCCAGTGATTTAAGAATGGCACAGCAAAAAGAGCATGTACTGCAATAAGAATACTGGCACCAATCATCATAATAGTAGCGCCTTTACCTTTTCTATCATAAAGACTACCAAATAAAGGAGTTAAAAGTATTGTTCCGAATGGCAGCATCGAAGGAATTGTTCCGGCGAGATCCTCGCTTACTCCGAACTTGTTTACCATAAGGTCAGCTGCATATTTAAGGAAAGGGAAAACCGCTGAATAGAAAAGCACACAAAGAATAGCGATGTACCACCAACCTTTGTTGGTAATAATCATAACGATATCCGACAATTTGAAAGCTTCTTCTTCAACAACCGGTTTGTTTGCATCCACTTCGGAAGCATCCAGTTTCTTATCCATAAATATATACATTACGAATGAGAGAAGTCCGATGCAGAGTAAAATTAATCCCAGTAAAATCGGACGCGAAACATCAACCATTCCGGTTGCTTTTGCAATTGGCACCGAGGTAGCCAGAGCAAGTGCTGTTCCTAATCGGGCTGTAGCCATTTCGAGGCCCATTGCCAATGCCAGTTCTTTACCTTTAAACCATTTGTAAATAATTTTTGAAACTGTGATACCCGCAACTTCCACGCCGACAGCAAAGATGGCAAAACCAAGTCCGGCAATTAAAACCTGCGCTTTAACATCAAACCACAATACATGCCACATTTGACCATCCAAAGAATGAGTCTGAACAGCCCAATACTTAATTGCAGTTCCGCCTACCATTACGATAGCAGCCATTAATCCTGTAAAACGGACACCCATTTTATCAAGAATAATACCACCTATAATCAGCATTCCAAGGAATACATTAAACCAGCCGTAACCGCTGTTAAAAAATCCAAAGTCAGAGCTATCCCAGCCTAAGCGTCCTTCGAGAAGTCCTTTTAACGGGGCAATTACATCTGTAAGGTAATAGCCTGTAAGCATTGTGAATGCTACAACAGCCAAAGCCGACCATCTGGCGACTTTTGAATCCCGTAGCGTGTGTCTAATGGTTTCTGTCATTTTTAAGTTTTATTTATATGATTTAATGATGAGTAGAATTACTATTTAAGACATTGCAAAAATCGACTTTTTCCCCGAAAATCAAAAATTATATTTACCTCTTTAAAACCCTGGCTCAGAGCCATATCCCTTAATTCAACGCCAAACATCTCGTTTATTTCGAACCAAAGACACCCGGCTTCGCGAAGTTTAATTTTTGACAGCTTAATAATCGCACGATAAAAAATAAGAGGATCCTCATCAGGTACAAACAGCGCAGTATGCGGCTCGTGATCAAGAACATTGCGCTGCATCTGCTTTTTTTCTTCGTGTGTTACATATGGAGGATTACTTACAATCAAATCAAATAGTGGTAAATCTTGCCACTCCGTTTGATCCAGAATATCTTTGTGAATAAAATTAATTCTGACATTGTTTAGCCCGGCATTTTCAGCTGCTACACTGAGAGCTTCTTTCGAAAAATCGATTGCAGAAACATTTGATTCAGGAATGTTTTTCTTTAAAGCGATCGGAATGCAACCGCTGCCTGTTCCTATATCAAGTATGTCTAATTTAAGTTTTTTTTCACTGCCTGAAAATTGTTTCAGTATAAGGCTTACCATTTCTTCCGTTTCAGGACGGGGAATCAGAACAGATGGATTAACAATAAATTCCATATCCATAAAAAACGCTTTACCAATCGCGTATTGTAAAGGAATGTTACTCAATAATTTATTCACCGCTTCGTCAATCAACTGGATTTTAGAATCATCAATCAACATTGCGCCAGACATTATTCGTTGTGCAGGCATAAGATGTAGGTAATTCTCTAGTAACCTGTCAGCCATGGCACGGGCTTCCTCAGCAGGATATAATGCTTTCAATTTCAGCACTATACTTTTATAATAACAATTTACGGTATTGCACATTTAATAAGGCGGGTAACAGATTTCAGGAGGCAAAGATATCCCTATTTAAAAACATCCAGCATTATTTTACCATGCATAAGATTCAAATAAGTTACAAAATCACTATTTTTGATAAAATTTAGTTTTAAGGTCACTATACTATGAAGAAACTACTCTGCCTTTTCACTCTTATTCTGCTGGCAAAACTACAAACCAGCGCACAGACTTTCCTCCCATTTGCTACGGGTAATTACGCCGGAGTTACCGGTGTTCATTTACAACCAGCTTCCATTGCCGACAGTCGTTATAAGTTTGATATGACAGTAGCCGGAACCGATGTTAGTTTTTATAATACTTTTTATGGAATTGATCCATATGTGCTTTCGCATCCTAAATTATTGAAAGATCTTGATTTTAAAGATCCTGCTTATGTTTCGCGGAATATGGATGGCAAGGATAAAACCGGGATTGCAACCCAAACCCAAGATATTTTTTCATTTATGATCACGCTTTCGGAAAAAGCTGCCATTGCCTTTACCCCATCTGTGAGGTCAGTGGTGAATTTTGACAATATGACTGAATCATTGGTTGTGTTGCTTGATGGCCTCAACCAGGAAACAGATCTCTGGGATATCAAACTGAAGAATGAGAATTTGAATGCCCAGCTAAATTCGTGGGTTGAGTATGGATTTACCTACGCCCGGGTAATGCTGGATAAAGAAAAACACTTTTTAAAAGCAGGTGCTACAATGAAAATAAACCAGGGCTTAGGTTCGGCTTATCTTTTTATGAAAGATCTGAATTACGAAGTTACTGATTCCAGCACAGTTTCACTTTATAATACCTATACAAATTATGGCACATCCGACAATCTGAATGAGGATTTCACATACCGTTTCGATGCTAATCCATCATTATCTTTTGACCTTGGTGTTGTTTACGAATACAGGCCTCAATGGATGAAATACAAATATGATATGGATGGCAAAACCAATCTTTGGCGCAGAGACCAGGATAAATACCTGTTCAGGATTGGATTTACAGCGTCAGACCTTGGAAGCGTACGCTACCGCAGGAATCCCGACAGCCGGGATTTTACAGCCGATATTCAGAACCTGGTGGTTGGTGATTTAGGAATAGAATCTATAGACGATTTTAACCAATTCATTGCCGATTCATTTGATCTGGAAAGCCCTTCTGACAAATTTACCCAAACACTCCCGATAAGCCTGAGTTTCCAGGCTGATGTGAGAGTTGCGGAAGGATTATATGTAAATTTTACTCCATATATCGCGCTTAACCGGGGCAATGAAAAGGTAAATAAAGTTCATTATATTTCAACATACAACCTGGTTCCACGATATGATAAAAAATGGTTCGGGGTTTCAGTACCTGTTCAGTATAATTCATTCAAGCAATGGAACATTGGATTGGGAATGCGAATAGGGCCAATATGGCTCGGTTCAAATGATATTTTCTCCATACTTGCTTCTTCCAAAAACAGGTATGGTTCTTCAGTCTCGGTAGTATTTAAAGTGCCTGTCTTTTACGGTCGGCCTCATGATCGCGACGATGATAAAGTATCCGATAAAAAGGACCTTTGTCCGGATATTGCCGGTCTATTTGAACTGGATGGCTGTCCGGATGCTGACCTGGATGGAATAACTGACACAAAAGATAAATGTCCGGATGTTCCCGGGCTTAAAGAATATGATGGCTGTCCGGATACTGATGGAGACGAAATTATTGACCAGGAAGATCTTTGTCCTGATGTGAAAGGGATTTTTGCATTTAATGGTTGCCCTGATAGCGATGGCGACAGTATTATCGACCAAAACGATTTATGCCCGATGAATGCCGGTCCGAAGAAAATGAATGGGTGTCCGGATCAGGATGATGATGGCATTGCCGATAATGATGACAACTGCCCTACCGTTGCCGGTACCCGCGAAAATAAAGGCTGCCCCTTTACTGACAGTGATGGTGATGGTATTATAGATGAAGCAGATTATTGCCCGGCAATCAAGGGCCCGATGGATAATCACGGATGTCCGTATTCAGATACCGATTACGATAGTATTCCTGATAAAGACGATGACTGCCCCAGTATTCCCGGTCTGGCTGTATTTAAAGGTTGCCCTGATACAGACGGTGACGGCATTTCGGACAAATACGATCTTTGTCCCACAATACCGGGAATTCCACAAAATGACGGTTGCCCGGAAATCAAAAAAGAAGAGCAGGAAATTCTCAAAAAAGCATTTGATAATCTCGAATTTGAAACAGGGAAATCTGTTATTAAAAAGGCTTCCTTAACGGCGCTCGACGGACTGGCAGATGTAATGAAAAAACGAAGTGAATTCAAACTATCACTTTCCGGACATACCGATAATGTTGGCAAACCCGCATCGAACCTTACATTATCAAAAAATCGTACCTTGGCCGTGAAAAATTACCTCGTTAAAAAAGGTGTTGAGCCGGATCGTATAAAAACGGATTGGTTCGGTCAAACTAAACCAATTGCAGAGAATACTACGCCAGAAGGCAGACAGAAAAACAGGCGCGTTGAGATGAAGATTGTTTTTGAATAGTCGGAAGATGGAAGACAGAAATTGGAAGAACGAAGACGTAAGTCGGGAGTTGGAAGATGGATGGAAGAATGAAGGAAAATCTGACAGGTTTAGTCAAGTTCTGTAATAAATACTGGCTTCTGACTTCGGTCTTCCGACTTCCAGCCAAATCAATTATTAAACCTATTAAACATCTAGCTATATGACAACAAGCGAATCAATCAGCAAATTTATGCAACAGCCTCAGATTGCTGTGGTTGGAGTGTCGCGGAATAAGAATAAATTTGGGAATTCTGTATACAAAACCCTGAAGAAGAAAGGGGTCAGAGTGCTACCAGTAAATCCGCATTTAACTCATTTCGAAGGCGATAAGTGTTTCAGCAGCATTGAAACTCTTCCGTCTGATGTAAAAGCTTTATTTGTGAATACGCCACCTGAGTCAACCATTAAAATTGTGGAAAGTGCCTGTAAAAAGGGGATTCAGCACCTTTGGCTGCAACAAGGCTCAAGCAATGATGAAGTGATAAAGTATCTTGAAGGTAAAGATATTAACTATGTATCTGATCGTTGCATTATGATGTTTGCAGAACCGGTAGGATCATTTCACGCGATTCACAGGTTCCTTTCAAAACTCACAGGGAATTACCCGAAATAAATTCTCTGAGACTCTAAGTAATGAATCAAACAACTGATCAGACTCATCAGGGCTGTATTTTTTGCCGCAAGGAAATTATCGGAAAATCTTTTTGTTCAACTCCGCTTTTCAGCGCCTTTTATAATATTGCCCCGATACTTCCTGGTCATTCGCTATTAATTCCCAATAAGCATTGTGAATCATTGTTCGAATTAACAGATGAAGAACTGGGAGAAATGATGGTATTTGCCCGAAAAATCACATCAGTACTAAAAACTTTTTTTAATTGCGACAGCTTCGACTGGACCATTCAGGATGGGGTTTCGGCCGGGCAAACGGTTCCGCACCTGCATTTGCATATAATTCCCCGTAAACCACTTGATTTGCCTGAAAGTAACGAATGGTACAATAAAATTCAACGCAGCGAAGATGGTATCCTGGATAGTGAAAATCGCGCCAGGTTGAGTGAGAAGGAATACAATGAAATTACTGATAGGCTGAAAGTAGCCTGTGCATCAATAAACAAGTAGAACTATTTAAGGGTATTTCAGAATACAGCCGGCAATAGGTTAATAACTAAATGCCAACGTTTTATTTTTATTATTTCATCCTGAAAAGATGCAGTTCTTCAATATTGCCCCTGTACATGTGCAAAATACGGCCTCCTTTAACTGCTTCGAATTGTATGGCAAATGTTTCGGTTGCCCCTTTAAAGCGGTTGGTTAGTTGCATTTCCCAATTGTTCACCGTGCATTTCCCATTGCATGTTTCGCCGGCATAACGGTTGTTGCCATTAAAGCCATCGACACCTTTATAAATACTGGTGTAGGTCCCATCTTGTTTAAAAATAAATTCAGTAGTGCTGGATGCTGAGGCCATTCCCATATTATTTCCGGTATATACATTGTAATATTCAATACCCGCGCCGCTTGACGCCTTCCAGTTGCCAGGCAAATCACTGGCAGAAACTGCAAATTTGTTATAGTTCATCATCTTAAGCAATGGGTTCCAGATGTCGCTGCCGGCATCCCAGCCAATAATGTTTACATCGGTTCCAAATTCCCTGACAAATGTGTTTTTATCGGGTGCAATAAACTCTACCCAGCCGGAATTCCCTTTTCTGAATAATGCTACATAAACCTGTCTGCCGGTTTTATTATCTGTTAAATCGCCTGCACCCAGGTAAGCCCTTTGAGGATCAAGAGAAGGTGAAGCAACTTTATAATTCTTCAGGTTGCTGTATCGTGGTGCAACCAATATATTCCAAGCATTGCTGACATGCGGTTCAGGGTCTGCGGCAACAGTAGTCCCAGCTTTTGCATAATGAAGCAGCACAGTTATTTTTCCTTTTGTAACCTGAACCCAATCTTCCTTTTCAGCTGCAACCCAACCATCATCAAAGTTAGTGGTGGTAAACGCAAATGCTTTCCCATAAGACTGATGTGCCGGTGTTGTTTTTGTTCCTTCCGGATTTACGGATACATTATCACTACCAGTCACGGGTGATTGTGTGGAAGCTCCCATCTTTTTGAATTCAACTGACTGTATGAATGTATCTATATTTCCTATATACTCCTGGTTATTTAGTGTGATGATAATACTTGCACACCGTGAAAATCCGCTGATGGTTGTAAGCATGGCCTGTGCATCCGCATTGCTAAATTTAAATTTTACAACCCCTTCTTTTATTTTCCAGCCGTCAGTTTCATACACTTCATTCAAATCGGGAGTTTCTGTTGGATTATAGTTTTTCACGATCAGATCCTGCCATTCGCTTTTAAAATCGGCTTCAATACTCCCTTTGCTTATCGTACTTTTTACAATTCCAATCCGGCACCAGGATTTAGTTGTATTATTGATACTGGTGTAACTGATAATGTTTTCGGTGACTTCTTTTTTCCACCC
>JAIFMH010000375.1 GCA_020048595.1 Bacteroidota bacterium | reverse complement strand
GGAGGTAGCATAAATGAAGCCTGTTCGTTAAAAACCAATATCGGCAAATATTTTATCAAATATAATTCAGCTACAGCCTATCCGGAAATGTTCGAAAAAGAAGCTGCTGGTTTGAAAATTCTGGCTTATACAAATACGCTTACTATTCCAGAAGTAATAAGTTCAGGAGAGTCCGGTAAATATGCATATCTTCTGCTTCAGCAAATAGAAAATGGTATTCCGGGCCTTGATTTCTGGAACGATTTCGGGACAAAACTGGCTGATTTACATCGGAACACAAGTGAATATTTTGGACTTGATCACGACAATTATATCGGATCGCTGGTTCAGAAAAATAACTTTCACCCTGATTTTTTCAATTTCTTTATTGCTGAACGTATCGAGCCTCAGCTCAAAGCAGCCCGCAACAAAGGCGCTTTCAGCCAAAGCGAAACACGTTATTTTGATTCTCTTTTCAATACTTTACAAAATATTATTCCTGCCGAAAAGCCCGCGCTTATTCATGGAGATCTCTGGAGCGGGAATTATATGATTACCACCAATGGTTCTCCTTGCCTGGTTGATCCCGCGGTTTATTACGGCCATCGCGAAGCAGATATAGCCATGACACTGCTGTTCGCTGGATTTCAGCCGGAATTTTATCACGCGTATACTCAGGCCTGGCCCCTGGAAAAAGACTGGCAGAAACGTATGGATATTTTTAATCTTTATCCGCTTTTAGTGCATGTCAACTTGTTCGGCGGAAGCTATGCCCGGCAGGTATTGCATATTATCCGGCAATTTTGAGTAATTTCGGGCCCGGTAAAATTAGAGTTGTGAGTTGTCCACAAAAATCGGACAACCGAAAATTTTTCATTTCAGGTACATTTTCATCGAAATTTTTACCATAAATCTCGTTTTAAAAGCTTATATTTAAGCATTTAAAACCATTTTACACTAATGAATAAGGACACTGCCATAAAGCTTTTCGAATCTAAAAAAATCCGTTCCGTTTGGGATGATGAGGATGAAAAATGGTATTTTTCTATTGTTGATGTTGTATCAATTCTTACCAACCAACCCCATCATCAAGGAGCAAGAAATTATTGGAAAGTACTAAAAAGCCGTCTTCTAAAAGAGGGTAATGAAACGGTTACAAATTGTAACCGGTTGAAATTGGAAGCTGAAGATGGAAAACAAAGAGAAACTGACGTTGCTGATACCGAACAGCTTTTCCGGCTTATTCAATCCATTCCTTCTCCAAAAGCCGAACCGTTTAAACTCTGGCTTGCAAAAGCCGGCCGTGAACGAATCGACGAAATTGAAGATCCTGAAATTGGATTTGACCGTTTAATGGTAACTTATCTTAAAAAAGGTTACAGCAAGGAATGGGTTAACCAGCGTTTGAAAAGCATTGAAATCCGAAAGGAACTCACTGAAGAGTGGGATGAACGCGGTGTTACAAAAGGCCAGGAGTATGCCATACTTACCGATGAAATTACGAAAGCCTGGAGCGGACTAAGTGTAAAACAATATAAAAATCACAAAGACCTGAAAAAGGAAAACCTCCGCGATAATATGACCAACCTTGAGCTGGTGCTGAATATGCTGGCTGAAGCATCCACTACCGAGATTTCAAAGGATAAAAAGCCCAAAACATTTAATGAAAATAAAACCGTTGCCCGAAAAGGGGGTGAAGTAGCAAAGGCTGCCCGCCTTCAATTGGAAAAAACCACCGGTAAAAAAGTCGTAACATCGCAAAATGCAAAATCACTTCAGCAATCTAAAAATAAGGAATTAAACAATTAATCGGAAATTCCCCTTAACTCGCCTTTCTCCGCTTCTCCCACTCTCCCACTCTCCCCTTCACTAAATTAGCATTAACAATTTAAATTACAAAAATTGAACTTTTCAACATTCGGCTTCAGCCCAACCCTAATGGAAGGCATTGAAGCAATAGGCTACGAAGAAGCTACTCCAGTTCAGGAATCAGCTATACCAGTTATTCTCGCGGGACGCGATTTAATCGCTTCGGCACAAACCGGAACCGGGAAAACCGCTGCATTTTTACTTCCGGTAATTGAAAAACTGATGGCCATGCCACACGATAACCAGGTGAAAGCCATGGTTATTGTACCTACCCGTGAACTAGCCCTGCAGATTGATCAGCAGATGGAAGGATTCTCATATTACACGAAAGTCAGCTCTATCGCCATTTACGGCGGAACCGACGGAACCGTATTTTCCCGTGAAAAACAGGCTCTGACCGAAGGTGCCGACCTTATAGTTTGTACTCCCGGCCGCCTGATGGCCCATCTGAATATGGGCTATATCAAATTTCCGGAACTTAAATTCCTGATCCTCGACGAAGCCGATCGTATGCTGGATATGGGATTTCATGAGGATATTCTGAAGATTCTATCTTACCTGCCAAAGCAACGCCAGAACCTGATGTTTTCGGCTACCATGCCTTCGAAAATGCGTCACCTGGCAAAACAAATTCTTCACGATCCGTTCGAAATCAATATTTCCATTTCGAAACCAGCCGAGAAAATTCTTCAGAAAGCATACGTGGTTTATGATACTCAGAAAATTCCGCTGATTAAAATGCTGCTGAAAGAAACGGTAATGAAGCGGGTTTTGATTTTCTGTTCCACCAAGGAAAAAACCCGTCAGCTTTACCATGAACTAAAGAAAACCGGAATAAAAGCCGAAGAAATACACTCAACCCTTGAACAGTCCGCCCGCGAAAATGTGATTATCCGTTTTAAAAGCGGTGATATTCCTGTACTTGTTGCTACCGATATAGTTTCCCGCGGTATTGATATTGAAGATATTGATATGGTTATCAATTACGATGTGCCTCACGATGCCGAAGATTATATTCACCGCATTGGCCGAACAGCCCGTGCTTCGGCCGAAGGAACTGCCGTTACCTTTATTAACGAACGCGACCAGCAGCGGTTTGGCGCTATCGAAACTTTGCTGGAACGCGAAATTGAAAAATCTCCGGTTGCTGAGGAATATGGCGAAACGCCGGTTTACAATCCCAAAATCAGGCGGAAAGATGAAGGGCGGAAATTTGGAGGAAAACGAAAAGGCGGAGGAAAACCGGGTAATCCGGGAAGACGAAAAAGCTAGGTTTAAGCTTATCATTTTGACTTATTTCTGGCATGGATTTTTATTCAAGATTGTACTTAGGTTTCAATCATAAATTCATTTAATTATTAAATTATTAATATGAAAAAGGCCACAACTGCACTTGTGATCGTAATGATTGCATTTCAATCATTTTCAACCGCTCAGACAGAAAAAGAAATTAAGTCGAAAATTTCAAACGTAACTGTTTATTCTTCAGGAGCACAGGTTGAAAGAACCGCTTCATTCGACATACAACAGGGCAAATCGCTGTTGGCATTTAAAAACCTTTCTCCCTATATAAACAAAGAGAGCATTCGGGTGGATGGCGATGGCAACTATACTATTTTAAATGTACAGCTTCAGAATGATTACCTGAACGAACTTGAAAAAACCAAGGAAATCAACGATTTGAATGCCGGGATTCAACAATACCAGGATAAAATTGAAGATGAAGAAACCTGGATAAAAATCCTGACCGAGAAACTGGAATTTCTGAAAGCCAATAAAAGTATTACGGGGAAAGATCAGGCTGTAAATCCCGAGGTTTTCAAATCCCTGAACCTCATTTATGGTGAGAATTTTGAAAAATATTCACTTGAAGTGCTCAAAAGAAAGCGCCTTATAAAAGACTATACCAAAGAAACCGAAAAACTCCAGAATCAGCTCAGCACCTTAAATTCGAAAAGTGAGCTTCCATCAGGCACTATTACCATTATGGTGGATGCAAAAAAAGCGCAAAGCTCAACCATCAAATTAGATTACCTGGTGGATAATGCGAGCTGGTATCCTTCGTACGACATTCGTTTTGTGGATAATAACAAACCGCTTACTGTTTCTTTTAAAGCAAATATCAGCCAGAATACGGGTGTTGACTGGAAGAATGTGGATTTAAAACTTGCAACGGCCAAAACCAATGTTTCTGCACAAATTCCTTATCTGAATGCAAATTACCTGCAATTTTATTATCCGAATTATTTAAGCAGTTCTTTAACGGGAAGAGCAGCGGGTGTGCAACTTTCAAATAGTGCTGTTCCAAGTGCTGCTTCTGAAGAAAAAATACGAGGATATGCTTCGGTTGGCGGAGATAAAACTCCGCTTTATGTGGTTGATGGAATTATCAGGGAAGATATTTCTTATCTGAATCCGGATAATATCGAGAAAATGGATGTGTTAAAAGGTGCTTCTGCAAGCGCACTATACGGTTCTAGTGGTTCAAACGGCGTTATTGTTATAACTACCAAACAATCATCAGATGAAACAGATGTTCCCTTAACTGTAACCGCTAAAAATGAGACTTCAAATGAATATATTGTTGATTCTCAGCAATCCGTAAACTCTGATAGCAAACTTAATTCGATAACTTTCAGGGAAACACAGTTAAATGCAACCTACGAATATCAATCCATTCCTAAATTATCCAAAAACGTATACCTGGTTGCTAAAATCAGCGACTGGTATAAAGCCGATTTAATGGATGGCGAAGCAAATATTTATTTGGAAAATTCGTACGTCGGTAAATCAAAGATCAATATACAGCAATTCAGTGATACACTCGATATATCCTTTGGTATCGACAATAACATAAGCGTTAACAGGGAGAAAATTAAGGAATTCTCACAGTCGGAATTTATAGGTTCCAATAAAAAAGCAACGTATGCCTGGAAATTAACCATGCGCAACAATAAACCTTATCCGATCAAAGCAAAACTTTACGACCAGGTTCCGGTTTCGTCCAATAAGGATATACAGGTTGAAGCTCTTGAACTTTCGGGCGGAGTTATGAATGAAAATACCGGTAAAGTCGTATGGACTATTGATCTTAAACCTAACGAAACAAAGCAAGTGATACTGAAATATTCAGTAAAATCACCTAAAGATAAAACGGTGCTGGTTGACTAAAAATTGAAGGCTTACTTCTTCCCTTCTCTCCGTTCGTCCCAAAGTTCCTTAAAACTCTTGGAAGCAACTTCAGGCAACTCGCGGCGAGGTCCCCAGCTTGCGGCAAATAACTTTTTTAAAGCGCTGTTCTTGGTTTTTCCACCAAGAAAATCCATGTATTTGCGCTTACCCATAGCTGTTTTATAGGCATACATTACAGTTTTATCAAACCTGCTTGCATGACCTTCTTTTACTGAATCGTTACGGTTGTAGAGCAGCAGCTCATGCAGATTAATTTTTACAGGACATACCTCGGTACAGGCTCCGCAAAGGGACGAAGCAAAACTGAGGTGTTTAAAATCTTTCATCCCGCGCATCCATGGAGTAATCACTGATCCTATTGGTCCGCTGTAGGTAGTTCCGTAAGCGTGTCCGCCAATGCTTTTGTAAACCGGGCAAACATTGAGGCAAGCACCGCAACGAATGCATCCCAACGCGCGTCTCTGGTTTTTATGTGCTAAAATTTCAGTGCGATTGTTATCAAGCAGAATCACATACATTTCCTCCGGTCCGTCGTTTTCGCCTTCCTGCCGCGGACCAGTTATAATTGAATTATAAACAGTCATATTCTGTCCGGTTCCGTATGTTGCTAATAAAGGCCAGAAGAGATCAAGATCACGGAGTTTGGGAATGAGCTTTTCAATCCCTGCAATTACGATATGAACCTTCGGGAACGACATACTCATCAACGCATTACCCTCGTTCTCGGTAACGCAAACGGCTCCGATATCAGCTACCAGGAAATTTGCTCCCGTGATTCCGATATCAGCATTAAAAAATTTCTCACGTAATAAATCACGAACATATGCAGTGATCTGCTGAGGCGAACTGCCTGCTTCCAATCCGAATTTCTCTGTGAAGAGCTCAGCCACCTGTTCTTTTGATTTGTGCATGGCAGGAGTAACAATATGATACGGTTTTTCACCGGCAAGCTGTACAATATATTCTCCCAGGTCCGTTTCAAGTGATTCAATACCGGCTTTTTCGAGCTGTTCATTCAGCGAAATTTCCTCGGTAACCATGGTTTTGCTCTTCACAATATGCTTAGCCTGCTGCTTTTTTACAATTTTAAGGACTTCGCTAACAGCTTCGGCACCATCCTGCGCCCATATTACCTTGCCGCCTCTCGATTGAAATGCCGCTTCAAAATCAACAAGGTATTTGGGCATATCCGTAATTACCTTGTTTTTAATATGCGCTGCACGTTCCTTAGCCAAATCCAGGTTTGAATATTGTTCTTTCCCTTTCAACACAGCGGCATCGTAGCGCGAAATATTAAAAGCCAGTATTGCACGGTGTGTCTTATCAAACGCTTTTGTTTCACTGTCAGTAACAAACTTAGTATAGGAATCGCTCATGGAGTTTCATTTAAGATACGAGTTAATTTAAAAAGGAATAAGCTAACTAATTATTGAAAGCTTTATAGTTTCTATAAAGGAATCTTATCAATTCGTGTTTTATGTCTTCCGCCTTCAAATTCGGTTGTCAGAAAAGCCATAACGGCAGTGAGCGCTTCAGTGTAAGAGATATACCTTCCGGGCAGACATAATATATTTGCGTCGTTATGCTCACGGGCCAAACGGGCAAGTTCAGTATTCCAGCATAAAGCAGCACGGATTCCTGAATACTTGTTAGCAGTCATACATACTCCGTTTCCGCTGCCGCAAATAAGTATTGCCATTGGATACTGACCGTTATTAACAGCCGAAGCTACCGGATGAGCTACGTCAGGATAATCAATGCTATCCACTGAATATGTACCAAAATCACGAACCGAATAACCTGATTCAGCGATCTTTATCTTTATAAATTCCTTCAACTCGTAACCACCCTGATCACAGCCCAAAGCCAAAGTTTTCGATTTGTCAATCATTGTTAATAAATTAATTTTTACGATTTATCACGGTGAAAATGTATTATGTGCATTTGCTTTGCTAATTAACCACTTACACCACGAAACAAAAGTACAACCAAAAACAAGGCCTTTCATTATCAGCAGTATAGAATTATTAAACAATTATTGTTAATAAGTGATTACTTTTGTTACTAAAATGTTTACAGAATTAGCTTGCTCTTAACAATTAATTCACAGGTGGTGTGTTGGGCAGACGACTAAAAAAGTTTGCCTGAGTTATGAGTTGTTTTGAAACATACTATGAACACTTTTTACCTGTTTGTAACCTGTAAATTTTGTAACCGATAGTGTAATGAACAGATTGTTAACAACCACCATAAAACAATACATATCAGAACTTAATCGCCGCTACAATTGTTTATAACATGTGTATAAACATCCGCTCACTACAATAAAAAATAAAAAACGTAAAAACTGCTAACACTATGAACAGGCTAATATTAATAACATATTAATTAATTAAAAATAAATAATTATTATTTACTGAATAAGAAAGATTGGAAAAATGAAGAATGAAGAACTGATAAAAAAAATTCAGGAATTAAAGAAAGAAAAGAATGCAGTGATCCTGGCTCATTATTACCAGGTGGCCGAAATTCAGGATATCGCCGACTTTATTGGCGACAGCTTACAGCTTTCACAAAAAGCTGCTGAAACTGATGCCGACATCATTGTTTTTGCCGGAGTTCATTTTATGGCCGAAACAGCAAAAATATTGTCGCCATCAAAAAAAGTACTTCTTCCGGATTTGGATGCCGGCTGTTCATTGGCAGCTAGTGCGCCGGAAAAAGAGTTTTCCGAATTTGTTAAACAACATCCTGATCATAAAGTGATTACGTATATAAATTGTACCGCAGCTGTTAAAACATGGTCAGATGTGATTGTTACTTCCAGCAACGCGGTCAAAATTGTTGAATCATTTCCGAAAGATCAGAAACTTATTTTTGCTCCGGATAAAAATCTGGGAGCCTATATAAATGGATTAACAGGCCGCGACATGCTTCTTTGGGATGGCGCCTGCGAAGTACACGAAACCATCCGTACTGAAAGTATTCTGAAACTTAAACTGGAACACCCTGATGCTAAACTTATTGCACATCCGGAGTGTAAAAAACCTGTGTTAATATTAGCTGATTTTGTAGGTTCAACTGCTGCAATGCTCGGTTTTACTGCAAAAGATAGCTGCACTAAATTTATAGTTGCTACTGAAACAGGTATTATTCACCAAATGCAAAAACTTTCACCCGATAAACAATTTATTGTAGTTCCTGCTGATGAAACTTGTGCATGCAATGATTGTCCTTATATGAAGCTCAATACACTGGAGAAATTATATCTTTGTATGCTCAACGAAAAACCTGAAATTACATTATCGGATGAAGTAATTGAAAAAGCTAAAAAGCCGATTTTACGTATGCTCGAATTGTCAAAGAACGTTGCGAAGTAGTTAATAGTTATTCGAAAATAGAATTTAGTGGTGTTTATTTACTTTTCACTTATAAAAGTATAAAAAAGTAGTTAACAGTAAAATGTAAAATCTTTCAAAAATGCGTCTTATTTTCCATTTTCTATTTTCCATTAACTTTAACAAAACGGTGCAAACTTACTCCGTATATCTACCCAAAA
>JAIFMH010000133.1 GCA_020048595.1 Bacteroidota bacterium | reverse complement strand
ATAGTATGACTCTTGAAGAAATCATGCAGCAATTGCAACAATTTGGCAATGAAAACACGAAGAAAGTACTGTTAAAACATGGAGCCCGTGAACCTTTCTTTGGTGTAAAAGTTGAAGACCTGAAAAAAATTGTAAAAAAGGTCAAGATCAATTACGCACTTTCGCTCCAGCTTTACAATACAGGAAATTCGGATGCCATGTATCTTGCAGGGCTGATTGCTGATCCAATGAAAATGACCCGCGAAGAACTGAACGACTGGGCCGAAAAAGCTTATTGGTATTATCTGAGTGAATTCACTGTTCCATGGGTTACTTCCGAAAGCCGCTATGGGATTGAACTTGCACTTCAGTGGATTGATTCGGAAAAAGAAAATATTGCTGCGGCAGGCTGGGCTACATTTGCTAGTATAGCAGCGGTAAAAGAGGATACGGAAATTGATCCTGTTCTTTACAATAAATTACTTAAAAGAGTTTCAGAAACTATTCACTCGGAGAAAAACCGTGTCCGTCATACCATGAATAATTTTGTGATTGCTGTTGGCGGATATTGCACTCATTTGTCATCAGATGCAATAACTGTTGCTTCAACATTAGGGAAAGTGCATGTCGACATGGGCGGCACAGCCTGTAAAGTACCCGATGCAAAGGAATACATACAGAAAATGCATGACAGAAACCAGTTAGGGAAAAAACGAAAAACAGCCAGATGCTGATTGGACGTACTGCACTACTTCCGGTACTAATTTCCAGATAAAACTTTCTCTATTGCGTCTAATTCTTCTTTGTGGAAGGTAGTATTTCCCAAAGCCCCAAGGTTATTTTCAAGTTGAACAACTGAACTGGCCCCAATTAATACCGTAGTAATCCGTTTGTCTTTCAATAACCAGGCTATAGCCATCTGCGACAAAGTTTGCCCGCGTTGAACAGCAATTTCGTGCAGTTTCTTAATCTGTGGCAACATAAGTATAACTCGGTCTTCAGTCAGAAATCCATGAGGTTTTGCCGCACGTGAATCCGAAGGGATTTCATTCAGGTAACGATCTGTAAGTAAACCCTGGGCCAGGGGCGAAAACGGAATACATCCGATACCATCCTGTTCAAGCACATCCAGCAAACCATCCTCAACCCATCGATTAAACATGCTGTATGAAGGCTGATGTATAAGGCAAGGCGTTCCCATTTGTTTCAGAATTTCAGCAGCCTTGTGAGTAAGCTCAGCCGGATAGTTAGAGATACCGGCGTACAAGGCTTTTCCCTGTTTTACAACCAGGTCAAGCGCAGCCATTGTTTCTTCCAGCGGTGTATCCGGATCCGGTCGGTGATGGTAAAAAATATCAACATAATCCAGTTTCATGCGTTTCAGACTTTGATCGAGACTCGAAACAAGGTATTTCTTCGAACCCCATTCGCCATATGGTCCGGGCCACATCAGGTATCCGGCTTTTGTCGAAATAATCATTTCATCGCGGTATGGCCTTAGGTCATTCTGCATCATTCTGCCAAAATTTTCTTCAGCCGAACCCGGAGGTGGCCCATAATTGTTGGCCAGATCGAAATGCGTAATTCCGCGGTCAAATGCTTTTAATACAATCTGCCGGGCAACATCAAACCTGTCAACATAACCGAAATTATGCCATAATCCCAGTGAAATCTCAGAGAGTTTGATTCCACTTTTCCCGCATCGACGGTATTTCATTTGCTCATAACGGGATGATTGTGCGAGATATTCCATAGCTGTTTTGTATTGAAAGACAAATACAAATGTCTGAAAAATTTTATCATTATTTTAATCTGATTATATGCTCATACGAAAAGCGTTATTTAACGCAAAAACATAAAAAGCATCATTAATATCGGCACAAGTATAAACAAAAAAAACTCCGGATATCAATGCACGGGCCGTGTTATAAAGTTTAAAATCAGCTATATGTATTTGATATTTTATTCACATAGATTATCAGATCAACATGGATAGAAACTTGACTGCAGGTATCAATGGTGCTGCAATATCTCCGACATTTTTAACTACTTCGGCAACATCCTTGGTAAAGGTTTTAACTTTTTCAAGAAACTTTGGTCCTTTTTCAGTGGATTGCAAAACTTCATTACCATTTGCTTCGATCTTCTTTTTTACAGATTCATCAAGTCCTGTAATTTTTAAAATTTCAAGGAATTCTTCAACTCCCTGGCGGGCATTATTTTCAATATTCTGAATGAACTGCGCATTTTGTTCAACCGTGGTAACCACATCCTGGGTATTGTTTATGGTAACACCCATTGGCTTAACTGCATTATACAATTTATCCTTTAATGCATTAATCTCATTTTGAAGGTCAGAAATTTTTCCTTTTAACTGCTTTTCATTTTCGCACACTGCCTGGTAAACATCAATATTAAGTGATGCATTTAAAAGCGCTTCCTGCAAAGCTGCAACTCCCGGAAATGCGGACTCCAAATAATATTCCGATGCATCTTCCCATTGTTTCCGCACTGATTCATATCCTTTGAATGCGTTTTCCCAATCTTCAGATTCTCTATAAACTTCAGCCTCAGATAAAAATTTCCATCCCAGATAATTGTAGTATTCGCCGGAGTATAAATTCCTCAATGCTTCGTTTTCAGGAGAGTTTAAATAGCTCCGGAGCGACAAATCATATTCAGCAACTACATTTGCGAACTGTTTAGAAGCATTCTTGAAATTGCGGTTATTAAACTGATACCTGGCATCACTGATAAAATAATACGATTTTATTGCCTGATAATCAGCTTTAAAAAGGTTAATGCGCTTCGTATAAAAATCTTTGAATTCATCCTGGTCTTTTAAGGCTTCCAGATCCTTTTCAATAACTTTTTCAAGTATAATTTTGGCTCTCTGACATTTAGTTTTAGCATTAGCAAAACTTGTTCTGAAGAAATCTTCAAGTGCTTCGGAATAATACCTGAGAGCCCGGCAATAGTCCGCAAGTATATTATTTGTTACATCTCCTTTTTTGTCTGCAAGATCTTTAAAAGATTTTTCTGCCTGCTCGAAGTAACTTGCAGCCTGGCCCGGATTCCGGTTAGCATTATTGAATAATGCCAGGCAATATTGTGAAAAAGCTATTCCAATAAGTTGATTGTATTCAATTCCATCAGATAAATCAGCAAGTTTTTTTTGTTCATCTGAATTGGCTTCAAATGCTTTATTTGCAATTATTTCCTGATAAAAACGGTTAAATGTATTTGAGTTTTCTACCGCAGAATTAAAGCTTTCAGAAGCCTCAGCATAATTCATATTGGCCATAAGTGAGTATGCAAATTCAATATACAAATCAACCAGATCAGACAGTTTTATACAAATCTCGAAAGGTTGATTTTGTTGGTAAGCCAGATCAATTTCAGAACTTAACTGATTAAATAATTCCTCATAGGTTGCCATATACTTAAGTATTTATTATGGGTTAGTAATACCTGAATAATTATATAACTCGAGTTTATGCGATTTTAAAAGTTCTTTAAACCTTTAAAATTAATGTGTTTCCTATTTAACAGATTTAAAGATACCTGATACGTAAATTCAGAAAAGGAATGTTTGCAAAGTAAGGTTCCAAAAAATCAGGATTACTACCTGGAACTACGAATAGCCTGTTCAGAAATCGCTAAGGCAGTTTTGAGAGTTGCAGCAGTTGATGGTGCAAAATATATTCCTGTAGAATTGTAGAAATACCAGTAGAAACAAGTCTGCTTTGACTGAAACACAGATGAGGTCCGAATGTTCAGAAACGCGTTTTAATCCGGTTAAAAAATAGAATTAACCTCTGGCAACCAGCAAAATGTAAATAGCAAGCGCGTACCATTTACACTGCTTTACTAACCACTCCATCTTTAAGTTGGTAAACGATATTGCTCTCCGGGCAGATAGCTATCCCATCTTTATCAAACTTCAGTTTATGTCCATATTCACTCATCCATCCGGTTTGGCGGGCAGGATTTCCAACCACCAAAGCATATGCTGGTACTGATTTCGTAACAACAGCCCCGGCACCAATAAATGAGAATTCACCCAACTCAATTCCACAAACAATAGTTGAATTTGCTCCAATTGTAGCGCCTTTCCGAACGAAAGTCCGGACATATTCGTTCTTCCGGTTTACTGCACTACGGGGATTGATCACATTGGTAAATACCATCGAAGGTCCCAGGAAAACATCGTCTTCACAAATAACGCCGGTATAAATAGAAACGTTATTCTGGATTTTTACGTTTTTGCCTAAAATAACATCTGGCGACACAACCACATTTTGACCGATATTACAGCCTTCACCAATAATACAGCCCGGCATCACATGCGAAAAATGCCAGATGCGCGTTCCGTTTCCAATCGTACATCCCTCGTCGATAACGGCAGAGGAATGAGCAAAATACCCTTTTTCAATCATTGTTAATATTTATATAATTAGTAAGGTGCATAGTATAGAAGGTATCAAGGTATAAGTACTTAACCACTTTTGCCCTTTATAAATTCTATTTCCCTGTTTCCCATTTTCTATTTTCTTGTTATTCCCAAATACTCCAATACCGAAGAAGTAATATGTTTTATTTGTTCTGCGTCCATTTCGGTATGCATTGGTAAAGAGACTACGGAATGGCACAATTGTTCAGTAACCGGAAAATCACCCGGCTGATAACGTGGATCAATGTATGCTTTTTGCATATGGATTGGTACCGGGTAATAAATCATAGCCGGAATGTCTTTTGTAGCAAGAAACTCCGGGAGTTTATTCCTGTCAATACCTTTAACCAAAAGAGTGTATTGGTGAAAAACATGCGTCGAACGCTTAAAACGTGCCGGAATTGTAAGCTCCGGCTGATCTTTAAAAGCATTGTCGTAAGCTGCTGCCACCTGCTGACGGGCATGCGCATATTCATCAAGATGCTTTAATTTCACATTGAGTACTGCTGCTTGTATGCTATCTAACCGGCTGTTAACACCAATATCATCATGATAATAACGAACAGTCATTCCATGATTTGCCACAGAACGGATTTTTAAAGCAAGCTGATCGTCATTTGTAAATATGGCGCCTCCATCACCGTAACATCCCAGGTTTTTTGATGGGAAGAAAGATGTACAACCAATATGACCTATTGTTCCTGACTTTTTCCAGACATTTTCCGAATTCAGATAATCGGAACCTATGGATTGGCAGGCATCTTCAATAACGAACAAATTATGTTCGCGGGCAATCTCCATAATGGCGTCCATATCTGCTGTCTGCCCAAAAAGATGAACCGGAACTATAGCTTTAGTTCGGGGAGTGATAGCTCTTAAAATAGCTTCAGGACTGATATTGAAAGTACCCGGATCAACATCAACCAGAACAGGAGTAAGCCCCAGCAAGGCAATTACTTCAGCAGTAGCAATAAAAGTAAATGATGGCGCAATTACTTCGTCGCCATGTTTGAGGCCAAGAGCCATCATGCTGATCTGCAATGCATCTGTGCCATTTGCACAGGTAATAACATGTTTTACTCCAAGGTACTTTTCGAGAGCTGACTGGAATTCTTTAACTGCAGGTCCATTAATAAAAGAAGTGGAGTTAATTACATCACTGATGGCTTTATCAACCTCAGGTTTAATTTTTTCATACTGCGACTTAAGGTCGACCATTGATATTTTCTGCATATTAAAAAACAGTTATTATTGTATGGAATATTCTACAAAGATATTTAATGTTGTTATCCAAATCAGAGTAAACCAGCATAAAAAGCTTAAAAGAATATAAAAAACATAAATATGATAAAAATATTCAAAAGCATTCGTCAGCTGAGTTCGATTTGTATCTTTGCATTTTTACTTCCCAACCGGTAAAAAAACCGCCGGATCTTATCTGTTGTATCCAGTTCAGATTGATTTATTAATTGGGAAAAGAAGTACAACGGGATGTTCAGTAACTGGAAACAGGTTGGTTTCATACCACTTACAAAAGAGATGGGCATTACTGATTTAAGATTAATAAGTTAACTAGCTATTCCTTAATCATGCAGCAAATTTATTCCGTTCTGATTGTATGTTACGGCCTTTCGATCCGGGTTGCCTCTGTTTTCAATAAAAAGGCTGCTTTATGGATTAAAGGAAGGCTGCAATACTGGACCATTCTCGAAAAGAAATTTGCCGGACATCCATTTAATTTACCAGGGAGAAAACTGGCCTGGTTTCATTGTGCTTCATTGGGCGAATTTGAACAAGGCCGCCCTATCATAGAAGCGTTCAAACAGCAGCACCCTGAATATCTTATTTTACTGACATTTTATAGTCCTTCAGGTTATGAAGTCCGGAAAGCTTATGATGGAGCCGACCTTATTCTTTACCTTCCTCTTGACATACAATCAAATGTTCAGAAGTTTGTTGATACCGTTAAACCGGATATTGTATTCTACATAAAATATGAGTTCTGGTTTAATTTTCTCAGTTATCTTCAAACAAAAAAAATACCTACATTCCTGGTTTCCGCGGTATTCAGACCAGATCAACATTTTTTTAAAGGCTATGCTGAATGGCCCCGAAAGGTCTTACAAGGCTTTACAAAGATTTTTGTACAAAACGAGAATTCAAGAGAGCTGCTGCAGTTTATTGGAATTGAAAATGTTGAAGTAAGCGGTGACACACGTTTTGACAGGGTTATGGCAGTTGCTGCAAACCCGAAGGCGCTGGAAATCGCCCGGATTTTCTCATTAAATCATAAAGTAATGGTAGCAGGCAGCACATGGCCTGCTGACGAAGAACTTATTTTCAAACTTATTTATCAGAACAAGAGCAAACTTCGCTTTATCATTGCCCCGCACGAAATCAGCACGGAACACATTGATTCCCTGAAGCAAAGAGCCGGAAAACAAGCTGTACAATATTCGAAAGCCACAGTTGAAGAAGCTAAAAATGCAGAAATCCTGATTATCGATTCTATTGGTTTGCTTTCCAATTTGTATCAATACGGATCAATTGCTTATATAGGTGGAGGCTTTGGAGTTGGGATACATAATATTCTGGAAGCTTCTGCGTTCGGATTGCCGGTATTTATGGGTCCGAACTATCACAAATTCAACGAAGCCAAGGAATTGATAGAGCTTGGAGGCGCATTTGAAGTAAATAAACCGGACGATTTGATAAAAAAAGTCAACAGGTTACTCAATGATAAGGAAGAGCTATCGCATGCCATTTCCGTTAATAAAACGTATGTTGCAAACGGATGTGGCGCAACTGAATTAGTACTTAAACGAGTGAATGAATTGATTGGATCAGGGCAATAACACCGGCTGAAACTGCTGATTACGCAGTTGTGGTTCAAATCCGGCTTCCGTTATAGCATGTTGAATTCCGGCCTCATCAAATGCATAGTTGGCCCCGGCAACACTCACCACATTTTCCTCAATCATAATAGATCCAAAATCATTGGCACCTCCATGCAGGCATAGTTGTGCAGTATCTTTTCCTACGGTAAGCCATGATGCCTGTATATTCGGAATATTCGGTAACATTAACCTGCTTATGGCAATAGTACGGACATAATCATCCGCTGTAACTGAATTTGTAATGCCATGAAGTTTTTGAAGTGATGTGCCTTCGTCCTGAAAAGGCCAGGGAATAAACGAAATAAATCCGGTTGCACCTTCTGGTTTTTCATCCTGAACATTACGCATATGAATCATGTGCTGTATACGTTCTTCCATGGTTTCAATGTGCCCGAACATCATGGTAGCAGAAGTAGTAAGCCCGAGTTTATGAGCTTCGCGCATCACATCAAGCCATTGATCAACCGTACATTTATTACGCGATATTTTAGAGCGAACCCGGTCGGAAAGAATTTCGGCACCGGCACCCGGAAGACTATCAAGTCCAGCAGCAATGAGCTGCTCAAGCGTTTCGCGATAACTGATACCTTCGAGCTGTGAAATATGTACAACTTCAGGTGGCCCTAATGCATGTAATTTAAGTTTTGGATACAAACCTTTCAACTGCCGGAACAAGCCTGTGTAAAAATCAAGGCCCAGTTTCGGGTGCATACCGCCCTGAAAAAGAAGTTGCTCTCCTCCACGGGCGAAAAGCTCATCGATTTTTTCCTTGTATTGCTCAATTGTTGTTATATAAGCTTCCTTGTGGTTTGCGCCCCTGTAAAAATTACAAAACTGGCATCCCGAAACGCATACATTGGTGTAATTCACGTTGCGATCGATAAGCCATGTAACTTTTTTATCAGGATGAAGCCTGTTTCGCACCTGGTTTGCAGCAAACATCAACTCTGATGTTGAAGCTTCTGTATATAATTTAACTCCTTCATCTAATGTAAGATGAGAGCCTTGTATTGCTTTCTGAAGTATTTGGAGATATGCCATAATTTGATCTTATGGCAAAAGTAGACAATTTAGGATTTCGTTTCGGAAGAAAGTGAAAGGAACCACGGAGGCACGGAGGGCAAGGAGGAACACTTAGAATCTAAATTAAATTTTTCATTTTAAGATAAAAAAAGGAAACCACTAACTCACTATAAGAACCAAGAATCACTAAAAAAAATCTCCGCGAACATCTGTGTAATCTGTGCCTCCGTGGTTAAGAAAGCAAACCAGTAAGTCGCTAAGAATACTAGAAACCTTAAGAAAA
>JAIFMH010000171.1 GCA_020048595.1 Bacteroidota bacterium | reverse complement strand
ATATTTTTAACATCAATACAGGTTACACCTGGCGATTCCTGGAGTTTGATTTACGCTTGCAGAATTTATTTAATTCGGATTACAGGTATCATGGTTCGGGGGTAAACGGGTATGGGAGGTCAGTTTTAGCGACAGTGAAAGTAACAATTTAGGCCGGAGTGCCAATATTTTAGCAATCGTTTTTATTTTCTACTATACTGATATAAAATCTTACCCTGTTTATTTATAAATGTAACCATAATTTGTGAGTCTTCAATTGTACAAATTATAAATCCAGAGTCAGAACTACTAAAGACCATACCATCTCTTAGAACCACTTCTCTAGTCAATGAAGCTGATGTATTGACAAAATAATCAATTTTAGATTTTTCAATTTTTATATGCTGGAAATTATGAATGTGACCGCAAAAATACATATCTGTGTTGTGTCTTTCCAATACAGGTTTTAAGCGGTTTTGCAAATCTATTTGTTCAATGATGTCTTTAGTTGTACCGGTATAAATTGGATGATGCCCCATTACAATTTTCCACTTTGCATTTGATTCTTTTAATACTGAATCTAGCCAGTTTAATTGAACTTCAATACTTTCTTTTGATGCATCAGGGTATTCAGGGTTGTTCCTGTATTTATCAATCAAGGGAACTGTATTTATAAAAACAAGTAATGCTTTCGTTGAGTCAGATATTGCAATTTCTTTAGTATAATACAATGATGGCATCTGCCAACGCCTGCTAATCTTAGAATACTCCAATACCGAGATTGTGGAACCCTTATATTCGTGATTACCTAATATTGGATACCAGGGTATCATTAATTCAGGATGACTATATATTAATTCAAAATTGGTTAACCATAGTGGGTCATTAACGGATTGTACCCCCATAAAATGATGCACATCACCAAGAGCTGCAACAAATTCGACACCTGTTAATTCTACAACTTCCCCCATCATTTCTGCAACGGGTTTTTGGTCATAGTAACCATTTCTTCCTAAGTCGTTTGCAATTAAGAAATTAAATTTCCCATCTAATGTTGATAAAGCAATCGAATCGGCCGGTTTTAAAGGTATTAATTGTGCCTTCAAAGAAGGAATAGACAACACTAAGAAGATAAAGATTATTGTCTTAAGCGTGTAATTTTTCATTTTAGGTCCTTTTTTAAAGTGCATCACAAAAATAGGTTTTTCAAAAGTCCTGAACAATAGTAGAATTGACCATAATAGTATGGTTATTTTTAATTAAATGGATCTTAATATTGAAGTAAAGATCATTTGCAAACCTGAAATTAAAAGTAATATTTCAACTAAGAGTATAAATATTTCTTTGGAAATTTTTTCGATTATTATTTTTCCTGACCAACTGCCTAATATCATTGCAATCCCAAAAATAATCCATAAAATAGCTCTGTCTGTCCGATTGATGGATACTTGTTATATACGATTGTCTTTGTAAGGTTCATTGTCAATGCGGTAAACGCTTCATTTGCAATTTATGCAGTAGATGTCAAATTAAGCCCAAGAAGAACGCTGCGCCAAGTGGTCCAGCACTCCCAGCAAGTCCAGATAAAAATCCAGTCAACTCTCCACCAATCAACATCCCCTTATTCCCAAGTACAATTTTCTTGATTTTAATTTGTCGAGAAACAACCAAAAATATCAGAAATGCCCAATCCAAATTTTGATTTTTGTACAGTTAATATCTGTGAATAAGTAACTCTCAATAATTGTCAATGGAATCGCTGTCATTAGGAAGAAAATTATCGGTTTCCATTTTAATTTGTGGCTGCCAAACCAGACTCTTGATGCGTTTCCAAAAATCTGTCCGATAGTCAAAATAGGTACCGCGGCTTTAATTCCAACAATTCCAGTCAATACAGGAAGTAATAGTAATGCTCCGCCAAATCCAGCCGCTTCCGATACAGTCGATGCTAAAAACGCTATCAAAAATATCATGATTAAATTAATCATTTATTGCTGGTGTCGGTTTCAACATGCTTACTAACTCAGATATAAATATTGAATCAGGCATCTATTTCACAACTTTCAGTTCCTTGCCTGCAATATCTTCCCAACGGTAAAAGTGAAAAGTTTTATCAGTACTCATAGCTACAAACAATCCGTGCTTAAATGTATCGTTTAATGGTACTTCAGTTACGTCAGACCCATCGCTCTCCTGAGCTGAAACATTCACAATTTTGAGGAGTTTGTGATCATAAGGGTTTTCTTTTGTGCCTTCGCGGCTGTAGACCCGGAAACGGTTAGCCTCCTGATCGGAGAGTAAAATATATCCGGTTGTTGAGGATGTATGATAAATGGATAACCCTTCGTGGTCTTCTCTTACTCCGGTAGTGGCAAACAATGCCAGCTCGTCATTACCTTTTTCAGGAGAAGCATAATATTGCCTTATGCCTACGGTTTCGTTTGAGTAATAAACATGTCCAAGAGCATCGTCAACAACTATTGCTTCAATTTCCGCATTACCTTCGAAACGGCCAAAAGCCCTTACCTTAGTACCGCTAACGGTTCCATTTGCAGTAGCATCCAGTTTGTATTGCCAGAGGTAAGTACTGTCAGGCCCGGTTTTGCGCCCGACGATTGCATAAACAATACCCGTTTTTGGGTCTTTATACAAACCAATTCCCATCGGATCTCTTTCCTTTTCTCCGACAAATACTTCGATTCCCCCGTTATCGATGGGTTTCATTGATGGGAGTGAAAATATGCGGATCATGTTCCTTCCTCTTTCGGTGCAAACGGCAATATCAGTGAGCACTCCATTTATATTCATACCGTATTCAACATCAATATTGTTAGGCCGTTTCATATTAAAAACACTGCGTGAAGAATCAATTTTGCCATCGAGAGTATACACATAAATACCTCCGGTTAAATCGCCCTTATCAGTACCAAGTATCAGACTTTCAGCAGGATTGGCTTTGTTGATCCAGATGGCTGGGTCATCAGTATCATTTCGGGAAGGTTGTGTTACTATGGCTGGTTTTACAACCACTCCGGTTGAATCAACAGCTTTTTCGTTGAGATTGGAATCCTGTTTGTTCTGACATGAAGCTGCGACAACTGCAATGATAAGAAAGGAGAAAAGACGATTTATCATACATTTAAGTTAAATTGGTAAGATCAATTTTAAAAATTGTTTTTTAGTTCAATCGCATTTTTTTGTTTTGAAATGGTTTGCTTTTATAAATTCAAACCGCCTTACAAATTAAGTTTAATTCCGACTTTGCCCCACCACGAGTAATACTCCTGTTTTTTGAAATAGTCGGTATTACCCATATAATAACGTAAAGGAGCATTTGTCAGGTTTATTACATCAACAAAAAAGTTAAGGTTTTTATTCAATTGATAATTTGCATTAAAATCGAGGTGAAAACTTTGGTCGTTATAAATGTCTAAGCCGCTGTCGTTTCCTAATTCGTCGAGGAAAGCAGAATGATAGTTTGCCGATAATTTAACATAAACTTTTGGCGAATCGTAATAAAGGGCAAAATTTCCTGCATGTTTTGCTTGTCCGGGCAGGGGTATTTCCTCAATTTCGTCGGATGAAGTGAAGAAATCAGCATTATCTTCGTTAAAAATAAATATTACATCATTTTCATTCTGAGGATATCTTTTACTGATGAATGCTTCGGATTGAGTTAAGGTATAATTGCCATAGATCCCGAAATCGCTCCAAAATCCCGGAAGCCATGTAAATTTGAACTGTGCCTGTATTTCAGCGCCAAATACAGATGCATCAAGCCCGTTTACGGCCATGGTAATTTTTTTCAGACCATAGCGGTTAAAATCGGTTCCTTCGTGAGCATTGCGCGAGTATTTAAACACAATATTGTCAATTTTTTTATAGAAAAATCCGCCGGAAAGTATTCCACTGTTCATGAGGTATTTTTCGGCCAGGAAATCAATATTAAGTGCAACCGGGTACTCCAGGTCGGGATTGCCGATTCTAACATCGTCGTCCTCTTCTTCGCGGTAAGGAATTATATCATCGAAATTCGGGCGTGAATAGGAATACGTTGCCGAAGCGCGTAAATTGGTTTTTTCGTTGAGCGTGTATTTAAATTGCAACTGGGGTAAAATGAACTGATGCGAGCGTTTGTCATAAATGGTATCTTTATACAATATTCCTCCCGCCTCGTAATCAATTCCGGCTTTAACACCCTGGTTGTCAATATTTGTCAGCTCATAGCGTAATCCGCCAAGCACCATAAGTTTGTTGATTTCGTGCCTGAACATAAGGTATGCTGCATAAATATCCTCTTTGGCAATGTAATCTTCGCTGTATGTTTTTGACCAGGTGCCTGCTTCATCAAATTTGAAATTCTGGGGATGTTTTTCGTAAAAATCACGCATTTCGCCGGGGCCTGGTATATGATCGATGACATAATTATGATTCAGAAGGTTGGTTTCTGAAAAACCGTCCTCTACAGTTGTGAGATCGAGGGGTGGACCTACCTGTGAATAGATAGACACTTTCTGGAAGTATTTATTAAATTCCTGTGCATTACTGTTCCGTGTTTTCTCTTTCATCCGTATTTTTCCGCCAAACTTTATTGAGCCATGCTGGTCATTTTTGAACCGGTAAGGAATTTCGAAATTTAACTTGGCTGTGTAGTTTACATCATTAATGGTACTATTGATGAACATAAGATCGTCGAAATCGTAGTTTTCATAGGTATAGGCATCAATCGAATCGATTTCGTAGGGGAAAGTGACCGTAGGCCATTGTGGATCGGTATTATCAATTACCATAGTGATTCCGCCGTTATCGAATCCGGTCTCCATACGGTTGGGTTGCTTTTCCGAAGCTTTCGACCAGGCTAACTCATAATCCAGTTTTATGCTGTTTGCTAATTTGTGATCAGCTCCGAGGTTAACAGTTGCGATATCCTGAATTTTAACACGGTCTTTTAGATCACGCCTCATCCCGGCTTCCCTGTATGTGACGAGGTCGTTTGCGTCGGTAAGGTTATAGCTTAAGCGCCTTCGCTGTTCATCGTCGGAGTATAGATTATACATGCCGCGCAAATAGAATACATTTCTTGCGTTAGGTTTATAATCAAAATTAGCACTTAAACCGGTTCGCTTTCGGGTAATGGTATAATGCCTTAATTCAATATCTTTATACAGGATATGAAAATTTTCGGCACCGGATGTGTCACTTGCCTGCCCGAGCACAGGGCCGCGGGTATAATCATATTCCATATTATGCGATCCCTGGTCGTTGTTATAATAACTTGTATTTAACTGGAAGCCGAAATTTTTGTATCGTTGTCCGTACGAAAACTGCAACTGGTAATTGTTGGTTTTCATAAGGCTATTGTAGCCCCCCGAAACGGAAGCCGAAATATCGGGAATGGTATCTTTGGCTGATTTGGTAATTATATTCACATTTCCGGCTATGCCATCGGCATCCATATCGGGTGTTAAAACCTTAGTTACTTCTATCGTTTCAATCTGGTCGGCTGCAATAGCATCGAGGCCAACGTAACGGGCGCCACTTTCGGGGGACGAAATTTGTTCGCCGTTTATATTAAAATTGGTAAATTCAGGAGCTGTACCGCGCAATTGCACATAGCGGCCTTCGCCCTGGTCGCGCTGAACAGTAATTCCGGGAATCCTTTGTACAACGTCCGCTGCATTTACATCCGGAAACTGCTTTATTTGTTCAGCTGAAATAATGTTTTTAATGTTCGTTGCTTCCCTTTGCCTGATCATTGCCTGGGTTTGACCTTCGGACTTGCCAATAATATCAACGCCCTGTAAATCTGTTAATTCTTCCGCAAGCTTTATTTTTAATGAAAGAGTGTTTTTTTTAGAAAAATCACAATCCTGGGAGACAGTTTTATATCCCATATATGATACTTTCAGCACTGCTTTTGTAGTAGTTATGCCTGTAATATTAAAATTTCCCTTTTGGTCTGTCACAGTTCCCTGTACTGAATTTTCAAGAAAAACAGTTGCTCCCGGAAGGGTAAGGCCGGAAACTGCATCAACCACTGTTCCGGATATAGTATTGTTGCTTTTTTGGCTGAAAGCGCTTTGGCCGTGTATGCAGAAAGCAGCTGATAGCAAGAAGGGTAGTAAGAGTTTAAAAGTCATCCGTAAAGGTTATGTGAATAGTAGAGCGTATAATTAAAAGCACTAAAAAACCTGTCCGGATATGTTCGGACAGGTTTTTAGAACCAACCAATTAATTTATCACTATTTTGTTCGTGTAAACACTATTTTTCTGAATTGCTTTAACTACATAAACACCTTTAGGCAATTGCGAAAGGTTAAGATTTGTTTCTATTGGTGATGTCTTCAGATTTTTAACCAGTTTACCTGCAGTGCTGTAAATATAAAGGCTTGTGTTGCCTGGTTTATCCATGACTACTCTGAAGTACCCATCGGATGATACATTCGGGTAAAGTGACAGATTGTTTACTTTGGTTTCAGCTTCGAAAATGGAAGTCAGCCCGTCAGTATATTTTATTACCAGCATTGGGATGCGCTCGGCGTGATGTAAGCCATCGCCGCCGTCTTCGGGGTCTTCGATGTTTTCGAATGATTCAAAATCGCGGGCATTATCCAGAAGACTGGCACCTTGATCTTCGCCGCGAAGGAAAATAGTCAATGCATTGCCCGAAGTCCAACCTGATCGGCTGATTACTTCCTGGATTACATTTTTAAAGTCGGGCGATGCGTAAGGCTCCCACATTGTCCATGGTTCAGTAATATCCCATGCCTGCGAAGTGCTTGTCCAGGTGCGGTCTGTGATTAGTTCGGTTTCAACAAAAGCAGGTGAATTATCAGTAGCTTCAGCAAAAATGGTAACTTTGGCTTCATCGGCTTCATCCTCGTGAGCAAATAAATTTAAAATGGCAGATTCAATAATTGCTCCTTTTGGTATGTTTACGTTGCGGAAACGTATAAATGTTGTCATAACATTCAGGTCTTCACCTTCCCAGCCCATATCGAGGTCATCATCAAAAAATTTATCAATGACTTCATTCTGAAATTCACCATCATCATAAGATACATCCACACCTCCTTCTTCACCGGTTTTTTCAACTTTTAAGGTTACCTGTTGCTGGTTTAGTGTGTAATAAATCTTTAATTCAGGAATTCTTTCGGGATGGTGCAAACCATCGCCACCGTCTTCGGGATCTTCAATATTTTCGAACGATTCGAAATCCTTCGCATTATCCAGCAGGCTTGCACCCTGATCTTCACCTCGCAAAAACAGAGTGAGTGAATTTCCCGAAACCCAACCAGTTCGGTTCACAATATCCTGTATAATTGCTTTTAAGTCCGGCGAACGGTAAGGCTGCCAGATTGTCCAGGGTTCCGCAATAGTCCAGGTAGCCGAAACGGTGGTCCAGGTACGATCACCAATTAATTCTGTTTCAACAAACTCAGGTGAATTATCGCTTGCATCAGCAAATACAGTGACTTTTGCCAGGTCAGCTTCATCTTCGTGGGCGTAAAAATGAAGAATAGCTGAGTCAATGGTGGCTCCTTTTGGGATTGTAACGTTGCGATAGCGAAGAAAAGTAGTCATAATATTAAGGTCTTCTCCTTCCCAACCCATATCAAGATCATCGTCAAAAAATTTATCAATAACATCATTCTGGAATTCGCCGTCATCGTAGGATACGCTAACACCGCCCTCTTCGCCGGTTTTAAGAATTCGTAATGAAAGTAATTGCTGCTGCGCAAATACTTGGGTTAATACCCCATAGAGAAGAAGGGAAACAATAAAGAGTAATGGTTTTTTCATAGTAAATATTTTAGATTTAACGGATGCAAAGTAAGTCAACAAACGATAATTTTTCACCAGTTTCACGGTTAAGTTTATATTATGAAATAGTTTGAAAATTGTTTGTTAAATGTTAAATTTTAGTTAAGTGGTATGTTCTTATGAATATGAAAACTGGGGGTAATCAATAATAATTCAACTTAACGTTTAAATAAAAAGCAACCTCAATAATTATATTACTTTTTGTAACTAATCAGCCTGATCGAAAAGTATTTTAGCCACAGATTACGCAGATTTAAACCGCTTTCAGAAGATTTTTAAATAAAATTTGAGATTATGTAATGTATATTTTTCTGTGAAATTTGCGAAATCTGTGGCATATATTTGTTTGTCAATGCTTTACATGATCTGATTAGTTACTACTTTTTTAAATAACTGATCTTTCATTTCTTTACTGCCTTTCTCGAAACACAAGTCTTGCATTAATCATTCGGATCAGCTCTTTTAACTCTGAAAGGTTGGTTATTACAAAATCAGCACCAGCTTCCAGGTATGCTTCTTTTCCTTTATATTCCGGTTTTTCCGGTTGAATGTTTTGTGACATACTATTAAGTATTAGAATTATCCCATTTCGTTTTTTATAATTACGGAAGTTCTTCCATATGTAATATTGACTGCTTCAGACTTAATAAGTTAAAGCTTAATTATTTAAAAAAGGGAACAATTACAGATAGTTACACAACCAACCAAGTACTGATGTCTGTAATGTTCCCGTTTAGTGATCTCATTTATGTCGTTTACATTTCAACTAATTCAATCTTTAGTTCGTATAACACGCTTTCGATTGTATCTGTAAGTTTCTGAATATCATGAGGAT
>JAIFMH010000019.1 GCA_020048595.1 Bacteroidota bacterium | reverse complement strand
GCTTCCAACAATGTACAGTTTGATTTGGGCCGTTTCGGAATTGAATTTGTAGCTTCGCCCCGTCATGCCGATGGTATTGTTATTACAGGTCCTGTTACTGAAAATATGGCCGGTCCGCTACAGATTTGTTATGATGCAACTCCTGATCCTAAGATTATTGTTCTTGTAGGAACGGATGCCATCAGCGGCGGAATATTTGCCGGAACACCAGCCATCGACCGGAGTTTTCTGGATAAATATCCAATAGATCTTTATATCCCTGGCAATCCCGCTCATCCGCTTACCATTATTAACGGGCTGCTTGATTTAACAAGGAAACGGAAGTAATCTGGAGAGCAAAATAGCAACAAAAGGAAAACAGGGAATAACCGGATCAACAAAATATCTCAGAGTTTTAATATTTTTTCCAATGTATTTGGATTTCGGGTTGTAGCCGGAATTCCAGTTAATTTTTCAATAAAACTATTCGGGAAACCATAAGTGCCTTTGTGCAACCTTGAAATAGAGTAAAAATCTATATGGTTCTGATGTATGATCTCCACATCCTGATTTTTCGAGAACATAGGGATGGTTAAAGGTTCCGGATATTCATGTTTAAGAAAAGTGATGTAATACTTTTCACCTGTATCTTTCCGCAATGAGCTGAATAGCGCCGAGCTTACAATTGATTCGATATCAGTTACTTTACGCAGAATCACATCAGTCCGGAATCTAAATTCTTTCTCTATCAGATTTTCAAGCCTCAAAATCAAAAGACTGGTTTCCTGCAGATCAGTAGTGAACAAAATATTCCCACTCTGAATATAGGTTTTAACGTCAATAAATCCAGCTGCAACCAAAACACTCCGCAGTGCCTCCATTTTGATGATCTTCTGACCAGAGACATTAATACCGCGCAGAAAAGCAATATATTGCACCATTATTCATGCTAAGTTAGTTATTATTATACTTTTAGCTATCTGAAACAATTGAAAAATGTAATTGTTTTATTGCTTTTTTTTATTTTCAGGTACTTGCAGTCAGGCTGATACCAGGATGTAACTGGTTTTACATTTTAAAATTAATTTGATTTCTAAAATTGTTTAAACTATGTTGAACAATATTAAACAAAGTCGGTTATAATTAACTAAACTTTAAAATTATGAAAATGAAAAGACTAATGATTTATTCTGCAATTATTAGCCTGGGAATGTTTTATTCCTGTGCAGGTCCGGAAGGTAAAAAGGCTAACATAGGAGAAGCTGACACAATTATTGCCAACACCGAAGGTGCTGACAAGTATGCTGTTAATCCTGCCGAAAGCGTTGTGGAATGGAAGGGATTCAAGCCAACAGGCCAGCATAACGGAACAATCGCCATAAAATCAGGTAACCTCTTCATGAAGGAAAATACTCCTGTAGGTGGTGACTTTTTACTTGATATGCAAAGTATTAAAGTACTTGATATTCAAGATTCTGTGTACAATGGTAAGCTGACAGGTCACCTTCGTTCGGCTGATTTTTTTGATGTGGATAACAATCCTGAAGCTACATTTGTAATTACACAGATTGTAAGATCGAAGGAAAGCAAAACATCATATACTTTAACTGGTAATCTTACTATTAAAGGAATATCAAAAAGTGTAAGCTTTCAAACGGATATTACTACCGAAGGGGAAACATTTCAAGGTTCAACACCTGAATTTACTATCGATAGGGCTGCTTACGATATTAAATTCAAATCGAAGAAATTTTTCGATGATCTGAAAGATGACTTCATCAATGATGAAATTGCACTTGTCATAAAAATTAAAGGTGAAAAATCTATGTAATTTTATTAATACTGACCTGATTATGAGTCGGGTAAATTTTAAAAGCCACTGCTGATTTTGCAGTGGCTTTTTGTATTATTAAATTCATAGTAAATCTGATTGCGGATATTTTAAAACCGGAACCAGGGACGATCAACACCCATCATTCCCATTGGAATCATAGCCAGAATCAACAATAGTGCAATTCCTGACCAGATTAAAGTCCGTTTGTGTTTACCAGCTGAATTATTCTGCTTTTTTACCAGTATGCTTCCAGCTTGAGCAAGTCCGATTGCAATAATGTTAACAAAAGCATGTTCAACTGCCCAAAAACGAAGCGCTGAGTCTTTCATTGCAGCGCCGAAATCACTTAATGCCTGCATAGTTATAGGACTGATAAAGAAATACATCAATATCCCGATTAGGAGTTGCAGATGAAGGCTGCTCAAAAAGATCAGTGACCATTTGCGCTGTGAAGAACTATATTCCGTTTTTGACGATAGTCCTCTGATTGCTGCAGCAATAACAATTACTCCGGCAATAAGGATAAGCCATCGGTTCCAGGAGTGAAGAAAAAGTGTAATACTGTATAGTGAACTCATTATTTTAGTTTTGTATTATAAACCAGTAGCGGGGCGCTTTTGTTTTGATATTCCAGATATTTAAATAAAAAAACAACAAAAATCATAGGGTATTTCCATTCTGAAGTATCTTATAATTGTAAAACGATACAAATTACTAATCCATAAAATAAACAGCCATGAAAACCTTGATCCACAATGTAAAGCGATTAGGCATCATCATTATCTTTTTATCGGGCTACGGCTCTGTATATGCACAGAATGGTAATGACACCTTTTTTACTGTTACCGGTAAATTAAAAGATGCCCAAACCAGCGAAAAAATTATGTATGCCACCATTTCGGTTCCGGGAACAGGAATAGGTACTGTGTCAAACTCCGAAGGTGAATTTACTTTAAAAGTCAGTAAGGCCAGCAATATTGACGTTTTCGAAGTTTCCCACCTGAGTTATACTACCACCAGGTTTAAGATCAGTGAATCTCTGGCTCCAGAAAAGACTTTTTTCCTTGAACCTCAGTCTATTATGCTTTCAGCGATAACAGTAATTCCAAATGATGCGCGAAGTGTTGTGGAAATGGCCCTGAGCAATATCAGGAAGAATTACCCTGAAGTTCCCAACATGATGACTGGTTTTTATCGCGAAACTATAAGACAACGTCGCGACTATCTGTCGATTTCTGAAGCTGTGGTTGATATTTACAAAGCACCTTATCCAAGCATGCAGAATGACCAGGTGAAAATATATAAAGGACGTAAAGGAACAAATGTAAAAAAGGCTGATACCTTAATGGTACAATTACAAGGTGGCCCGAATGTTTCGATGCTGCTCGATATTGTTAAGAATACTGACTTAAGCATAGCATTGGACAATCTGGATAATTACCAGTTCGAATTTGCGTCGATCGTAAATATCGATAACAAACCCAATTGGGTCATCAGTTTTTCTCCCAATATTATTAAAGAAGAACCACTCTATTATGGCAAACTTTATATTTCACAGGATAACATTGCAATAACCAGGGCTGAATTCAGTCTCGACCTGAAGGATGCAGACAAGGCTTCACGTGTGTTTGTTCAGAAAAAACCTATGGGATTGATCTTTTTACCAACTTCAACCAGTTACCTGGTAACCTATAAAGAGCAAAAAGGAAAACATTATCTCAATTACGTCCGTGTTGATCTTAAATTCCGTTGCGACTGGAAAAAACGACTGTTCAAAAACTACTACACTGTAATGTCGGAAGTTGCTATTACTGACAGGCATGAAGATAATATAGTTAAATTTGCGAATCAGGAATTGTTTAAGTCAAATATGGTATTTGCTGATAAAGTTCAAAACTTTACAGATCCCGATTTCTGGGGCGAATACAATATCATTGAACCTGAAGAATCTATTGAAAGTGCAATTAAAAAGCTCTCGAAAAGCATGAAGAAAGAATAAAAGATAAAGTTTTTTGTTGCCGGAAGTCGGACGGATTAAACACCCTTCCGACTTCCCGCATCCGACTCAAAACTGTCAACTTCGTAACTCTCCGCTTCTAACTCTTATAATTTCAACTAATCTTAATAATGAACCTTCCCGACTTCTACATACAGAAGAAAATTCAAGGTGGCGACATCAGGGAGTTTGAGCGGCTTTTTGTAAAGTATTATGAAACACTTTGTCAGCATGCGAATAAAATACTGAGAGATATGGATACGGCTGAAGATATTGTGCAGGAGTTTTTCTATAATTTCTGGAAGAACAGGGAAACGTTCAGTCTTAAACTATCATTAAATGCATACCTGTATCAGTCCATCCGGAATAATTCGTTGCATTACCTCGAACACCTGGCTGTTCGCGAAACATATGCCGAACATGTTTCACACGATTTTCAGGAAATGATTCCGGTTGAAAACCAGGAAGATATTGAAATGAAGGATCTGAACCGGGTGATAGATGCAACATTAAAACAAATGCCTGAGCGCTGCTCCAAAGTTTTCAGGATGAACAGGTTTGAAGGTAAAAAATACCGCGAAATTGCTGAAATTCTCTCCATTTCGGTTAAAACAGTGGAATCTGATATGGGAAAGGCGCTTCAGTTTTTCAGGAAATCGCTGAGAGAATACACCGGGGAAGAATTGAAGATTAGTAGCTGAAAATGAAGAGTGAATTAGGAATAGTTTTAAATCCGGGAACTTTTAAATTCTTCCGAAATCCGAATAAAATCAATTGAACCATGAAAAAGAACGAAAATAGCCAGCTTAATAACCTCTCTCTAGCGAAATACCTGAGTGGTGAAATGAGCGAGGTTGAATTACATGATTTCGAGAAAGAAATTGCGGTTTCGGAAGAGAATAAAATAAGTATTGAAAAAATGAAAAAACAATGGTCAGCCATGAAAGGATATAGGGAACCCAAAACTCCTGATGCCAGCAAAGCCTGGAATAAACTGCACTCACGCCTGGATAATGAAAATCTGCTTCCTGAAAATTCAGTTGAAATCCGGAATCGTTTCATGCCTGTTCTGGTTCGTATCGCCGCAGTTATACTGGTGTTGGTTGGAATAAGCGCTGTTATTTATCTTCAGGTGAACCGTAAAAGCCCTGCTGAAATGGTTCGCGTAAATACTGCAAATGAAGCAAATACACTTATCAAAACGCTTGATGATGGTTCCGTAATTTATATCGCGCAGAATTCATTGTTTTCATTTCCAAAGGAATTCGAAAATGATTCGCGCAACGTTGAACTTAAAGGCGAAGCATTTTTCGACATTGTTCCAAATCCGGATAAGCCATTTATTATTGAAACTGATGAAGTGCTGATTGAAGTATTAGGCACTGCTTTTAATGTTAAAACGGAGGATGACGAAGGCTTTGCGCTTTTTGTCGACAGGGGGAAAGTTAAAGTTACGCTAAAAAAAGACCCTTCACATTCCGAGTTGGTTATAGCTGGCGAAAAAGTAACTACGAATAAAAATAACATCGTAAAATCTAAATTTGTTGCTGATCAGGCTTCATTATGGTATAAACAGCATATGCATTTCAAAGATGAGCCGCTACAAAATATTATTAGTGTGCTTAATCGGAATTTCAATACTACATTTGTTATTACAGAAAAAGAAATCGGAATCCGGCGACTGACAGTTACTTTCAACAAAGAAACTGCTGAAGAAATGACCGAACTTATTTGTTTGACCCTGAACCTGAAAAGCCAAAATATAAATGGGTCTGTTGTATTATCTGAAAATAAAGAGAACGCAAGGTCGAATTAATCTTCATATCTTAAGCGTTGCTACTTTCCGGTATTGCCCAAAGTGTCTGAACACCCGCAGGGTGTTTGACACTTTAACTTTCTGTTGTATCAGCTTTTTACTCTTTTTTGTTAGTGCAGTATCTGCGCAGGAATCCTTACTGCAGAAAACAATCTCAATTCCCAAACAACACACTACTCTTTACAATGCATTAAACCTGATTTCCGA
The DNA here is from genome assembly GCA_020048595.1 of Bacteroidota bacterium. GTDB lineage: Bacteria > Bacteroidota > Bacteroidia > Bacteroidales > UBA4417 > UBA4417. Next base: position 2,818 of record JAIFMH010000019.1, on the reverse strand, counting down.
TAAGGCTGGTTGCCTGTTTATTTACGACAGTCAGATTGTTGAAAGTGACAAACGAGTTAAACTGTTTGCGGAAAATGAGCCATTAAAAGCGGTTCTCGATAATATTATTGAAAATCCGGAAATTACCTATAAAGTTATCGGGCAGCATATCCTGCTTTATCGCACTAAAGATGAGAAAAGTAGTGCAATTGAGCCGCAACCATCAATTCCGGCTCAGGATTCCATTAAGAATATTACTATCAAAGGCCATATTTACGATAACGAAAACAAAACTTCCATTCCTTATGCAACCATTGGCATACTTGAGGAAAATATTGGCACTGTAACGAATGCTGATGGATATTTTGCTCTTAAAGTGCCGGCTTCCTACTCCGGATCTTCGCTGGTAGTATCGCACATGGGTTATATGAGTCAGCGTATTCCGATCCAACTGTTAAATGAACAGCAGGTTGATATTTTCCTCGAGCGCAGGATTATTTCTATCCAGGAAGTTATTATCCGTTATATTGATCCCAACAGCATTGTTGAGAAAGCGGTGGAGCAGCGGAAAGTTAACAACAACCGCAATCCGGTTTACATGACTTCATTTTACCGCGAAGGGGTCCAGAAAAATAAGCGGTACATAAGTTATTCGGAAGCAGTTTTTAAAGTTTTCAAATCATCCTATGCCCTAAGTGAACATTCTGATCAGGTTAAATTGCTGAAATCAAGAAAAATACAGAATACAAATCCAAAGGACACCGTTTATGTAAAGCTCAAAGCTGGTGTGCTTTCGGCCCTGCAACTTGATATTGCAAAATGTATTCCAGGCTTTCTCGATCTCACACCGCCCGAAAACTATACATATACCTATTCCGACCTGATTTCGTACAATGCAAAGGACGCATATGCAATAACATTTGTACAGAAAACAGATATAGTAGATCCCCTTTATTCAGGAACAATGTATATTGATAAAGAGAGTTTTGCGATTCTGGGAGCTGATTTCGAAATAAACCCGGCATACCTAGATAAAGCTGCCGATGACCTGGTTTTGAAAAAAAGCCGCAGACTGATTGTGAAACTCGAAAGGATAAATTACTCTGTTAGTTATGCGCCATTTAACGGAAAGTATTACCTCAATCATGCCCGATGTGATATTCAGCTAAAAACACGCTTGCGGCGACATATATCGTACGACAATTTCAATACTTTTCTCGAACTTGCTACCTGCCATATCGATACTGCCAATGTTGTGAAATTTTCGCGGGATGAGATAATGAAACCTAATGTGGTTTTTTCGGATGCAAAGTATTCAAATGACGATTCATTCTGGGGAGAATACAATAGCATTGCTCCTGAAGAAAAGTTAAGCGAAATGCTATCGAAGATTATAGGAAAAATTGAGGAAATAGAATAATAGTAATTATACTGATTAAATATTTTATGTTTACTCAAAGTTGAGCACTGACACTTTATTCTTGGTATGATTGTTGTAAAACTAAACATAAGAACAAAAGTATTTTATTCATGCTTCTACTAAAACCTACGGTCATGAAAACCCTGAAACCACTCGCCAATTTATTCCTGTTGATTTTTATGGGATTTACAGTTGTAGCCCAGGACAACAACGAAGAAAAATTAAACCTGCCTGGTGATAACCTTAATCTTTATGCAGTAATGGACCTATTCAGGGAATCCGAAACACTCGAAGGATTTGAAAAGAACCTGAATGCTGAAGATTCGAAAATAAATAACCTGGACCTTAACGGTGACGACCGGATCGATTATATCAAAGTACTCGATTACGTGGATGGCGATGCTCATACCATTGTTTTGCAGGTTGCTGTTACTGAAAAAGAAAACCAGGATATAGCTGTTTTTACTGTTCAGAAAGATAAAAACAACCAGGTGCAGGTTCAATTGATAGGTGATGAAGAATTATACGGTAAAAATTACATCATTGAACCTAATTATGATGATGGATCAGGATCTACTGCAAATCCGGGCTATGCAGGAAACACCAATACGGTTCAAAAAGAAACGGTTGTTGTTACAAAAACTACTTATGTTGAGGTAGCAAGCTGGCCTGTAGTTACTTATATGTATGTTCCCACGTATGTTGTTTACCGTTCGCCATGGTACTGGGGTTATTATCCTTCGTACTGGAACCCCTGGAGGCCTTATTACTGGGATTATTATTATGGATACCATTCACATTACCACAACCATTATCATGGGTATTACAGGCATAGCTATTATCACCGTTATCCACATTATAATGATCATTATTACCATGGTCATCGCTCTTATTCTAACACTGTATACCAGCACAGGCAAAGCGGGATGTATAAAAATACATATTCCCGTCCTGAAACCCGTAGCCAGGGATCGGCTGATTTCAACAAAAAATATCCTGACGGGTATCGTCCATCTTCAAGACCAGCAAACAATAACAATGTAAACCGTCCAACTGCAAAACCTGGTACAACAAATCCATCAACCAGGCCAACCTCTACTAATCCTTCTACAAAACCTGGAACAACAAATCCATCAACCAGGCCAACATCAACTAAACCAACTACAAAACCTGGTACAACAAATCCATCAACCAGGCCAACATCAACTACGCCAACTACAAAACCTGGTACAACCAAACCATCAACCAGGCCTGCAACTACAACGCCGGCTACGTCAAAGCCTTCAACCAGGCCATCGACCAATCCTTCTTCCACGAAATCAGATGTTAAAAAGTCGGTAGAAAGAAGTTCTGGCAATATACCTACTGTCAAGTCAAATGCAAATAAACCATCGGCTCGCCCATCTGTTTCCGGTTCTT
>JAIFMH010000290.1 GCA_020048595.1 Bacteroidota bacterium | reverse complement strand
TGCTAATCTGTCATTTCTTTCTTAGCTGCAAACGCGTATAAATTTGAAACAATTTTATGGAAACAACAATATTTCCTTTGGGAACATTTCGCTACAGAACAGCCATTACTGATATAGCGGCATTGGTTTTTGTTGGCCTGGTTCCTGCTGCGTCGCATTTGTTTAAAATCCCGGTTTATTATATAGAACCGATGCGCGTAATGCTTGTGCTGGCTTTACTCTATTCGTCGCGGTTGAATGCGTATGCCCTGGCCATTGTGCTGCCTTTATTCTCATTCCTGGTATCAGGACATCCTGCACCGGTAAAAATGATGATTATTATGGCTGAGCTGGTCCTGAATGTATGGCTGTTTCTTTACTTTTATCAGAGAACCAGGAGATCATTCCTGAGTGCTTTCGGATCAATTATAATCAGTAAAGTATTCTGTTATGCCATGTACCTGGTAGTATTTTCCATGGCATTTGTTAAAGATGAAGCTGAAATTACATTTCTAATCGCACAAATGATTCTGACTTTAGTGTTAAGCAGTATGGTATGGATCATTTTAGCCCGCCGAAATTCAAATACCAGTGAAGCAAACGCAAAAGCCAGATAAAGAAACCATCATAAAAATAAGGTCAATCAGTTTTACCCTTTCAATATAACCAGGTTTGATGACGCTGCTTTTTCATTTTTTGCTGAACTACAAAATCCTGATTCTGATTTAAGTAAGCAAAAAAGATCTTTTCAGAAAAATCATCATGGGAACTAACAGATTCTGACATTTCCACGACAGGGCAATAATCCTTAACGTGAAAATGCTGGAGTTATAAAAAAAAATGGACTACCTGACCAATAAACTGTCTTTATACAATGACATTCATTTTTTTACGATTCCGGAAACCGGGATGGAGAGTTAAAAGGTCCGAATGTGTATTTTTTGAGTTTTAATTACCGGTTTTTGAGCAATCGGAGGCAAACAAATATTTATTGCGTAAGTTTGATTTGAAACTATTATCACCATGAGAAATGAAGTATTTGCGCAACTAAGGTTTAGTATTAACATGCTTTTAGAGTGTAACATAAATATATAGAATACGATGAGCAAAACAGGGAACTACCGCTGGCGGATATTAGCTATGCTTTTCTTCGCATTAACCATCAACTATTTCGACAGGAGTTTATTAGGGGTTATGGCTCCTAAACTGATGGAATTGTTTGAATGGACTAACAAAGACTATGCTTTGGTCAATATGTCCTTTAAAGCAGCTTATGCTATCGGGCTGCTGATAATGGGCAGTCTTATCGATAGGCTGGGTACCAAGAAGGGATTTTCCCTGTCTATTTTAATATGGAGTATTTTTGGAATGTTACATGCCACTATTGCCAAAAGCTTTGCTTTACCCGGTTTTATACTCGCCCGTTTCGGGCTCGGTTTTGGTGAGTCAGGAAACTTTCCGGCAAGCATCAAAACTGTAGCGGAATGGTTTCCTAAAAAAGAGCGCGCTTTTGCAACAGGGATTTTTAACGCCGCTACCAGTGTTGGAGCAATACTGGCACCGATAGTGGTTATGCTGGTTGTTGCCGAAAATGGAGACGGATGGAGATATCCATTTCTGATCACCGGGGTTTTATCCGGAATATGGCTTTTTATGTGGTTGAAAATCTATAAAAAACCTGAAGACAATCCGAAATTATCTAAAACTGAACTTGAACATATTCTTAGTGATTCAGAGCCTGAAACAACAGAAAAAATCCCGTGGATAAAAGTACTTCCATTAAAACAAACATGGGTATTCAGTCTTACCAAGATTCTTGACGCAGTATGGTGGTTTTATTTATTCTGGGGCGGTAAATTCCTGTTTGATCAGTTTGGCATAAATATTAAGACTTTGGCTTTGCCGCTGCTAATTATTTATGTGCTTGCCGACTTTGGAAGTGTTTTTGGAGGATACCTCTCGTCGGCATTGATAAAAAGTGGCAGGAGTATAAACTTCTCACGAAAAATTACAATGCTGCTATGCGGAGTTATTATCCTTCCCGTTTCATTTGCCACAAAAACCGATAATCAATGGATTGCGATTGTTCTTATTGGATTGGCTGCTGCCGGACACCAGGCATGGTCGGCAAACGTGTTTACTTTTGTGAGTGATATTTTCCCGAAGAAAGCCACAGCCTCGGTTGTAGGAATCGGCGGTATGGTTGGAGCTGTAGCAGGCATTTTGGCTGACTTTAGCTTAGGATCTGTACTTGATGCCCAGGGCAAAGAAGGCTATTTCTATGCATTCCTGATTGCAGGTACGCTTTACCTTATTGTTCTTGGAATAGTCCAATTGTTAATGCCAACAATGAATCCTCTGGGCGATGACCTTAAACCGACGGGGAAATCAATTTAATAACCTGGTTACAATTTATATATGCTCCTGCCTTGGGATACTTCCTGGGGCAGGAGTTTTTATAACCAGATTTATCATTTTATTTTGTTATTCTAAACCAATCTATATCTGCTGAACCTGCATCATTAACTATGCTGTTACCTAAGGCAAATAAGCCAAACTTTGCTCCGACCCACTTTCCTTCACGGGCTTTAAAGGAATTGCCGATAGTGGTATAATTTTCTCCATCAGTGCTGTAACTAAACTGGCAATTTGCTCCTTTGCGAACCTGGACACGGAAATAAATGGTCGAGGAATCAACAGGCTTAGTTGCTATAATTTCTTCTTTGCCAGCCTTGTCGGCTTGATTGCAGACTATAGTACGGATTTCCAGGCCGGCATTGGTTCTTCCTATTGAAAGAGTTCCATAATCCATTCCCATTACTACCAGCCCTGTTTCCTCACCCTTATAACGTGCATCGAAAGTAATTTTGGCTGTTGCTGTAAATTCAGGAGCAGGAAATTTTTGCAGCAAAAGACTTGAAACATTCCACAAATTAGCCGAATCAGCAGGCCGGGGAATACAATTCAGCCTGAAAAATCCCAAATTCCCGGAAGGATAGCCCCAGGTAGTCTGATAATTGGCCTGCCACTGCCATTGCAAACCTAATTCAGGAGTACTGAACTCATCACTTTCAGGTAGTGTCATACCAGGGAAGGTATTACCAACGTTTGGTTTTTTATAAGTCCGAACTGGTTCACCGATGCCATCGCCATCAAAATCAATACCGATAACAGGCCAGTTATTGATCCATTTCATCGGATTCAGGTGTACCACTCTGCCATAAGCACCTAAATCCTGAAAATTCAGAAACCAGTTCTCACCGGTTTTTGTATCAACCCAGGCACCCTGGTGCGGTCCGTTGATATCGGTTTTTCCCTGTGCCATCAATGTTTTCACTTCATATGGACCAAGTATGTGTTCAGAGCGTAAAACTATCTGCCAGCCTGCTGAAACGCCTCCTGCCGGAGCAAATATATAATAGTACCCGTTGCGCCTGTAGATTTTTGGTCCTTCAACAGTTGGATGATCTTTATGCCCATCGAATATCATAACAGGATTGCCAATCAACCGGTTTCCGTCCATACTCATCCTGCTGATCAAAATAACACTTTTTACGCCCGCCCTGCTTCCTGCCAGTGCATAAACCAGGTAAGCTTTACCATCATCATCCCAGAGAGGAGAAGGGTCAATAAGTCCTTTTCCAGGTTGAACCAATAAGGGTTCCGACCAGGGTCCAGCCGGATTAACAGACTTAATTCTGTAAATTCCATTATCAGGATCAGGATAAAAAATGTAATATTCGTTTTTGTGGTAACGGATGCATGGAGCCCAAACACCCTTACCATGCTGAACTTTGTCGAACACATCAATTGGAGTCAACTTAGAAAGCGCATAACCTATTAATTCCCAATTAACTAAATCAAATGAATGGAGAACCGGTAATCCGGGAACACAGTTAAATGATGAAGCAACCATGTAGTAATCATCGCCTACACGAATAGCATCCGGATCGGAATAATCGGCATACAATACAGGATTTGTATAGGTTCCGTCGCCATTATCGGAAATCCAAACTTCGGAAGCCTTGTTCGGATTTTGAGCCATTGCCCCATCAGTAAAAATCAGCAATAAGGCAGCAATAAAAACAGATAGGATTTGCTTCATCAATTCAAACACTTTTTATTTATAATCAGAATCAAACCATTTTTTACCGGAAGTAATTTCCCAGCTATATGGTGCAAATATCTTCTCTTTGCTATACGTTAAAGTTTCTTTTTTGCTCAATCTATGTGACCATGCAACACGTTGGCTAACATCAGCACCTGGACCATAAGTGTTGTATTCGCCAAATTGAACATGACTGACATCATCCTTTTCCGACCAGTAATGCCAACCTTCGGGACTGATAAAAGAGCCCATTTCACAATCAAGGAAAGCTACTTTGGCATAATTACGCCACGGGCGGCCGAGGTAAACTTTTGACACGTTATCCGCAGCGGTGAGTTTGCATTTCAGGAAAACAAAACCAAAAAGTTTTCCTTCACAAGTGCTGGCAGCTGTAATGTATGAATCGCTTTTACAATGAATTGTACAATTTTCGAAAAGCGTAGTTGCATCCCCAAAAATAAAATCAGTGGTTCCTTCAATAAAACAATCAAGGAAATACTGACGGCTTGATTCCCCGGCAGCGTATACCGTATCCTGGTTGCCTTTAAACCGGCAGTTCCGGAATACACACCGGTCACCTTCCACATGCAGAGCTACAGCCTGTCCGACCTGACCTGAAGTGTTCTCAACTGTAATATTTTCCATAATGAAATCGTTGGCTTCAACAAGCAGCGTGTATGTAAAAAAAGTGCTGTTTCGTCCCCGGTTAATTTTGTCAAAAGAATCGTTGTAGGAAATAATTGTTTTATCAACGCTTTCGCCAATTAAGGATAATTGTGTGTTCCACGAAGGAACCCGGATCTTTTCGTGATAGATTCCATTCTTAACAAAGATAGTTATCCGTTTGTCGGGAAATGCTTTACAGCTGTCAATGGCTTTTTGAATGGATGTAAAATCGCCGCTACCATCCAGTGCGACCGTCATTTTTAAAGTGTACTGGGCCAAAGCTGTTGATGAAAATATAATTATAAACAGCCCTGAAAGAAAAGTGCATTGCAATGGTTTCATATAAATTTCTGTTTATCAGGCAATTTTTGTAAATCAACTTTATACTGATCAATTGAAAGATGGACGAAATCGGAGCCTCTCATCGAAAAACACTCTACCAAATATACTTACACTTTCCTAAATCCAAATTCTGCACTGGAAAATTCAGAATTAACCGGCACCAAATCAGAGAGGCTGTCACAAAATGACAGCCTCCTGACAATAACTCAACCCTAACCAATAATCAATAACCTGTATTCTGCCAGAATCCATTAGGATCTGAAGCTCCTGTTCTATTTGAAACAGCGTCCATTTGTGGTTGTGGAATTGGGCGTAGTACATGATGGCTCGCAATATTATTTTTTGCTGATCCATTGTACAATTTAACCCTGTCAATCAGCATTCCGGTACGCTTTAAATCGAACCATCTCTGCTGTTCGCCGCACAGTTCACGTGCCCTTTCATCAAGTATTACGTTTATATTCTGCGAGCTTACCAGTCCTTCCTCAGCACTGCTAAGAGAATTAGTCTGTCCGGCTTTTGCTCGTACCTGACGTAAATCATTTAGTTTCTGTGATGCTAATCCGGCTGATCCTGACTTCATATAGGCTTCAGCAGCAATCAAATACATTTCAGAAAGACGGAATATGAATGCATCTCTTGAACCAAGATCGCGAATAATAGATCCGGTATTATCATCAAACTTTTTAAGCTGAATATACATACGGTTACCTTTGAAGTTATCATTTCCTGTTGCAGTTGTTGCAATGGTAGGAAGTGTTCCGGCAGCATCCTGGTATAACGGATAAACTTTTGAGTTTCCAACGTCAGTTCTTGAGAAAAGCACATACCGGTTTGCGGCTCTGGCAATTTGTTCTGCTGTTACGGTGTGTTTTGAAAGATAGATTGCTGTATCTCTCAATTCAGCAAAACCGGATGGAGGGGCAACTCCGCCTGCAAAAGCATTTCCCAGGGAAGGAGCTACATAGTATACATCGCGGAAAGATGCCTGGTAACGCTGATCGGTTTCATCATTGAAAAGATCCAGGAGATATCCGGAAGGCACGAACCTGGTAAATCCTTTGCTATATGGCTGATAGCTTTTCCCAAGATCGTAGTTTTGTCCTCCTGTCGAAGGGTATTTTAGCGTCTTTTTAGCTTCCGTATCTGTACGGATCATAATGCTGGTAAGCCCTGGAACAATGTTCCAAACACCCACAAACATAAGGTGTGATGCATTTCCTCCCGTTGTATTATTAGCATTACGGGCAATCATACCTGACCATGTCATTCTTTTTCCGGTAGCATCCAGTTTAAGCCTACTTGGCAAAATATTGTATTCGAGAACTTCGGAATAATCCACAGCCCAGATTACTTCTTTATTAGTAACCCCGTTTTCGTTTGCACCGCTCCAGCAATCAGCATAATTGGTGTAAAAAGAACTGCCGCTACCACTGATTACTTCTTCAGCTGTTTTTGCTGCATCAACATAAGCCTGGTTATCATTGAATTTACTTCCTTTGTATAAAAGCAGCCTGGCTTTTAAAGCTTTAGCAGCCCAAAGGTTGATTCGTCCCGTTTTACCTGTTTTTGCTGCAAGTTTCACAATTGCATCGTCAACATCTTCAAGCATAAACGCATACACATCTTCTTCTGAATCGCGGTGTGCTTCGGACGATGCATTGGTTATAGGTTCGCGGTTAATCTGAACAGGGCCCCAGGTTTCGACCAGATGCCAGTAATAGAAAGCACGTAGTGTTTGCAATTCGCCCAGGTAAGCATCTTTTTCGGCTGCCGAGAGAATATTTGAAGGAGCTAAGTTGACATATTTAATACCGGTATTGCAAACGTTTATGGCAGTGTAGAAAAGCTCCCAGTATTCATCGAAACATGCATTCATCGTTTCACGCGAACTGGTGGCAACTTCAGGAGTAATTCCGGAATAGTCGATAAGCACCTTCTGGCGGTTATCGTAACCTGTAAGCCATGTGTCGGTGCCACCTTCGCTAAGACCGAAGGCAGCTTCTTTTCCATACCAGGCATGCAGGTAGGTGTAGCTGGAAGCAACCAGCCCGTCAAGTCCTGATTTTGTTGAGTAAACAACATCTTCGGTGGAGCCGGTCCGGTTATCTTCTTCAAGAAAATCTTTGCACGAAACACTCAGCAGTGAAAGTGTTGCAAAAAGTATAGTGATATATTTGAATTTCGTTTTCATATTGTTTCTATTAAGGAGATTAAAATTCCAGATTGATTCCAAATACCATTTGTTTGGATAATGGATTGGAGATAGCGCCACCCCGTTCAACATCGTAATTATCAAGATTGCTGAAGGTAAAATAGTTCTGTAACGAAGCGTATAAACGGAGATTATCGACACCAATCTTTCCGATAAGTTCTTTTGGAAGATTGTAACCAAGTGTTACTTCTTTAATTTTCAGGAACGATGCATTTTCGAAGGCTAATGCCGGCATGTCATTCTGTGAAGCTATACCCGGACGTGGAAATTTAGCCCCCTGGTTTTCCGGAGTCCAGAAATCAACATCAGGTGAACCGTCCTGTTCAGTAGGCTTATACGCAGTGTTATAGTCGTATTGTATCCATTGACCAACCCTTGCATAAACAAGTGCCGATAAAGTAAAGCTTTTGTATGTGAAAGAGTTGCTCCATCCGAAAATATATTTAGGACTCTTATTGTAAATTCTTTTGTCCAGGTCGTTAATTACGGAATCATTATTCGCGTCAATAATTTTTATATCTCCCGGAACCTTGTTGTATTTTTTCGCCAGAACAGCCTCTTCAATTTTCCAGCATCCATCAGCCTCATATCCATAAAAAGAACGTACAGGGCTTCCCACTATCAATGCCTGGTCCGGATTTGAGATATCCTGGGTGGCACCGCTTGCAAGAGCTACAATTTTATCGCGGTTCATTGAATAGTTAATGAAAGTGTTCCACCCAAAATCTTTCCCTTCGACAACTCTTACATTTAATCCTAACTCAAATCCGCGGTTTTCAGTTTTTCCAACATTAGCCAAAACCTGAGGATAAATAGATGTTGCAGGCAATCCCTTGTATAGCAACAGATCGTTGGTTTGTGCATAGTAATAGTCAATGGTTGCAGTCACTCTATCCTTAAATATTGAAATATCCATACCCACATCGTAGGTAGAAGTTGTTTCCCATGTAAGATCTGAATTACCCAGAACGGCTGGTATAAGTCCGTTTATTAACTGAGTGCCATAGGTATAATATGTTTTTTCGCTTCCCAGGGAAGTAAGTGTCTGATAAGGATTAACTGCTGAGTTTCCTGTCTGACCCCAGCTCAATCTCATCTTTAAGTTATTGATTACTGAATTGCCTTTCAGAAAGGATTCTTCGGAAATAATCCATGCACCGGCTACTGAAGGGAAATATCCCCATTTGTTACCTTCTGACAATGGAGATGCTCCGTCAGCACGTAGTGTACCTGTTAGTAAATATTTATTGTTGAATTTGTAATTTACCCGGCCAAAGAAAGAGAGCATACTGCTTTGATCATATTTATTCAAAATTGCACGTCCTGCAGGCAAAATATTAGTCAGGTCATAAAAACCATT
>JAIFMH010000275.1 GCA_020048595.1 Bacteroidota bacterium | reverse complement strand
CAATTAGCGGAATTAAGGAAACTTGCGGAAAATTTTTAATTCGCATTCACTGTTTATCATCCTGAATGTAAACTGTATTCCTGAAATATATCGCCCCTACGTGACTTTGATTATATTTATAATTATCTTTCTACCAACATATTGTCCCGACAGGGCAATTCCTGCTGTCCAATTGGAAAATCAAAAGATCTCAATAAGACTACCTGTAAAGATTTTCTTTTAATAAATTTCCGGAGGGACAATATAAATCTTTTACACGACAACATTTATTTTTTTAACGAAGCTTTTGAGTAGTCGCTCTTAAAAGCATTTTTAATCCGGCAATCAGATGGCCAGAAAGGGTTGAGTACATAAAAAAACCGGCTCAGGGCCGGTCTTAATCTCTATAAGGCGGGATATTAGTGTTTGCTAAGGTATTCAGCAACGCCTTCTGAAGTAGCTTTCATGCCTTCATCACCTTTGTGCCAGTCGGCTGGACATACTTCACCGTTTTCTTCGAAAAACTGAAGTGCATCAACCATACGGAGAGCTTCTTCAACACTGCGGCCTAATGGCAGATCATTAACCACCTGGTGACGGACAACGCCTTGTTTATCAATCAGGAACAGTCCACGGTATGCAACTGCATCGCCATTGAATTCAACATATTCTTCGTCTTCATCATATTCCCACTCACCGGCAAGTACGTCGTAGTTTTCGGAAATGGTTTTTGAAAGGTCAGAAACCAATGGGAATGTAACACCTTTGATACCGCCAGCATTTTTTTCGGTATTGAGCCATGCCCAATGCGAAAATTTGCTATCAACTGAACAGCCTACAACTTGTACATTTCGTTTTTCGAATTCAGCCAGTTTTTCCTGAAATGCTATTATTTCGGTTGGGCAAACGAAAGTGAAATCGAGGGGATAAAAGAAAAATACAACGTGTTTTTTGCCGATATACTGGGCGAGAGAGAATTTCTCGACAAATTCGCCACCATTTATTACAGCATCTGCCTCAAACTGAGGCGCTTTTCTTCCTACTAATACAGCCATTTTTGTTATTGTTTTTTTTATTGGTTCAATTATTTTTTTGCAAAGATAAACACATTTTGTCCGAATCAATAGAATAGAGCAAAGGGTTTTATAAAAACTGTTAAGAGCTTACTTTGCTATAAAGCTAAGTCCAATTGGAGTTTCCCATTCGCGAAAGGCTGAAAATCATTTAATGGTTACTTTCTTGCGTTCGTTATTTGCATTAAAGGTAGGGAAGTACATCAATTCAACCTTAGCAGGATTCAACGTATATATTCCAGAGTATCGGGGAATCAAATCTACTTCGAAGGTATATTTCCCTCTCCCGAGTCGTTCGCAGAAAATTGTTGTTTCATTTTTGAAATATTCGCGGTGTACTTCATTTCTGTAATTGTTGCCTTTTTTGGCATAGGAACAACCACCCGGTATCGGGATATTTATCATAATGTAATCGGCATCTTTTAACACCTCCAGAGTAACGATCAGTTTGGTTTCCTGTGCAGCTTTAAGAACCAATGATTTTTCATTATTAAAGCTTGTAGTAATTATTAAATCGTTGTTTTTTATCTGAGGATCATAATTCCAATAGCGTTGGTACGACGTAAAATAAACAGGAAAATCCCCGGTTTTTGAAATTGTAATCCGCTGTATTGGGTTTGACTTTAACTCAAACGGAAAATCAGTAATTGATTTGTTCACATCTCCGGAAATATGCAACGTTGGCTTTAGCAATTTAGTTTTATTGCCCAGTAAATCAGGTAGAATAGTTTCAATTATTTGTGACGACTGATACGTGTTGAGCCAGTTTCCATTCCGTCTGGTTTCCAGGAAATAGTTCCTGATCTTTATTAGCATTGCCGGTTTTACAGTAGTATCATTTTTCAAAATCCGGTAAGCAAGTATGGTATTCTGAACATCATTATCCAAAAGTTCAGCACCAGACTTATTATCAGAGAAATAGATATTCCCGAACATTGTTTTCTTTTTAAAATTTACAAGAGTATCAATTTTATGGGGTAAACCACAGAGTTGTTTCAACTCCAGAAGTTGAAGCTGTTCATTCAAGGTTAGTATTTTAATTCGTTCTATATCTTTTATGTACGTTTCATAATTAATGCGAGAATTCAACAATCTCAAAATCCGTAATATCCTGGTTACTGCCGCAAAATTCCTATTGCCTTCCAATTCCCAAATGAGGCTTGTCGTAATCTGGTTTTCATCCAATCTCACCATAAATCCCATTTGTTTGGCCTGTGATAACGCTTCCATTACATGAAGACTGATCCAATAGCTGGTAGCAGAACCGGGCCACCATCCCCAAAGGCTTTTTTCTTTTTGGTTTTTCAGAAGTGTGTGAATTATCTTCTCAATGTCTTTGTCATCCTTAAATTCTATATCTTTATATTGAGCCACAAGCTTTTGTGCAAGCAGCGCTTTAAGCTTAGATGCAAGCTGTTCGTTACACGAATATTTATAATTTACCAGGTATTTTATTTCATTGTCAACCACATCAATCAAACCGGCAGCGGCATACAAACTCACATTGCCAAGTGCAGTATCAAATGTCATTTGGAGGGTTGTGTCAACATCCAACACAACGAAATCTCCTTTTGTTTCCTCCAAACCTATCGGATAAACCGGAATTACTTTCAGTTCACCATCAAAATATCCATCCGGTTTTTGAAGATAATATTTAACTTTGAGCGAATCCTCTTTTGCTATTACAGTTAATGTGTCGACAATGGAGTTAATGCAGACTTGTTTTTTCGAAAACAGATTTTTCTCATCCACTTCGAAATTTGTAGTTACAGCCAAAGAATCAGAGGTATAATTCAAAACCTTTCCGATTACAAATGTAGTATCCGTTTGTACTAAAAATCTTGGAACAGCCAATTGTGCCATAAGTGGCTTGTACGATTTGACAATACTTTCCGTTTGTCCCGATTGTTTTTTATCATTCATAGCCAGGTAAATGGTCTGCCAGCTGGTAACATCATCAGGAAAAGTAACTTCGAAACTTGCCTTACCTTGTTTATCAGTGATCAGTTTGGGTTGCCAGAACGCATAATCAGAAAAATTTTCCCTGATTGAACTTGATTCTGATGCAGCTTCAAAAAAGGCCTGATCATATTCAGCTCCTTTAACCTTTCGTTGTGCAGTTGGTTGAAAGGATCCGCCTTTCGTTTTTATAATAACCACACCATTAACACCTAAAGAACCATAAATTGCCGTTGCACTTGCATCTTGCAATAGTTCGATACTTTCTATTAAATCCGGATTAAGATCATCAATATTACCGGTATAAACATTCCCATTGATTATATATAGCGGAGTGTTTTGAAACGTGGCTGTGTTTGCTCCCCTGATATGAATATTTACCGGGCTGCCTGGCTTTCCATCTGTAGTGGTAATCTGAATCCCCGAAACTTTCCCGGTTAATCCATTCATGAGATTGGAGTTTAATCCTGGAATTGCTCCTGTTAAACTACTTGACGACATGCTTACAACAGCAGAAACCATGTTTGATTTACGTTGAGTCCCGTATCCTATAACGACTATTTCTTCCATGGCCATACTTTCATACATCAGCCGGACATCAACTTTGTTATTATAACCCACATTAATTTCCTGTGTTACGCAACCTACAAATGAAAATTGAAGTATGTATTTATCTTGCGGTAGTTTAATCGAATAATATCCGTTTAAATCGGCTAAAGCTCCATAGGACGTTCCTTTAACAAGTATCGTGGCACCGGGTAACGGATCTCCTGTTTCGGCATCATAAACAAAACCATCAACCACGCTTCCATTTCCTGTATATCTGTATTGCATCTGGTAACTCTCATAGATTTGCTTCATTTCCTTTGCTTCATCCTGATAGCTCGACACATTTTTAAAAATTGCTGTTTCAATGATCTTATTCACATCAACACTAAATGCATCTTTAAGCAATATTGCAGGCGCCTGAATTCTGCGATAATTCAATCCATTTGTTTGAATATCAATTGAATCAACAGTAAAGTACTTTGCCCCGGAATAAAAAAAGACGAGTTTATGCAACCCCTTCTCAAGCTGATGAACAGTGGTAGCATTTCCAGGATAAACTCTTATGAATTTTGGATTATCATACCTGAATACAAGGATATTTATCGGCACTTCTGCTCCCTTATTATTTTGATTTGAAATACCAAGCAGCAGTTTCCCGGCACCTGCTGTAGTAGAGGAAGGATACCTGTAGCGAGCCGTCATAAATCTTTTGTTATCCAGGTAATTTTTCCATTCCTGGTTCAGTCGTTCTCTGGTGAAGATAAGATCTGATAATCCATCGTCGTGCTGAGAAAAATTCAAATATTTCGGATACAGCTGTTTTTCATCTATATTCCGCATTTTAAGTAAGCCGGGAGCAAAATCATACTCGAAAAATGGTTCGTGCACAAAGTTTGTAGAAAAGTCGTCCAATAGTTTAAATGTGACATTTCCTGCCACCGGACCAGCCAGGTTAGTGTGATTAAAATTCTTACCCGAAGAATTAAGGAGCTGTATTTCATCGCCTGATTCGAGGAAAGCAAAACTATCACCAAAATTATATCTATATGGAAATACATAATTATACAACGACCGTTTTTCAAATTTGCTTAATTCCGGTTCGGCTTTTGCAATCCTGATATTTTTTTGAAACAGATCATCATTCATACTAAAAACCAGCTTTTTCCCTTTATTTATATACACACTATCCATTGTTATAATCCTGGTTTTTGTGCGGAGTTTCAACTGATGATATCCCGGATTTATTTTAAATGAATAAGGCCTGTCGTTTGTTGACCAGCTAAAATAAACCGGTCTGTTATCAATATATATCACATGAATTGGCGTGATTGCACCTTTTGACATGACAAAGGGTGCAAATTGGGTTAATGAATCCCCAGGTACATATTCAAAACTATATAAACGGTTTTCAGGATAAATAAATTTGTAATATTCAATTGAATCGAGGCCGGCCTGAATTTTCCATTTTTCATAATCAAGGAACAACCCAGGATGTTCGTCAGTTTCAATATCTTTGAAATTGAAATTATTAATTACTGATTTATTCTTTCTGTCTTCACCCAAATAAGGTAACTGAGGAGCAGAATAGTCGAATTTCTTTGTTAGCGAATATGCCGTTAAATCAACACCTTCAACCGGATGGCCATCAACATCGGTTACAAGAATTTCGATTTTAGTCTTCTGACCGGGATATACTATTTTCGACTGAGTAATTGCTAACTTTAAAGTTTTCTCATTGTAAGGGATTCTATAATTCTCTTCTTTTATTTTTCCACCCCACAAATACCTTAGCGAAACAAAATAATTTTGAGAGCCGGAAGTTTTTTGAGCCACGGAGAGTGAGTCCGTATACCCTCGGGCCTGCTCATTATTTTTCTTATAAATGGTATACGAAAACGGCAGTTTACCAGGATTTTCAAACACAATGAAAATGGAATCATTTGTTCTTTCTGATAGGCATTGTAACTGCGACGGCTCCAACGAAATGTCAAAGCTTTGCTCAAAACTATCAGATCTGGCAATGTATTCTTTGTAATATGGATTTAAAAACAATTTACATGGAGTTGTTGAACTCTGTATTTCAGTTTCATTTCCAAAATTGTCGGCTGCAATAATTTTAACCTTTACTGATTCAGTAATACCATTTTTCTTATAAACGAACTGTAATGAATCTGCATTTACAGCAATTTCATATTCTTGTTTATAGTGATAGTATTCAATTTCTTTCTTTTCCGTTAACGCCTCATTATCCGAAGTAAGCAACCTGACCTGTATTTCATAAAGAAGATTTGCATCCGGGAATATAGAATCCGGAATTGGGATCTCTGTTTCCCCGTTAGGATCAAGTTCCATTTTCAAAACAAGTAAGGTATCGGGAATAAACACATATTTGTTAAAGTATTCCTTTATCTGCTTTGGCCTGATGAATATTTCTAACCTGGAATCCATCAGGTTAAGGCTATTTTCGTCAGTGCCTTTGGCAAAAACCTTATAGGGATTTCCCTTATATTGTTTGTCGGAATCTACACGTATCTCAAGCTTGTTTTTTGACAATTCATACTCTTCATATTGAAAGGATCCGCCAATATATTTTTTTCTGCCATTCAGTTCAATATTGATATAATAAGACCTGTCTAATACCAAATCGAGTGAATCGTGAAGGAAAAAACTGTATTCATAGCCACCCTCTCTGTAAGGCTTCAGCTTTGTTAATTGAATAGATTTTCTATTGGTATTGAGAATAACATTGACAGTTTCATTTACAGGTTTTCCTTTTTTAGCCATCAGGAAAGCCTTGAATTTAACAGTATCGCCGGGCAAATACTTTGGCTTATTGAACACTATGTACCCTGTGTGTTTTTGCTTAAACTTGTTATCGGAGTATGAATTGCAATAGGAATCATCAAAAATGCAGGCAACTTTTTCATAGGTTTTTACAAAGAAGTTCTTTGTTCTGTTTATGGTTCCCTGCGGCCAGCCATTAACTATTGACCTCACACCATCAATTGGCAAATAGATAATATACCTTACCGGCATCCAGATATATTTTACAGGAGTACCATAAACGATTTTTCTCGTTCCTCTTTTAATCCCGGAATTATTGTATTGCCTGGACAAGTCGAAAAAAGCTGTAATCCCATCACGACTAACTTTCAACAGACCTTTCTGATTTGACTTTTTATCGATATAGGATTGAGTTTTCCTGTCAAATCCCAGATTTTTCATCCCCACTTTAACTTTTGCATCGGATATGATATTCCCTTTTAAATCATAAACCTGTATACATAAATCCGTATTGTTATTCAATATTAAAACATCAAAAACCGGCACTGAAGCAATGCTTAGCATTTGTTTGTTCTTTTCTGAATATGTTTTCAGGTAGTGACCGGCAGGTAGTTTGCCCGTGTACTGATCGTCAGTTAGAAAAGAATCGACTAAAGTGTGAAAATAGGTCGGATCAACTTTCCAGATATCCTTTTTATAAACCTTCCGGGCCTCCTTATTTGTAATTTTATAGATATAGGTATAATAACTGGTTTGCCTGCTTTCAATAAGTTTTTGCCCGCTAACCGTTCCACTTATCAGGCATAAAATTACTAATGCAATTATTTTAAAGTCTGAAGATGATCTGATTACTCGTTCAATATTTTTAACAAGCGGGAGAAAAAACAGTGTATACAGCATAAAAAAGTTTTATTGAGTTATATCTCATTTTAGTATAAAAATAGCCTGCTAAAGCCTCATCCTCACTATAATTCAATAAATATACAACTATTATAAATGCTTGATTCATTTTGGCAAGAAACACAAAGTTTTTTATCATTAATTTCAACTATTCAATCTTTGATTTTATATTTACCACTGATTACAAATAAAAAAACCGGAACCACACTGGAACCGGTTTATCTGTTATAAATATCCTATTTTTTATTTCAAAAACTCATTTACAATATCTTCCTCTTTAATTCCCTCGGCTTCGGCTTTGTAGTTGCGGACAAATCGGTGACGGAGAATGGAAGTTGCAACGGCCTGCACATCGGCAATATCGGGTGAGTACTTGCCGCTGACAGCTGCATGGCATTTGGCTCCAAGTATAAGGTACTGCGATGCACGCGGACCAGCGCCCCATGTCAAATAATTGTTTGCCCAGGCATGTGCCATAGGCGTTCCGGGACGAGTTATTGAAGCAAGTTTAACAGCATACTGATACACATTATCGGCTACCGGGATACGGCGGATCAGATCCTGGAAGTATTTTATTTCATCGGCCGTAAGAATAACATTGAGTGAAGCAGAATGCATGGTAGTAGTATTTTTCACCACCTGGATTTCCTCTTCAAATGTCGGGTAGTTGAGCCAGATATTGAACATAAACCTGTCGAGCTGAGCTTCGGGCAGTGGATAAGTTCCCTCCTGCTCAATCGGATTTTGCGTTGCCAGAACAAAAAATGGTTCTTCCAGTTTATGGCTTATACCGGCAACGGTAACCGCTTTTTCCTGCATAGCTTCGAGTAATGCACTCTGGGTTTTAGGCGGCGTACGGTTTATTTCATCGGCAAGTATAATATTGGCAAAAACGGGTCCGCGAATAAAGCGGAATTTGCGTTCCTGATCCAGGATTTCGGTGCCGATAATATCCGATGGCATCAGGTCGGGAGTAAACTGAATACGGCTGTAAGTTAAACCCAACACCTGTGAAAGTGTATTTACCATCAGCGTTTTAGCCAAACCAGGAACACCTACCAATAAAGCATGACCCCTGGAAAAAATTGCAATAAGCAATGTTTTTACGATTTCATCCTGCCCTACTATTACTTTTCCAATTTCGGACCGTAAAGCATCATATTTTACTAAAAAATCTTTAAGCGCCTCAGTATCTGACTTATATTGGATCATATTTCTGCATTTTTAGATAGGCTTTACTTGATAAGCTATACGGGCTTCTACTATTAATTTTTGGGGAGTTAGGATTTAGGGGTTGGAATTTAGGGGATAGTGTTTATTAATCCCCTGCCACCATTTTCTATTTTCTATTTTCCATTTTCTATTTTCTATTTTTCTTTACTCAATAACG
The DNA here is from genome assembly GCA_020048595.1 of Bacteroidota bacterium. GTDB lineage: Bacteria > Bacteroidota > Bacteroidia > Bacteroidales > UBA4417 > UBA4417. The sequence goes on along the minus strand of JAIFMH010000275.1, from coordinate 97 downwards.
ATTAACGTATAACGCCTTCCCTGACCTAATGTTCCGTAAAAGTCCAGTTATACTTAAAATCACAGGTTTTAAACTTCTCACCTAAGCGGATATAAGC
>JAIFMH010000008.1 GCA_020048595.1 Bacteroidota bacterium | reverse complement strand
TTGATAAAACTGAACGCATCCGAAGGAAAATTTTCGAAAAATATTCCATCAGGAGTTTTCGAAAATTTCGTCTTTACAGTTTTCGAGGAACCCAGAACTTTGCTGCCGGAACGAAGTGACGGTATGCCTGAAGTCGAAGTAAGAACATGAGGCCGGAAAACTTTGAGGGCAAGGGGCGCCAGTAAAAAATTTTTTACACGGAGAACTTCTTCTTTCTGCGGGGAGAAAATATTTTACGGTTAAGCGCTTGTATTACCCTTGCCCAGTTAATTGATTACCTTCTGTTCCTTAGAAGGTTAATCAATAAGTTTGATGGTCGAATACCTTAGCTTCTTCAGATAGAACAACAGTTGGCACAACTGTATGGTAGTGGCGGCTGTACGCGATATGGGATTGTCGTGGAAATCCTTTTGGTTATTACAAAAGATTGGAGCAAAAGCCCGGTTCCGGTTACTCCGGAAATCGCCCAATGCATTTTTAAACTTCTAAATATGGTTTTACGTGTGACATGATTATATCATACGAAAGTCGGCCAAGACCTCTGAGCCTTAAAAGCCTTTCAACATCTCCTGTAAATTTGATAAGCTTAACAACATCGAGGATATAAATCAGTTCAAAACCACCGTAAATCGGACAGGTATTGTATTGGCGAATAACATTCCTGGGCCTGGTGGGAAGTATATCGGTTAATCTAAAATTACCGGATTCAATGTTCTCTTTATCTATAATTTGCTGAAGATTATAAGCTTTAACAATCTGTAAGGCGTGTTGATATTCTTCCAATGTAATCATAGGTACAAAATAAAAAAAAGAATATAAAAACCAAATAAAAAGTAAAAAAAACTCCGACTGCAAAGAGGGTCGGAATGAGTTGGAATGAGTTGGAATGAGTTGGAAAAAAGTAGTTAATAATAAGAAAACCAATAAGATATACAGGTAAAAAAGAGAGTTGGAAAATTTATTAAAATGTATATAAAAATACATGATTATACAGGAAAAAAAGGGATTTAAGGCCGCAAAGCGGGCTGAAATGATTTGGTTTTTTAATTGGCGTTAAGCGAAACTTAACGCCAATTGGTTGTCTGAGTGGAGCTGCCATAGACGGTTGATTGAGGATAACCTGAGCAGGTACTCAATCTGAGGAACGGTGAGTGCATCGATATCGAAGTAATTTGATATGGATGGGAATTTAGCCAAAAGCATTTTTATCATCAATCGGTTTGGTTCAAAGAAGGTTGATGGACCGGACCCAAGACACCAGGCGCTGGTGACAACAGCTCCGTTTCTCTCAAGATAATTCTTAAGTGATTTGAGTGTTTGGCCGGTGGTATAAACATCGTCAACGATGATGTAATTACCAGGTTTTACTTTTCCGGAAAAGTAAGGTTGATAATAAAGTCTTTCGACCATGGATGAACCGTGGGAAGCGTGTTGCAGAAACACAGAATCGCAAAGCGTGAGCTTTGAGCTGAGTGCCATGTGTTGCGCCAGCGCCAATGGGATTTGGTTGCCTTTTGGTTTCATTACGGGGCAAACAAAGCCGGATAGATTTTCAAAGATGGAGTTATCCTGAATAGTTTCCCAGATCAGGCTTTGAGCAGCATTGAAATCGCCGGATTTGGCATTGCTGTAATCCCGGTGGTTTTTCATTTTAACCACTGTTGAAATGCGGTGAATGCGTTCGATTTTCATGGCTTAGTAGTTAATTATTCGAAGTTTCAAACCATATCGGCGTGCAGTATCGATCATGTGTTGTGTGCCCACTGATTTTCCATTCCAGAAGCAAACACAGGCATCAGCGAATCGGGCCATGTCGATATTTCTTTTGAATCCCGAAGACTTTCCATGTTTGTCCCATTGTGCCGGGAATTCAGATACTCTTATTTTGTGTTCTGTTGCATATTTCACAGCCAGGGAATCAGCGCCGCGAGCCATACCGGAAACTATTACAACATCATCCCTTTGAGAAAACATTTTGTCCAGTTTTTCAGATAGCAGGTCGTAATCTTCAAAATCTCTTCCGCCTGCGACAATTACTTTTAACATTTGATTTACCACTGCCCTGTGGATTTATTTTTGCATCTGGCACGCTTGTTTATGACCATGTTTCTTTATGCCCGGGCGGATAAGGGCAAGGGCGGAACCACCATTGAAGCGAGCACAGTGAGCTTGCTATACCCTTGCTGTTCCGGGCGGGCATCTATCTTTGTCATCGAACAAGCGTGTAGTGTAGTCTTACTTGTAGGAGCATGTTTGACAGGCTGTTCAACACGTTCAAAGTGTTCAACACGTTCAAAGTGTTCAATCCGTTCAAACCTTTTTGGAAGTGTAACGACAAAAAAAAAGGCCGAAGCCTTATTTTTTTTGTTCCAAATTGCCTGAGAACTGTTTCCATTCCCAATCCAATTGTTCTTGTGTTGCTGTTTCGAGAAAGTTATCTCCGTAGATGTCATTAACGAAGCTCACAAATGCATCCCATGCGTTCATTACCAGTGTATCGATTTTTGCTTTCATAATTAGATGTTTTAAAAATTATGTCAGATTTTGGGATAGTGTTCTGAAAAACAGCAAGGAGGAACTGGAAGATTTTTTTAGCAAAGCGTTAAGAAAAAATACCGGGAAAATCCTTGTGTTCGCGAAGCGTGCGGAGTTTTTGACGCATTGTAAGAAAACTATCTTTCTTAGACGTGATTTTTAATGCTTAAACATCTTATTCTGAAACTTCCTGGGCAAAAATCGGTGCCTGGTAATGGACATTGTATGGGATAGTCGTTTGGGGGTTTTGTTAAATGACTTCGTAACGGAGTTCTTTCTCGGAATGGTTTACAAAGAGCTGAAGGATGGGGATGGATTACAGTTTGCCGGAATTTGGAAGCTGGGGCAAAATAAGGGTTTGGCTTCTTTGGGAGTGATTGCGTGGAGTAAGCGACTAAAAAAGGGGGTTACCCTTTTTTTAGAGGATTCCATCATCGGCAAATGAAAAGTAGTTTTCGGAAGTAATAATCATGTGGTCCACCACGGATATATCAAGCAAATCGCCTCCATCCTTTATTTTTTTGGTGAGTCTTTTGTCAGCATCGCTTGGGAATAGGTGCCCGCTTGGATGATTGTGCACAAGTATCAGGGCGCTTGCATTGGCTTTAAGTGCGGATTGAAATATCATTCTTGTGTCGGCAACAGTTCCGGAGATACCGCCAGAAGAAAGCCAGAAAAAGCCCAGCACCTTTTGTGCGCGTGAAAGTAAGAGTACGCCAAAAGATTCGTTGTACTCAATGTTTTTCCATAAGGGAAGAATGTGTTTGTAGGCATCATTGGAAGAAGAGATTGCAATTTGTTCGGATGGTTTAATTTTGTGTGAATAGCTGATTTGTACTTCAGCAATTTCAGAGTGAAAAATAATTTTTTGTTGTAATGTCATTAAGAGAACCCCTGCCCTGGGGATTTATTTTAGCATCTGGCACGCCTGTTTAAATTATGCATACCAGTTTATTGAGCCGGACGGATTAGGGCAAGGGCGGAACCACTATTTAAGCGAGCACAGTGAGCTTGCTATACCCTTGACCATTCCGGGCGGCGATCAATACCTTTGCAGTAATTTAACAGGGAGAGAGAGTCAGTTCAGACCCAGACGACCATTTTCCCGACACCGGGAGAAAGGTATAAAAATAGAATATGACCTTATTGATGTTCGCATGCGAACCGGTAGCTTGGCTGTCGGCGCGGAATTCTGGAGCGCCGTAAATGGATGGTGGCGCAGGGCGTGGATCGGCTTTTCGTTTTTTACGAAAAGGGGAGTAAGCGCCACCATCCAGGTATTGTTGGAAAACCATCCGCAATTAAGCAGGTAGATTCTTCAGCATTCGCATACACATTGCGGCGGTCTGAATCAATTCCTCTTTGACATGATCAAGAGTTCCACCTGCATCGTGATAATCAAGGACTGCTTTCATTTACATCAATTTGCAGGATTCTTTTTTTCATTGTATTTGCCATAATAATTCTTAAAAGGGTAAATCATCGGTTTGATTTTCTTCTATTTCAGTAATTTCTACATTAACTGGAAGAGCTTCAGAATAACCCCATACAATAAGATTGCCTAAAATCGGAGTTTCTTTTTTTTGTTCTTGAGTCATTGCATCAAAAATTTCTTTGGGCAATGACTGTTTAATTAAATGGGTTTCCTTACGGTCTGCCTTCTTTTCTTTGAACTCATAAGCCTGCATATCGATGTAAATTCCTTTTTCCCCTCGTACAAGATGATTTTGATCGATGGGAATAATTAAACATTCGATGTTGCCGTTGGTACTTTTCATTGTTCTGACTGCGCTTTTAAGCTGGCGAAAATTGATTTTAATTGAAATGTTACTCATAATCTACTTTTTTTTAGTTTTTGAATCAATATTGTTATATAAAGTAATCTCACTGGTTTTATAGATTTTGGAATAGTCTGCGTTAAAGCAGATATATCCCTGAAAGGGAAAATGTGTATCCATATACATTTTAACGCAATGAACAAACCTGTCACGATTTTCAGAAAGACAGAGTTTATCAATGTCATAGCAATCTGTATGTGTCATATTATCAAGAAATTGCCACACGTTTTTTTTGTATTCCTGGTAATCATTATCCATTTTTTCTTGTTTTTTAATTTTTAGAAAATAATTTTATACCTACTACACACTACAAATTACAAAATGCAGTAAAACAAGCATATAGCACAAAAACAGCATAAAAAACGAAAAATGTAGTAGGTTGTAGTAGGTTGTAGTAACCATGCAAAAAATGTGCGGGTACTACATTTATCTCAATGATGGCGCGGGTTTCAATAATGTAGTAGGTGTAGTAGGTGAATAATAGCATCATGCTTATTTCTTTGATATATTTATATATAATTTTTATAACGTATAATATATAATACGTGAGCATCAAACACATACGAAAAAAAACATACCTACTACAAACGGGCATATTTTGTGAATTGCGCATAGTTATAACTTTTGAATGTAAATCGTGGGTACTACAAACTACAGGATTAATTTAACGTGGTAACAATACCGCGGGCCTTCGGGCTTGCGCACTATTCGTTTGGTGAAATTGAGCTGGGTAAGCGCTTCGCCTATTTTTTCCTCAGAAACTTTATGTTGATCCTCGCGGCGAATTTTTCGGTTTGAATTGAGATACTGGAATATTTCTTTTGGTTGCATCCATTCTCCTTCATCGGCAAATGGAATGTCGAAATAGGTTTTTACATATTGCGTGCTGGATGTTTCTTTTAGATATCGTTGGTTGTGTTCTTTGAATTCGTGCCAATCCGAAGCGTTCCACTGGTAATTAAAATCCTGAGTAATTAAAAGAACAGCTTCTGCCCATATCTGGTCCACATCAACTTTTGAACTGTAATCAAGGTTGATACTTTCCAGTTCAAGGATAAGCCAGCGGCGGTAACTCATATTTGGTGTTAAAAAACCTCCTTTTTCCGGTGTGCGGTTGGAAGTAAAACAGGCGCTGCCTATTCTTTTTTTGCGGAAAGGTTGTGGTTCCCGGGGAAGATAAACATCGATTTCGCTTGCGGATAAGACTTTTTTAAATTCATCTTCGTTTTTACGGTTAATTCCATAAAGTTCATCGAAATACACAAGAAAATACCTTGCAAATGATTCCTGAAGATTGAATTTACCATTGTCGGTGGGATCAGCGATCATGTTTATTAATGGTTTTGGAATGATAAACTCCTTAAAGAAGAAACTTTTGCCAATTCCTTCCTCGGCATGGATCAAACCCATCGCAACATCATTGGGGCGCAAACCCAGGGCGCAGGCCGCGGTTGCAACAAACCACTTTTTCATATAAAAATATAGCCGGTTCTGGTAATGGCCATGTTTCTTTCCTGAAAATTCTCTCATGGTAAGGTGACTCATAAGCAAATCGATATGACTTACACCTTTATACTTACCTTTTAAACTTTCGAAATATTCAGCTATAGGATTGTAAGTTGCAACCTGGTTCGGGCTGTGAAGTATTTTTCTTAGAATACTATCGGAAACCGTTATATTTTCCTCGATTAAGTGCAGGCTGATATCATCAAATGTAACTGGATTAAAATAGACTTTGGTTTTGGCCCGGATAACAGATTTATTTGGATCAAATTCATTGACTTTGATTTCATAATGCTGGTTTAAAAAATCCTTTACTTCAGCAACTTTATTGACTTGAGAGGAATTGGTATTAAAATTCAGACCGGTAATTTTCATACTGATTAATTGTTGGATTGGATGGAAAGAGCATTGAAAAGTTTATGTTGAGCATCAACATTAAAGGAGTATGATTCTGACAAAATTTCTATGGGAAGATGATTGTGATTTATAAAACAAAGATTAAAATTATTCAAAAATTCATAATTTAAGGTTTTAACGTCTTCAATAGAGAAGTCCGGAGAATTTAAAACATGAACAAAAAAACGAATAGACAGATGTGGTGGTAAAGTAGTATTTTCAAAATTACGGTTATAAACAGGGGGAAATGAATCAATTATCATTTGCTCCCATTTAATACACATGTTTAAATATGAACTATACACTTAATCTTGTATGTATAATTTTAACAATTTAAAATGATCGTTATTGAATGTATCGAATGTTTTATATAACAGAGTACATTCAATGTAATAGTAACGGCAGGATTGTTCTTTTGCAACAGCAAAGAGTTGTTCAAATGTCATTTTCAATAAGTTTAAAAGTTAAAAAATAGGTTCTGTCAAATTCTTGGTATTATAATCAAAGAATTGAGTGAGATCGGAATTGTGTTTCGCAGGTATGCTCCCTATATTTCCATCGCGGTTTTTGGCAATTTCAAACATCATAACATTTTCAAAAGAATCACCGTTGGCAAAAACTCCATCGGGGTTATAATAAGCGGGGCGCCAGGGAAAGATTACCATATCGGCATCCTGTTCAATGGCTCCGGATTCGCGTAAATCAGCCAGACGTGGTGTTTTGTCATCCCTGTTTTCAATTCCACGATTCAGCTGCGCAAGCAGGATAATAGGAACGCCGGTGGCTTTGGCCACCTTTTTCAATCCTCGTGAAATCTCGGCAACCTCTCGTTCACGGTTTTTTGAGCCATAACTTGCAGGAGTTTCTACCAACTGCAGATAATCCACAACCACAAGATCACATTGGTTCTTTCTCACTTTACTGCGAACAACAGAACCAATATGTCTAACATCAACACCCGGAGTATCGTCGATGAAAATGGGAAGCTGTCTGAGTTCGCGATCTGCCTGATTGTAGGAACTCCAGTCACCCTGAGTCATTGTGCCACGCTCGAAGTTGTATCTCACTATTCCTCCACAACTTAGAATAAGACGCTTTGAAAGTTTGAGATTTTCCATTTCAAGGGAAAAGAAGCAAACATTGGCGCCGCTTTTTGCAGCCGCTTTTGTAAAAAGGTTAAGTGAAACAGCGGTTTTACCCATGCTTGGGCGTGCGGCAACAATGATAAGATCGCCTTTTTGCCAGCCATTGTTGAGTTCGTTAAGGTCATGTAAGCCGGTGCTTACACCTTGTATTTCACCTTTTGCTGCTTTTTCCTGGCGAATTTCAAGGTCAGTGCGTGTTTCATCAAGAATTGTTGAAATATGCTTCATTCCCGATTTTCCGGCCAAAAGGTCATCTATGGTTTGTGTAGCCTCGTTGTAATGTTCTACAAGTTCGTCAATATTATCTTCATAGGCTTTTGAAATACATGAAGTGAATTTCTGGATAAGAACGCGGGAAAAGTGTTTTTCGGCGATGATACGGGCGTGTTGTTCGATGTGAGCCGATGAAGCTACGCGACGGGTAAGCGATGTTATTACCGCCGGACCACCAACCTGTTCCAAAAGACCATTATCTTTCATTTTCCTCGTCACAGTGAGCAAGTCAATAGATTGGCCCGAGTCGGAAATTTCAAGAACAGTTTTATAAATCAGCTGATGTTCTGATTTATAAAACGATTCTTCACAAAGTATTGAAGATACTTTATAAATGGCACCTTCTTCCAGCATCAAAGCGCCGAGAACAGCTTCTTCAACATCGATTGCCTGTGGTGGAATTTTGCCATATATTGTGTCAATGTTAACAGGGTTTGCAGATTGAAAACCCGATTGATTTTTTTTCGGTTGGTTCATAATGTAAAAGTTAATTGGTAAGACCTTCGAGTACATCCACTTTTGGAGTGTTGTATTTTTCAGGAAGTTTTAAAACAAAAGGTTTGCTGTTTATAGCATCTGGTTTTTTTGGTTGCTCAGTTTCATTGACTTTATAGAAGTTTTTATCCATTCTGCCCATCGCAAATTCGAGGTATCGAATTGCGTTTTGTGGATTATTGTCAGAAAATTCCATCAGGCGTTTGAGCGACATGAGTTCTGCGCGTGAGCGCATAAAAATTCCGTGTTGTTCATTAAGATAATCCTTCCAAAACTTCCAGCTTTGGGTAAAAGAAGCATCTTCGAGAAGTTTGCATTTTACTTCAATGGACTTAACGGGTGTAATGTACTGGTCCATTTCGTTCAGTGATAATTGAACTTTTTTCCAGAGCTTGTTGAGGGTTGCTGTTTGTTGATGAAATTTTGCGCTTTTGGGCAAATTTTCAATAAGCTTCTCGAGCTCTTCTTTAAATTCCATGATGTGTTTTTCGGTAGCGTCCCAGGCCTGTTTCATTTTCTATGTATTTAATATTACCTTGTCCAGATTTGCTTGCAAA
>JAIFMH010000195.1 GCA_020048595.1 Bacteroidota bacterium | reverse complement strand
GCTTGATTCTTTGTAAGGAATTTATCGAAAAGCATAAAGGGAGAATTTGGGTAGAAAGCGAAAAGGGAAAAGGAAGCCGGTTCTCGTTTACAATGCCAAGAGTTCATATCTCGGCATAACTTTGTAATTGTAACCCTGTTTCGGCCTTTCACTCCGGCAATCGATTTATTTGCCAAAGGAGTTGGAAGCGCCGGAAGAAGCTCCGGCATACTGGTTATAAAATCAACAGGTATTCCCTGATTTTTTAAATGGCACTTAATGTTTAATTCTCAATAACTTGTACGACAATCAAATTAAACGACTTTGGCTTCAATTCAATACTGAATTCCGGAAGGCTGATTTTCTTGCTTTCGGTTACAGGAATAACCAGATTCGGATTTTCGATTGTATTTTCGTCCGTTATTTTAGCCTGATGAAACACGGTTTGAACTGCTGTGTATTCTCCGGATTTTGTTCCATCGATTAAATAATTTACCGACTTACTTTTTGCTGAATTATTCACAATTTTCAGGATGATTTCTCCCCTTTTGTTATCGATTACCGACGAAGCGTACAAACTGTCTTGTCCTGAAATAGCCTGACCATTTAAAGTTGTTGCCAGCACATTGGTTCCTGCATTTTTGCTGTAGAGTGCTTGCACAAAGTAACTGGGTGTTTTAACCACATTCAGGTTATCGAACCAAATCAGGTCGGGGCGCCACTGCCAGTTATCCACATGAGCGAACAAGGGCGCGTAGGCTGTCATGTGCACCACATCGGCATTTCGTTCCATGCCGGTCATAAATGCAGCTTCGCAAAGTGCTGCTTCAAAATTGTTCCGTTGGCCGTTTACATGACAGGCATATTCGCCGGCAAACACTTTAGGGCCGGTACGGTCGTATTGGTCGTAACGGGCCGCATTGTTCAGGAACCATTTCGGGTCGCGGTAAAAATGTTCGTCAACCAGATCAGCTTTTAACCGGCGCATTTCCTTCCATCCAAATTCAAAATCTTCGCCATTAGGATATGGCCCTGAGCTTCCGACAATCTGTATTTCAGGATACTTTTCCCGGATGGCTTTCAGGAACGGTTCCAATCGGGATGAATAAGGTGTCCCCCATTGTTCGTTTCCTACCGCCATAAATTTAAGGTTGAACGAAGCCGGATGCCCCATTTCGCTGCGGACTTTTCCCCATTTTGACGTGACCGGACCGTTCGCAAACTCAATTAAATCGAGTGCATCCTGAATATAGGGCTGCAAATCGGCGACTGAACAATGCTCATGCTCGTGTTTGCTCACAAACTGGCAGATCAATCCGCAGTTGATAACAGGTAGCGGCTCAGCGCCAATATCTTCGCTCAATTGGAAATACTCGTAAAAACCCAATCCTGATATTGGTTGGGCGGTTTTCAACCGGGCCAATTGTTTCTTTCCACTGATAACGGGTGTCGAGCGTGGTGCCTTCAACAATGCAACCTCCGGGGAAACGGAAAAGTCCGGGGTGCAAGTCTTCAAGGGCTTTTGCCAAATCGTCGCGCAAACCATTGGCGCGGTTTTTATAGGTCTTTGCCGGAAACATCGAAATATGGTCGAAATCGGCGGCTCCCTTGTTCATCAACAAAATACGAATTTTTGCGTGCGCATCGGTGATGGAAGGAACCAAATCGGCCTCGTATTTTGTCCATTCAGTATTCGTTATCTTCAAGATTTTCGAGGCTATAATGTCGTTCGACCAGCTTATCAGGTTGATCTGAACTTTCAGTGTATCGACCCCAAGATTACGGCTGAAAAACGAGAGTTTGTAGGTTTCTTTGGCCTTCAAACCAATGCCTTTAAAACCTTCGTTGTCCAATCCGGTACTGGTCAGTTCATCCTGAAACGACAGCCGCGCATAATTCGGGTTACGCTCGAAGCAAGGTTTTTCGTTCATGATCCGGACATTTCCAAATGCGCTCCATCCCAGCAGATGATTATCGAACTCGAAGGAACGGTTTTTAATCAGTTCGGCGTACAAACCACCGTCGGCACCAAAATTAATGTCTTCGAAAAAGATGCCGTACATGGTTGGCTGGATTGCTGCACCAGGCGTTTTGGCATTTACTTTAATCGTTGTTTCCTGCGAAAAAGCCTGCAATACGGCGGCAAACAAAAAGGTCAGAATAGCACTAAAAAGAGTATTTATTTTCATGATTACTGAATTTTTAATTGTCCATTGAGTTCACATTTTTCGCCTGCTTTAAGATTGGTCAGTTCAATTCGGTTGCCTTTGTAGCTAACCGTGCAACTTCCACCTCGTCTGGATTGAATTTTCACAGCCACCAACTGGCTGTTTTCCCATTTGATGTCAACTACGAAACCTCCGCGGGCAACCAGTCCTTTCACTTCACCCTCTTTCCATGCTTCGGGCAAAGCAGGTAGTAAATCGATGATGAATTGGCCATTCTTGTCCAGCACGTGGCTTTGCAACAGCATTTCTGCAATAGCAGCTGTGGTTCCAAAATTGGCATCCATCTGGAAAGGGGGGTGCAAACCAAACAGATTAGGAGAAGTGCTTTTTGCCAGAACAACGTCAAGGCTTGTCTTTGCTTTTTCAGCAGAAAGCAACCTGGCGTACTGGCTCACCAACCATGATGCACTCCATCCGGTATGCCCACCTCCGTTTGCAAGACGATAATCCATCGACTTGCTGGCTGCTTCGGCTAATTCAGGAGTTTGAAAACGGTTAATCTGCGATCCCGGATGAACGGCAAATAAATGAGAAATATGACGATGTCCCGGCTCTTCTTCCGGAAATTCCTGTGCCCATTCCATCAACCGGCCATCGGATCCTATTTGTGGACCGGTCAATTGATTTTTGGCTTTCTCCACAATGGCTGTGAAATCATCGGTCACGGCGAGTTCTTTCGATGCCATTGCAAAATCATCAAACAACTGCCAGATGACCTGCTGATCATGGGTTGGCCCCATGCTGATCTGGCTTTTACTGCCATCGGGAGCAATGAATGTGTTTTCGGGAGATACGGCTGGACCGGAAACCAGCTTGCCGCTTTTCGGGTCGGTAACCAACCAATCCATGTAAAATTCGACTGCCCCTTTCAGCACGGGGTACATTTTCTTCAGAAATTCTTTATCGCCGGTAAAGCGGTAATGTTCGCCAATGTGCTGGCAAATCCATGCTGCAGCACCGGTGTGCATTCCCCAACTGGCGCTTTCGCCCGGCGAAGTGTAGCCCCAAACATTGGTAATTGGGTGAACCACCCAGCCTTTCGATTGGTATTGTACCTGCGCGGTTTTACTTCCCGGCTCAACCAGCGAGGCAATCAGATCGAACATGGGCAGGTGCATTTCCGAAAGGTTGGTTACTTCAGCAGGCCAGTAATTCATTTCAATATTAACGTCAGTATGGTAATCACCATTCCAGGGAGTTTGTATTTTATTGGCCCAGATTCCTTGCAAATTGGCTGGTAATGTTCCCGGACGGGAAGACGAAATCAGCAGGTAACGGCCATACTGAAAAATCAGTTCATACAAATGAGCATCGTTCTTTGTTTCTTTAAAACGCCCGACACGAAGATCTGTTGGCATTGTATCTTTCGCATTGCTGCCCAGATTAATGCTCACTCTGTTAAAATATTGGCTATAATCGGACGTATGAGACTTGAGCAGCTCTGTGTAGTCTTTTTCACTTGCCTTTTCAATATTTTGCAGGGTGATTTTTTTATACTCGCGCCCTTTGTATTCCGGGTATTTCAGCACATAATCGGTTGAAGCCGACAAAAGAAGAACTACCTCGTCGGCATTTTTCACAGACATTGTTGAGTCGGAATATTCCACCGTTCCGTTTTTGTTTATGGCTTTCAAGCGGGCCATGTATTCGAGGCCATCACCACCTTTGCCGTCCGAAAGGGCTCCAGCCATAACCAGTTGATTATCTTCTGAAAAAGTACGGTACCTTTCGGGACGGTTCATGGCGCATGAAAAGGAAATTTGCCCCGGTTTATCGGCTGTGAACCTGGCTACCATCACCTGATCGGGATAACTGGTAAAAATTTCGCGGGTGTAATTCACCCCGTCCTGCGTATAGCGAACACGTACAACGGCATTGTTTAAATCCAACTCGCGGTAATAATCCTGATATTCAGTATTTTTTCCCCAGTCAATCCATAAATCGCCCAATGTCTGAAAACAACCAAACGGAACATTTGCCCCATTCCCATGACCAGATCCAGCCCCCTTACATATTTGCGTTTTATTGGTCAGTTCCGTGGCTTCCCTGTACTTTCCTTCAAACAACAATTGCCTGATTTTATCCTGATACTTTGGAGCATCGGGATTGTCGTTGTCGTCAGGACTCCCCGACCACATACTTTCTTCATTCAACTGAATCCGTTCGCGGTTCACATCGCCAAAAACCATCAATCCCAGTGAACCGTTTCCCAATGGCAACGACTTCAGCCATTCCGGATCATCCTTCCAACCATTTTTATCGTCAGGAACAGAGGCGCTGGCGGGTTGTTTATACCACAATTTCAGGTTATTATCCTTATTCTCTCCCCCGAAACAAGATGCCAGAGTTAATAAAAGCAGGCCGTAAATCGATCTCATATTTTCTATTGTTTGATATTGGTCTTAAAATACTACTATTCCCGGAAACTATATGCTGCATTCTATTCTTTTTTTATCGCTATACATTTATACAATTCTTTTGCAAATTTATCCAACCCTCGCTCCGAAAAATGCACTCCATCGTACCGGTCGGCGGCCAAATCAATCAGGTCGGTATTTGGACCAGGTAAAACTCCTTCGTTTTCGAAGATAAACTCCTTTTGGGCATTTTGAATTGCCGTATCAATACCATTCCACTTTTGAGTGATTGAAGGATGATAAGTTGCGGTACAGACGTATAAAGGAGCCGTAATCCTGAATGCCCTGATTTGCTTTAAAACTTCAGCTAATTTTTTCTTGTATGTTTCTTTGGGTGTATTCTCTATGTTATCGGACTCACCCTGGTGCCACACGATGTGCGTAACCCGGATCGAATCATTTCTTATATACTCCAATGCTTCCTGAAGCTTTTTGTTGCAGTTTCCCTCGCTCCAGCATTCAACTGTTGACGAGCCAATTCCGATAGGGATAATGATTACATTTTTATAGTGTTGATGATCGATCAATAAATCGGCCAGTCTGGTCCAGACGCTGCACCCATTTCCACTTGCGCCTAAAAGTGGTTCTTTTGCCTGATACAGATCTCCGTTAAAATAATTCATTACCTGATTATGACAATTGTAACTACCTTGCCCATGATTAGCCGAATTCGACTGACCAAATGTTAAAATGATCGCAGTACTATCTGAATGCAGTAGTTTTTTGTCCATCACCAAACGATCATTTTTAATCTCTTGCTGAACTGCTTGTCCGCAAACTGTTTTGGCAACAACCAGAAGCAAACAGACTAAAATGATATATTGCTTTTGTTTCATGAATAGAGTATCTGTGAGGATTTACAAATTTCAGAAATTATGAATATAGTAAAAATAATGGGCAACCGAAGTCGCCCATTATCATTAAAATAAACCTATTTTACGCGAAAGGTTATTGCAGAACTACTGTAATCTTGTATGTTTTTACAGTTTTATTATCAGCCGCAGTTACAAGATATGAAACCTGACTGCTAAAATTGCCGGGAACTCCCAGCATGGGTGAAGAAGCAACAGGCTGAACACTAGCAGCTGTAGAAATTGTTGCTTTACCAACAATATTAGCCAAATCGATTGTTTTGGTAACTTTCGCTTTGTTGATTGTAACCTTACAATCTGCCATTTCTGCTGTTTCGCTAACAATACTAAAAGTGCAGGCTGCTTTGATGTCAGTAAAAACTACTACTTCGTACTGTTGCCCGTTAGCATATGTTTTTTTTACGACTTCCCTGTGTTCGAGCCAAAAATTAGTCATCTTGGCATCCTGAAATACCGGCAATTCATCCAATCCCATTCTACAGGAACTAAAGACGAATGCGGTAATCAAAACTGTGAATAAATATATTAATGTCTTTTTCATATGTCTAATAATTTGTTTTTTAATTGCCATATGGAACTCGCCAATAATCATTTCCCAGTGCGAAAATTAATTATCATGGCTCGTTTCATTTTACTCGTTTTAAAATTATTCCCAACCTGGATTTTGTGTTAAGTTTTTATTTTCGAGAATCTCCTTTTGAGGTACCGGAAAACGGAAACGTTTTTTAGTAAATACCCTTTCCGGAAAAGTTGGACCAAAATTATAAACTTTACTTTCCAACGAATTGTAATGGTCAAGGTCTCCACTTACGAACTTCCCATTTACAGTCAAAATACAATATTTTGAACCATCACCGCTTATGTCAATATAGGTTGGATCCACATTCAATTCGGGGACTGTACTTAAACTTTCTGTTTCGGCCCATCTGATCAGATCCCAATACCTTAACATTTCAAATGCCAGTTCACAACGTCTTTCGCGCTTGTAATCTTTAAGGATATTGGCTGTTGATGCTAAAGCAGGAAGTCCACCATGAGTAGTGCGGGTCGCATTAATATATGGCAATGCATCTGCACTTTTATTTGTACGAATAAGTCCTTCTGCATAGTTCAGGTAAACTTCAGAAAGCCTGATCAATGGCCAGTGATAATCGACTGCTGGCGGTGGCCACGACCAGTCAATAACATTGTTATACATACCTTTTCGAATCGTATAACCAGTCATTGCACGGTGCAGCTTTCGGTCCATTTGTTTCCTGTATGCCCAGAATGGAGGTCTTATATTAATAGTATCGCCCAGGTAAATACAACCATCGTAAATTATTGATGAGTAAAAACGTTTATCACGGTTTTTATACATAAACTGATCGGCAAGCTTACCATTATTTTTATTCTTTTGCCAATAAGTTGTTTCCCACCAGTTTTTAGCTGTTCCGTCTTCATCTACCATAAGAAAAGCATCAACAAGGTCTTGTGTTGGATACCACATGGCCCAACCGTATAAGTTTGGTTTGAAATCTTTAATTGTACCTTTTATATCACCCTCTCCTGTTGACAATGGTAACCTCCATTGCATCGGACTAGACATCATATCCGGAAATCCGGTTTTTGTCCCGTATCTCATAAATATTACTTCCGAAGAGTTGGTTCCCTTATTGTAATCATTGAAAATGCCAGCAAAATCGGGATCTATTTTATACCCGTAATTGGTTTTTGCAACGATAAAATCATTTCCTTCAGCAACCACCTTGTCGTAACGTTTTGCCTGTAATAAAGCTCTAATTAAAAAGGCATGTGCTGCGGCTTTGTTTAAGCGACCTTTTTTCTTTACATCAGGCATATTGTTCTTGGCAAAAGTTAAATCCTCGATAATAAAATCATAAATTTCACTTTCTGAGGCCCTGGTCAATTTTAAACTATCGGTTGGTGTTAAAACCTTATCAACTTTCATAACACCACCAAAGCGAACGGCCAACCAATAATATACCATCCCACGAAGCATTTTTGCCTCACCAATAAGTTCCATTTTCTCTTGATCACCCAGTGCTGTAGTTGCAGTCATTCCTTCAATAGCCTGGTTGCAAAGCCGTATTTTTCCATATTGATTCCAACCAGCATCAAAAAATTTGTCAAATGTTTCCTGCGTAACAGCACGACGATTATCAGTATGCATATCATCGGTCCAGTCATCTTCGGTATCACTTACCCAACTGTACATCGGAATAATTTGCGCGTACACATCAGACAAATAAGCTTCTATCAACCCTCTGCTTTCCCAAACATCAGCACTTGAAACTTTATCAAGGGGCTTTTTATCCAGTATGTCTTCACTACAACTAAATGTTGTAATAACGAAAACAACAATTACAATTAAATTTCTTATTAATTTCATTTCTCTTCAATTTTTTAGTTAAAAATTAAGATTTACGCCAAAAGAATACATCTTCTCAACAGGGTAAGCATAATTTGCTGCATCTCCTGTTTCCGGATCATGCATCCCAAGTGCTCCTGGCGCATGAGTTAAAAGGTTAGATCCTCCAACAAAGACACGTGCTTCAGAAATCTTAACACGATTAAGCCATTCCTTCTTGATGTTATACCCAATTTCAACATTTTTTAACCTGACATAAGCCATGTTAATTTTAAACACTTCAGAACGAACTCCGGTGTTTTGCGAACGGGTGCCTGAAAGGTTTACTCTTGGAAATCTTGCCCCTGTGTTTTCAGGAGTCCAAACATCGGTTTGGTTTTGTTGTGTAAGAGTTTCCGAACCGCTTTCATAAGAATAGCGTCCACCTAACCACATATCGTAATTTGTTGCTCCCTGAATAACTGCAGACATATAGAAACCTTTATAAGAGGCATTCAGGTTAAAACCATAATAGAAATCAGGAAAACTGCCAATTCCTAAACGGGTTTGATCGTTACCGTCAATTAATCCATCACCATTAAGATCAACAAATTTAATATCGCCCGGCAAAAGCTCAACCATTCCAGTTCGCTGCGGACTATTTAAAATGTCATTATTTGAAGCAAAAAATCCATCATTTTTATACCCTGTGGTAGTATAATTTGATTCATAGGTAGATCTGATTCTTGGATCTTTCAATGTAGATTCTGATTCACCAGGATTAAGTTCCCAAAAACTTTCATAATGAGTTAAATTAAAACCAATACTATATTCAAAATCTCCCCTTTTCTCGTTCCAGCTTGTATTGAATTCATAACCTCCTCTACGTTCGGCACCCTTGTTTATTTGAGGCAAAGCTGTTCCTAACGGAGTTGAATAAATGTTTCTTGGTGCACCTAAATGACCTGAGGTTCTGTAATAAAATGCGTCGATGCTTGCTTTTAGCTTACTATCGAGCATGCTGGTTTCCAAACCTGCATTATAACTTTTTTGTGTGTACCAGGTAATATCACCGGCAGGTAAACCATTGTCCCTATATCCAGTTACCCACTGATCACCAATAAAGAATCTTTTATCAACTGGTTGAAATGTTGCTAAAAAAGCGTGACGTGCAATATCGTCTCTACCTGATTCTCCATACGACAATCTAATTTTCGCATCATTAACGATAGATTCGGGAACCAGCGATTTAAAGAAGTCTTCTTCGGAGAACCTCCAACCAACGCTTAATGACGGGAAATATCCAAATCGGTCGCCTTTACGGAAACGATCAGAACCATCATACCTAAATGCATGTTCAAAAAGGTATTTATCTTTGTAATCGTATGATAAACGACCTATTAGACCCATACGGGCACCTTCTGAGGCAGAACCCGAGTTAGAAAGATTCACATTCGGTCCGGCAAACATTTGGTCAACAGCATCAGAAATAAATGCCTCTCTGCGTGCATTCAAATAATTACTATAGAACTCACTTTGTTCATAATACAAAGAGGCATCTACATTATGATCTCCCAATTCTCTTTTGTAATTAACATAGGTTTGAACGAGATATTCACTCATATTCGTATTATTTTCAGTTAATTCAATAGGAGGAGTTGGCTGAGCTACACCAGCATCATTATATACCGGTTGCTGAGCCTTCCATGTTTTTTGTGCCAAAAAATTCAGTGTTTGATTACCAAGTACGCCGAACTGCAATCCTTTTACAAATGGTACATCCCAGGTAAACTTTGCAATGCCATTAAAATTCCTGCCTTTATAATTGTCGTATCCGTTATCTCCGCTAATTTCGTAAACCGGGTTATTAAACCCATTAACCTGCATGTACCTTCCTTTATCATCGTAAGCTCTTTTATAAGGCAGGTTATTGGTCGCATGTCCAAAAATTGCCCATGAAGAATAGGGCACAAAGTTG
Source organism: Bacteroidota bacterium (assembly GCA_020048595.1). Classification (GTDB taxonomy): domain Bacteria; phylum Bacteroidota; class Bacteroidia; order Bacteroidales; family UBA4417; genus UBA4417. Next base: position 391 of record JAIFMH010000195.1, on the reverse strand, counting down.
TGATTTTGAACTGATCCCCTGAATGTAAAGTCAAATTTCAATCCTGACTTTCCGAAATCCTTGGTAATTTTTGATAACACCGAATAGTTCTGTAATTTAAATACATCAGGCTCTTTATACATACTTTGTTGTTCCTGCAAGGACAACGAAAACATGTACTTGATTGATTTTTCAGTGCCTGAAACGCTTAAATTATGTTTTTGCGAAGGAGCAACTCCAACGGTTAAATCCATCCAATCTGTATTTGGATAATTGACTGGATCAGATCCATCCTTAAATTTTTTGATAGCCTCATCGCTCCAGGGTAGAACTGACAATCCGTACATTGATGCTATTTTATTATTAAAAACAGCATAATCGTACGATGACAATGGATTGTGTTCAAGAGCCA
>JAIFMH010000253.1 GCA_020048595.1 Bacteroidota bacterium | reverse complement strand
ATATCACGAGAATCGATAAACTCAGAAGCAGCTGAACTACTTTTATTAAAATAACCATATGAGGCGTGATATTAAGATTTTATGAGTACTATTCCGCTTGAAACGGGGTGCAAATTTACTGCTTTTTCCTTCATGAAATTCATTGGAAGAAAATTAGCAATTTTCAAAATTGATTAGCTACCATGCAGGATAACAGGTCTTTTGTCCAAATCAGTATTTTTAAGATTTAAACTTACCAATAAGTTCTGTTGCAACAGCTCTCGATTCTTTATCGGTAGCTTCGTAATCACTTAACGAAGGATTACTTACACTACTGATTTTAGCCATGCATCGTTCTATCAGTTCAGGTATTTGCAGGAATGTGATTTCATCGCGAAGAAAAGCATGAACGGCAATTTCATCAGCTGCATTCATGATACAAGTCATATTTCCACCAAGACGGATTGCTTCATAGGCCAGATTCAGGCAGCGAAAATTTTCTTTATCGGGTTTTTCAAAAGTAAACTGCAGGCACTCATCAAAACTGAATTTAGGAAACTGTGATGCCAGACGTTGCGGATAAGTAAGCGCATATTGAATTGGCAAACGCATATCGGGCATTCCCATCTGGGCTTTTATTGATCCATCGGCAAACTGTACCATTGAATGAATGATACTTTGCGGATGAACAACTACTTCGATCTGTGGAATATCAAGGTTAAAAAGCCATTTTGCTTCAATTACCTCAAGGCCTTTGTTCATCAGGGTTGCTGAATCAATGGTAACTTTGCAGCCCATGTTCCAGTTCGGATGTTTTAAAGCCTGATCTTTGGTTACTTTTAGCAGCTGTTCATGAGTCATTCCTCTAAACGGGCCGCCTGATGCGGTAAGTATAATTTTTTCGACCGGATTATGGAATTCGCCGGCAAGGCATTGAAAAATAGCTGAATGTTCCGAATCTACTGGATAAATATTCACACCTTTTTCCCTTGCCAGTTTTGTAACCATTTCGCCGGCCACAACCAGGGTTTCTTTATTGGCCAGAGCAATGGATTTTCCAGCTTCAATGGCCCGGAGGGTTGGCTTAAGTCCGCTCCATCCAACCAAAGCAACCAAAACCATATCGATGCTGTCCATTTCAACAATCTGTTCAATGGAGGCAGCGCCGGCATATACTTTAATATCATAAGGATCTAAAGCTTCGAATACGCGCTGATACAAACTCTCATTGGAAATTACAACTGCATTGGGCATAAATTCCAATGCCTGCCTGATAAGCAATTGCGAATTGGAATGCGCCGTAAGCACTTCAACATCAAGTTTATCAGGATGTTGCTTCACTACTTCGAGTGCCTGTGTCCCGATTGAACCTGTTGATCCAAGTATGGCAATGCGTCGTTTCAAATGAGTGTAAATCGTTTAATGATTATTTATTACAGCCAGAAAATATAAAACCAACTTCGGCCCAGCTGGCAAAGTTACTTATCGGACAGTTCAGTGTCAACAAAAATACAGTCCATTAAAAGACAATGTAATCTTTCGGATTTACAGGAATGCCATTAATCCATATCTCAAGGTGCAAATGCGGACCGGTTGATAGTTCGCCGGTTTCACCGATAATAGCAACGGTTTCACCAGCATGAACAATATTTCCCTCCTTTTTCAACAACACTGAATTGTGTTTATAGATGGAGATTACATTACCAGGATGCTGAATGGCGATAACGTATCCAGTTTCAACAGTCCAGCCCGCAAAGATAATAGTTCCATCCTGAACGGATTTTATAACTTCGTCGCGGGCAGCCACAACATCGATGCCAAAATGCTTGCGCAAAGGATCAAATTCACTTGTAACAATACCTTTTATAGGAGAAAAGAAAGTAAGATTACGCATAGCAGAACCTTTTCCGACCGATTTATCAGATTTAAAAAGGTTGTATTTATTGGCATTATCGTATTCGGTCCGGAGTATTGAATCTTCAGGAGAGCGTTTATCTTTAATATTAAGATAATTACGGGATTTAGCTGTATCAACCGGCACCAATTCGCGTTCATTTTGCAATTCGCCTCCAAGTACTTTTTTTAAATCTTCGAGGTATCTTTCCTGAGCGCGCATTGCAAAAGCTACAGAATCGGAACGGAGCTGCAATTCATAAATACGCCGTTGTAAAGTAACATCTGTATACCCTGGTATGTATTCCTTTAAAGGAGTGAATGCGATAATATAAGTAGTAATAAAAACAAGGATAATTGACAACAAACCTATAGCCACAAACACATTAAGCCGGGAAAGTTTAAATGAAATCCGCTCTTCGAGAGTTTCTTCATTCAAGAGTACAAGCCTGTATTTATCGCGGATACGCCGTAATAAATACTTCCAGATTTTTGTTCTTTCTGATTTAATATCCATAGTATAATTTAGCAGCAGAGCATGTATTATTTTGCAAACCTACCGAAAATAAGAAAATTCAGCACAAAATCACTAAATATAATTTCATAAAAGTACTTAAAAATTGTGGTAAACACCTTTATTCCTGAACTTTATACACCTTGAAAAATAATATCATACACGAAGTAGGGATTTGGGGAATCCTCAAATGTAAACATATCACCTAAAAGATTACTTTTAATCCTTCCGCGAAATCCATAAAAACTAAAAACAGCAATATTAAACAGATTAAATAGTCAATAGTCCGCTGATAACTCCCAATAACCTCATTATCAATAATATATATACATTCAGGTCTTTGCTTACTAATATGTTGATAATCTGCGACTTATTGCTTTGCGTCTTTGCGGTAAAAATAATCTAGCGGAGTATTGAATAGTCAGAAAAGGAATTAAATGCTGATATTGCAACCTTTTATCGGGAAATTGGGAAAAATGAAATATTTTTGCACTCTTTGAGTTAGTATTGTAGTGCAACCATCGCGATAAGGTAACGAAACAAATATCACCCCTTTGAAATTAAAAATATTTTTCAGAATTATCCTCATACCGTTGCTTATCGGTATTGCATTATTATATTCATGTTCCACCAAAAAGAATACATTTACCCGCAGGGCATACCATAACCTTACCACTCATTACAACATTTACTGGAATGGAAATGAGAGTTTTAAGAGTGGGAAAAATGATTTAGCCGAAAGTGTTGCTGATAATTACAATCTGATTCTGCCTGTTTATAATTTCGGTACTCCTGCTGAAGCAAAAAAAATATCATCCAGCATGGATCGGGCTATCGATAAGGCCGGTGTAGCAATTCCCCGGCATTCGTTGTTTTTTAAAAATGTTGAATACAATAAGTGGATTGATGATTGTTATCTGTTGATCGGTAAAGCACAGTTTTACAAGCAGGACTATTCCAATTCGCGCCGTACCATGGAGTACCTGATGAAACAATATGCCGGAACTACTACCGAACTGGAAGCCTCAATTTGGTATATGCGCACTTTCCTTCAGCAAAAGCGGTATGATGATGCTGTAACGCAGGTTGAGCAGTTCGAAACACGATTATCCAAGCAAAATCCACCTTACAAAATCCGTCGAGAAATACCATTGCTTTATGCCGATTATTATCTGCAAACCGGCAATCTTACAGCTGCAAAAACAAACCTGAAACAAGGTCTTGTTCTTGCTTCAGATCCAAAACTTAAAGCAAGGATCAACTTTATACTTGGTCAGATTGCACAAAAAGAAAAGAATTTCGCCGAAGCTACTGAATACTATACCAATGTAATAAAAAGCCCTGCTCCTTTCGAAATGGTTTTTAATGCCCGAATCAACCTGGCTAAATCATTTGATATTTATACAGGTGATAAAGCCAGCCTCGAAAAGCAACTGAAGCGCATGCTTAAAGACTCTAAAAACACAGAGTACTTCGACCAGGTTTACTATGCACTGGCAGAACTTGCAACCCTTGATAATAATGACACTCTTGTGATGCATTATCTCAAACTTTCAGTTGCTACAAGCACTAAAAATGATTACCAGAAGTCTTCCTCGTCGCTGCAACTGGCAGATATGTTTTTTAAGAAACAAAACTATGAAATGGCTGCATCCTATTATGATACCACTATACAAACCCTGCCTCTTGAACATCCTGATTATGTTGCAATAAATTCCAAAACACTTACACTTACTGAATTGGTAAAAAATCTCAGTATTGTTCAATATGAAGATAGTCTGCAGAAACTTGCCCGTATGCCCGAAGCTGAGCTGGCAGCTGTAATCAAAAAAATAATCGAAAAAGTAGAGAAAGAAGAAGAGCTGAAGAAAGAGCTTGAAGAACAACAGCAAAATGAAACAAACATTTTAACTAATGTCCCGAATATGCGTAATGAGAATATCTCCAGTGTTGGCGGCGGTGGATGGTATTTCTATAATCCTTCGGCCATTAGTTTCGGATATTCGGAGTTCATGCGTAAATGGGGCCGGCGAAAACTGGAAGACAACTGGAGACTTTCGAATAAACGGGCAATAGTACAGTTTGATGAAGTAAGTCTTGACGGTGCCAAACCAGGAGATTCATTATTACCGGCATCCGGAACTGACACCATAAAATCTTCAACCGATCCCAAAAAACCACAAACATATATTGCCCAGCTACCTAAAACGCCGGAAGCACTTGCAGCCTCCAATAAAGAGATTGCAATGGCCCTGCTTAACCTTGGATACATCTACAAGGACGGGCTGGATGACATTCCTCATTCAATTGAATCGTTTGAAGAACTTACCCAACGTTTTCCTGACAATAAGGAAATCAGCCGTATTTATTACCAGCTTTACCTAATTGGTGCGGGAATACCAGATGAAGCGATGACAAAAAAATACAGCGATATCATTCTGAATCAATTTGGCGATTCAGATTACGCACAGCTGATAAGGGATCCGGATTATAACAAGGATGTACTTGCACGCAAAAACCGTGCATCATCGCTGTATGAAGAAACCTACCAGGCCTTTAAACGTGGACAATACCGCATGGTTTTGTTGTACAGCAACCAGGCAATTGCCGAATATAAGGACAAAGATCTGATTCCACGCTTCGAATACCTGCGTGCGCTCTCACTCGGGAAAACGGTAAGTGTTGACACAATGGTTGTTGCTCTTAATAAGCTGGTACTTGATGCTCCAAATCATCCGATTACTCCGTTAGCGAAGGAGATTCTGCAAAAATACGACAAGAGCAAACCTCTGATTCAAGAGGCTGCTTCAGGTGCAAATACAGCTCAAAAAAGTGATTCGTTAAATGCTGAAGCTTTTTCAGGACCCGATCCCTTTATAGAAAGTAACGATACTTTGGTACCTGACATATATAAACTAAATCTCAGCCAGACACATTTCTTTATAATGATGGTTGACGGGAACACAGTAAATGTGAGTGCTACTAAAACAAGAATCTCCGATTTTATTTTTAAGAATTTCAGTGCGGCAAACCTTTCGGTAAATGCAATTGTTCTTGATGCAGGCTGGCAGATGATATCGATCAGCAGTTTCCGCAACAGCCAGGCAGCAATGGACTTTTATAATGCCATCATCGTAAATGAGTATGTTACTTCTTCGATAAACAAGAAGGACTTTAAATATCTGGTAATCTCAATTGATAACTATCCGATTTTTTACAGGGAGAAGAAATATAACGGATACCTGAATTTTTTCAGAAAGAACTACCTGAAATAATTATTAATAATTTTGTCAAACAATGAGGCAATTGGTATAAAAACTTACTTTTTAGTACATGAATAGTGCTTAATTGAATTAATGCACTATTTTTGTTTCTGGTAAACTAAACTAAAACAAGTATGTCGAAAATAATGACCACCGAAACTCCTTCAGTAAATATTATTGGTAACGGAACTGATATAAATGGCAATATCAAATCAAACGGCGATCTTCGCATTGATGGATTTATAAAAGGTACCATACAGGCTACAGGCAAAGTAGTTGTTGGCACAACCGGCAGAGTTGAAGGTGAAATCAGCTGCCAGAATGCCGATATTTCGGGCGATGTAAAAGCACATATAAAAGTTACGGAATTACTGAGCCTGAAGGCAAACGCTGTAGTTAGCGGCGACATACTTACCAACAAACTGGCTATTGAGCCAGGAGCTGTATTCACCGGTGCATGTAAAATGGGAAACCATAGCAGCTTAAATGGAAAATCAGAACAAGCAACCGAACCCGAAGCCTGAAAATAAAAAGCGGCCACCACTCGAAAGTTATGCCCGTTATTCGAACCTGGCATTTCAGATGTTTGCAATTATTGGAATAGGCATCTTTGGTGGTGTAAAACTGGACCAATGGCTCAATATTGGATTTCCTGTTTTTACGGTGTTGCTTTCGATAATTTCGGTAGCTGCAGCAATTTATACTGCAATTAAGGATCTGATCAAGAAACCGTAATTTTACGCATTCTGATTATTATCACAAAAGGTATTCATCCGTATAAAAAAACTATAACTCACTTATCCATTACCCTACCCAAGCATGAAGGAATTATTGAACCGGTTTATCCGAAACCTTATTCTTTTAACTTTACTTTTAGCCATTTCGGTATTTGCCGTTACTTATTTCGTACCAGGATTAGTTACTAAGTTCTGGCCTTTGTTATTGCTGCTTTTTGCAGGAATAACGCTAACGTTGGTGACCTTGCTATTCAGTGCCAGTGAGAAAAAATTCAGCCGGTTTTCGAATACATTTATGATAGCCAGCATGCTTAAAATCTTGCTTCTGCTTGTTTTAATCGGAGGATATGCATTCAAATTCCCGGGAGATGCTATACGGTTTTCGGTTACACTCCTGGCATTTTACATCCTTTATCTTATTTTCGAAATTTACTGGCTGATGAAACTTCAGCGATCGGATAAAACGGATAGCTGATTTTTATTTCATCCCTGAAATCAAACTACAAATATCTATTTTATCAACTGTTCAAATGATTCCCCGCATAAAAATATGTTGCATCAGCAGCATCGAAGAAGCCCGGACAGCAATTGATTCCGGAGCCTCAGCCATAGGTTTGGTAGGGTCAATGCCAAGTGGTCCCGGAGTTATAAGTGATGATTTGATTTACCAGATCGCAAAAACCGTACCCCCTCCTATCGGCACATTCCTTTTAACGAGTGAAACCTCAGTTTCAGAAATCATCAGCCATCATCAACGAACACAAACAAATACAATTCAGCTTGTTGATGCACTTTCTTCCGGAACCTATGCTGAACTCCGGAATATACTGCCAGGAATAAAACTGGTACAAGTAATCCATGTAATTAATGAACGATCGGTTGATGAAGCCATTGAAATTTCGGAACAGGTTGATGCAATTCTTCTCGATAGTGGCGATCCGAATTTAGCTGTGAAAGAGCTCGGCGGCACCGGCCGCACGCATAACTGGAAACTCAGCCGAAAAATCCGCGATAGTGTCAAAATCCCTGTCTATCTGGCTGGTGGCCTGAAAGCCGAAAACATCAGGCAGGCAATTGATATAGTTCAGCCTTTCGGAATTGATTTATGCAGCGGTGTTAGGACAAACGGAAAACTTGACCGGGAAAAACTGAATATATTTATGAGAGTGGTTTTGAATAGGTAATCGTTACTTGTTACTGATTTGATTTTTTTTGTTATTGATCTCAAGTATTTAATTTTGCTCAAACATAATTTTGTTTAATTTATTTATAATATCATTAAACACTTTTGATAATCTTGTGTTATATACAGTATCAATCAATATTGTACTTTTACAGTCAAAATAGCATATCAATGATTTACATAACACGCCGCGAACGTTTTAATGCAGCCCACAGGCTTTTTAAGCAGGAATTCAGTGATGAACATAACCTCGAAGTATTTGGCAAATGTTCGAATCCAAACTGGCACGGACATAATTATACGCTGTTTGTTACAGTAAAAGGAGATGTAAATCCCGATACCGGTTTTTTAGTAAATCTAAAACATTTGAGTGCTTTGATTGATCAGCGTGTAATTGAAAAACTCGACCACAGGAATATAAACCTGGAAGTAGACTTTATGATGGGAAAACTTGCCTCAACTGAAAACCTGGCAATAGGAATATGGAACGAACTTTCGGAATCTATAACAGAAATGGGCGCCTCACTTCACAGCATAAAACTCTACGAAACGGAAAATAATTTTGTTGAATACCTTGGCGGGTAAGTCAAAAAATGAAGCAAATTTTAATCTGATTTTTACTAAATTTTCTAACCTCTGAACTTTAACCTTTCTACCTAAACTTACATACCATGAGCAGCGATATAGTTAAACCCATGTTGATTGAAAACAATATGGATGATTACGAATTAAAAGACGGATACGAAAAGCGCGATATCTATAATATGACTACCATTAAAGATCTTGCCTTTCATTATCGTGAAATCCTCCGTCTTATAGGTGAAAATCCTTCACGCGAAGGTTTGGAAAAAACACCGGAACGCGTGGCCAAAGCTATGCAGTTTCTAACACACGGATACGATCTGGATCCGGAGGAAATACTACGGGCAGCCATGTTCAACGAGGATTACAAGCAAATGGTGATTGTTAAAGACATCGAACTATATTCAATGTGCGAACACCATATGATCCCGTTTTTCGGGAAAGCACATGTAGCATATATTCCAAACGGTCGTATTGTTGGCTTAAGCAAAATTCCACGTGTGGTTGATGCTTTTGCACGACGCTTGCAGGTTCAGGAAAGGCTTACAACACAAATAAAGGATGCAATCAACAATACAATGAAACCGCTAGGAGTTGCCGTTGTAATTGAAGCACAACATATGTGTATGAGTATGCGCGGAATCCAGAAACAGAACTCTGTAACCACAACTTCAGATTTTACAGGTGCTTTCCTGGTGGATAAAACAAGAGCTGAGTTTATTCATCTGATAGGAAGCAGACTGCATTAACAGTTCGGGAAACGGNTAATCGGAAATGTTAATTATTTAGTGGATTTCACTAAATTAAAACCTTTTAAATATCAGAATTAAATTCGATTTCTGAATTACCATTTTCACTAAACTATTAACGATTTTCCTTTATTGATCCCCATTAACCTTTTTCTAATAACCAATAACCATTTTCCCTTTTTCCCTACCTTTGCCGCTTCATTAACGAAAACAAAGAACGAATGAAAGCATATGTATTTCCCGGACAGGGAGCACAGTTTGTAGGAATGGGCAAGGATTTGTATGACAACCATGCCTTAGCAAAAGAAATGTTTGAGAAGGCCAACGATATCCTTGGTTTCCGGATTACCGATCTGATGTTTGCCGGTACAGATGAAGATCTGCGCCAAACACGTGTTACCCAGCCTGCTATATTCCTGCATTCCGTTATCCTGGCGGCTACTTTACCTGATTTTAAACCTGATATGGTTGCAGGACATTCACTTGGTGAATTTTCCGCATTGGTAACCAATAAAGCATTATCCTTCGAAGATGGATTGCGACTTGTTTATGCACGTGCTATGGCTATGCAGAAAGCCTGCGAAGCTGAACCAAGCACCATGGCTGCAATCCTTGGGCTGGATGATGCAAAAACAGAAGAAGTATTAGCAGGTATAAACGAGATAGTTGTCCCCGCTAACTATAACAGTCCTGGACAATTGGTTATTTCCGGTTCTATAAAAGGAATTGAAATTGCCTGTGAAGCGTTAAAAGCTGCCGGAGCAAAACGTGCCTTGCCCTTAAAAGTGGGTGGTGCATTTCATTCACCGCTCATGGAACCGGCCCGCGTTGAATTAGCGGCTGCTATCGAAGCAACAACATTCAGTGTACCGGTTTGCCCTGTTTATCAAAATGTTGATGCTAAGCCATACAGCGATCCTTCCAAAATCAAATCAAACCTGGTGGCTCAGCTTACTTCACCTGTTCGCTGGACACAGATTGTTCAGAATATGGTTGCGGATGGTGCAGTTACTTTTGTTGAACTCGGACCTGGAAGCGTGCTACAGGGATTAGTTAAAAAAATTGCTCCTGAAGTTGAGGCAATGGGAG
>JAIFMH010000333.1 GCA_020048595.1 Bacteroidota bacterium | reverse complement strand
ATGTGGTACCGTTCCATTTCAATGCCTGCCCGCTGGTCGCGCTGGCCTGGGCAATCTTAGCTCCGGTTACTGCTCCTGAACTTATCTTATCGGTGGTTACGGCATTGTTTGCCAGATCAGGAGAGGGAATAGTTCCATCAAGTATTTTTGCGGAAGTAACTTTTCCTTCTCCAAGGATTGGATTGGGATATGTTCCTGTGAGGTCGCCTCCTGCAGGACCTGTCGGAATGCCTGTGCCGGTTTCATCCGCAGCCGGTGCCCATGTGGTACCGTTCCATTTCAATGCCTGCCCGCTGGTCGCGCTGGCCTGGGCAATCTTAGCTCCGGTTACTGCTCCTGTATTTATTTTATCGGTAGTAACTGCATTAGTAGCAAGGTCGGCTGTGGCAATGGCTCCATCCACGATCTTTGCCGAAGTAACTTTTGCATCTCCGATTACAGGGTTAGGGTACGTACCGGAAAGGTCGCCACCTGCCGGACCTGTCGGGTTGCCTGAACCGGTTTCGTCAACAGCTGGTGCCCATGTTGTACCGTTCCATTTTAGCGCTTGTCCGCTGGTTGCGCCGGCCTGGGCGATCTTTGCACCGTTAACTGCACCATTCGCAATCTTATCGCTGTTAACAGCAGAATTTGCCATATCGGCAGCAACGATTGAACCATCTGCAATTTTTGATGAGTTCACGCTGTTATCAGAAATTTTCAGTGGAGTTGAAGTGGTTCCGTTTCCCGAAAGGGTGGCATCGGTCACAGCGGTTTGTGTGCCCCAGTTGTCTCCGCCGCCTGAGGAAGGCAGTGTTACTGATCCACCGCTTTTGTCGAGGGTAAGCACTGTCCCGCTGATTAAAATCTTCTGAAGCTCATTGGCCGGATCGGCATCAGCGTCGTTGTTATTCTGAACATCCTTGGCATAAAGCGCGTAAGGAACACTCATTAACTGGCTGGTACCCATTACCTGGTAAGCGCTGCCTCCGTTCGGGTCCATTTCCACTTTCACAAAGTAAGTGTCCGATCCCCAATTTATCCCTGCGAAGCTACCTGTAACGACTGCACCATGCCCGATTTCCAAATCAACCAAACCAAATGTGTTAGTCGTTTTTGAATGGGTTTCGCTGTATTTAACCGAACCGCTTACACTGGTCTGAAGTATGCTGATCCGGAAGGAAACAGCTTTGTTGGCCAGCACATTGCCTGAATTATCGCGGGCCACAGCCTGATATTTAATGGCTTGGGGAGTTTGGGCATACAGATTCAGTCCCAGGAGCACAATAATGATTGTAAAAATGTGTTTCATGCCTCTAAAGATTTAAGAATTGGTTAGAATTATTTATTTTTTAGTCTGATATTCTGATGTGCTTTCCATACTTCAGAAAATAGTGGTACTAAGTTTTAGTCCCACTTATGCAACTACAATACAAGGTACTGATACCACTACCGGCAGCCTTGTGGGAAATAATTTCCTTGGAATTTTGCACTGGGACATCCAGGCAGATAGCTTCAGCCATAACAGGATTACGTTTGATTTCAAAATATCTGAATTCATCAGGCAGCAGTATGTATATCGATTGAGCAAACGAAAGATAAGTTCTTACCTGGTAGTCGGGGGATTTAATCCTGATGAGTGAAGAGCGCACAGAGTTCCTTATTTATGCAACTCATCAGTCCGGAACAAGTAATGGAGACAGGTTCAGTAATTAGTCAAAATAGAAATATAGCAGGTACGAGTCAGTACTTAACGATTTTAAAAGTCTGCATGGGGACATCCGTGCTACTTGCAATTTTCAGCATATAATAACCCGGAGCTAACCGTTGCATGTTTATTTGTTCAACCTGACTTGAGAATTTCTGCTGGAGGATTTGTTCTCCTTGTGAAGTATAAAGAAAAAACCTGAGTTTGGAAATGTTGCCTTTAATTAATTTAACATTTACCTCCCCTGAAGTTGGATTAGGGTATACCTCTAATTCAAATCCAGCCGGGGGAATTGGATCAATAGCTGTTATTACTAATTTGCTTTGGTGGAATCCCTGCGTAAGGTAAAAATCAGAACTATGCGCTGTTGAAGTAACAGGTTCGCCAATAGTCCACGAAAGTTGAATTCCGGTTCCAATACCGCTGCTTCCGGCTGTAGCTATCACCTGCTGCGAAAAACTGTTACCTGCAATCAAAATTACGGGCATTAAATTTAATATGTAGCTTAACCTTTTCATGATAAATATTTTTTTTTAATGAAATTCTTTCAGATTAAAATTTTACCTGCATTCAGGTTTTCCTGCATAAGCATATTTAATGCTCCCGAAATAATAGCATCCATTTCCGCACGATTCGTATTTGTAAGTTGTTACTTTTCCGGATGCATTTGTAAATGCAATGGTTCCGGCAGTTTTTGAACCTGTAATTTTCCATGTTCCGCCACCGCCGCCCTGAGAGGTGTTACCCCAGGCTCCTGCATTACCGGCATCGCCGCTGTAACCCGATTCGGACGAAGAACTGTATCTGCCTCCCGGACAGAGGGAAAGTTTCCGTTCTGTCCCTCCGGTTTGCCCTCCTCCAACAGCGCTGAAACTATAGTATGAACCTTCGAAATATTTCATCAGGTCGGGGTCATTCTCAAACGAAGCGGAAGGCCCGTCACCCGATGGAGAAGAACTGGTAAGGTTTGATTTTTCCAGTTCATCAGCAATAAATTTCAATTGTTCCTGTTTTTGTGCGTAAGCCTGTTGGTTTTCAGACCACGAAATCAACGTTTTGTCGGAAGCATTGAAAACCAAGTCATAAGGCACATAACCTTTCCATTTTTCCTGAAGGTTCCACCGGGCAATCCATTGTTCGCCAACGATTTGTGTTGATTTTGGCTTTCCCATCAACGATTCAACCTCGGTGTAAGTCATTCCGGGCTGTAACTGATTTGTCAGTTGTATGGAATCCAGCTGCATGGTTTTCATGCTTGAACAACCCGCAGTTGAAAGTATTACCGTACAGCCAAGTAGCTTAAACAAAAAATTCATTTTCTTCATGTTTCATTTTTTTATGTTTACCTATTCATTTACGAATACAATCCATATCGTTTGAAACACTGCTTTGCACCATTATTTCTCTGCTTTATACTCCATCATCGCCTCTAATTTTTCAAGCCGTGTATTCACATTTTCATTTTCAGATTTTAACCTGTCGTTTTCAGATTTTAGCTCTTTAATAGTTTCCACCAATACAGCATAAACTTCGGCATAAATGGCTGTAAGCAGGTATTTGCCAGGAAGTATATCCGCTACCATCTGAAGTAAGCACCTTTCCATCGACTTCCGTTCCATCATTAATCTTGATTTTGTTTCTAAATTCGGCTGCCGGTCCGCTTCCTTCATTTAGTGCAAATACTGATGCATATAAATTGCTGTTGTTAGTTGCAGCAACAGCTACATTGTGATCTGTAAGTACCTGTAACTGGCGCAGGTCGGCACCGGGATTCTTACTAATCCCAACTTTACTGTGTTGAAATAAATGGAAGAACCTGATTCTGTTCACTTTTTATTTTGGACATCTTTAGCATACAGCGTATAAGGTACACTCATGAACTAGCTGGTAGTACTTGAATAAGAAGTTCAGCCTGCAGGGTCAACTTCTGTTTTGATAAAGTATGGACCAGCAACTCAGTAGATAATAGAGAAAGTTCTACTGACAACAGTTTCTGTTCCAATTTCGATGCTTGCCAGTCCGTTGATGTTTGTTGTGGGTTTGTGTGTTTCTGCATAAACCATGGTTCCGGTTGCTGTGTCATACTAATTAGTTGATTTATTGTCAGTTTATCGGTGCAGTTACGCACCACTACCTGATACCTCATTTTTTCAGGAGTCAGTGGAGATCCTGCATACTGCATTGCAGCAAGCAATAACATAAGAAATAAAATATTGAACTTTTTCATGATTTTTAGTTTTTAATAATTTTGAATGTTTTTACGGTTTTGTTTTCCATGGTTAATTTGAGTAAATAAGCCGATGGTACAAGATTAGCCAAATCGATGTATGTTTCATTTTCTTTCAATTGCACATTTCTGAGCAGTTTGTCATTTACATCATACAGTTGATAACTCAGAGGTAGAGTACCGAGCGTAATCAAAGCATCAAGTTTTAGTGTTAGTTTGCCACTGGTAGGATTTGGATAGACTTGAATTGTTTTTTCAAAAATATTTTCAATGGCACTGTTAAAACTATGAATAAAATTATCAGAAGTTACCAGACTCCATTTACCTGAAATATCTTTGAACTGAAAATGAATGATATATTCTCCATTTTCTAAACCTGTAAAATCTAAATCGTCATTCAGTGTTAGCAGCTGAACCGCATTAGTCACAAAGTCATAAGTTGTATTTTCAATATCTTCATTGAACCAGTATCGGTAAGCAACAATTTTATTTGCTTCATGAATGCTGTTTTGTTTATAAAAATAATGATTTACCGGAATGCTCCATTTTCCCTTACTATCTTTGAAACGAATGGTAAAAATATGCAAGCCTTCACTTATGTTCTCGAGAGGCAACAAAGCATCTAATTCCAAATGTTCCACGGGTGAAACCAGAGTCAATTTGCGTGAACTGTAATCATTATCAAACCAATATTGATAACTGTTTATTTTGTTCTGGGCATTGCTATTAAAACCTGTTAAAAGGCAGTTCACAAAAAATAACAGCCCAAATTTCAGTAATTGTTTCATGGCTATTATTGTTGAGCACTTACTTTAAAAGAAACTTTTAAGAAACCACTATTATCGGTTGAGATTGATATAGATTTCTGAGAAATGTGCGGATTTACCGGAACGGCACCTTCTTTAAAGGGCGATATGCCTCCATAAAGACCAACCTCGGTTCCATCATCTCCCAAATAAGTAGTTTTTGCTGCCTCCTGCAAATGGTAATTACCTCCAGCGGCATTTACATAAACTGTGGTAAGATCGATGTTATTATAGTTGCCCATATCAGTAGCAATGTTGCCATAATAAGGATTTGCAAGGGAAAGTACATTTTTGTGAAAATTGTTGTACAGGCAGGTATTATTGTAATAAGCCGGACCCTGGGAGGTACCGAAAATATTGTTATTAAATGTATTGTAATGACAGTTGACTATTGGAGGATTATTCATATATCCATAGGGGATAACATTATTCTTAAAGATATTATTGTTTGAATAAGTTATAGTACTCCTGATTATACAGTTGGAAATAACAGAGTATGTAAAACCTTGCAATTCAATACCCTGACTAATATCGCACTGAATAATAGCAGAATTGCTTGGTGCGCCACTTCCTTTAAAGTCCAGACTTCCGTTTATTTTGCAACGAATAATGTTTATATTGGTTGCTAATGCACTTGTTTTATGAAATCCTCCTTGAAATTCCATTCCTTCGAGATACAATTTGCTCGCGCTGTCGCCAATTGTAATATTGCCGCTATTAAGTATAAAGGTTTTTTGGGTGGCAGCAGTTGAATCCGTACTGTAACCCGCACCAATTAAAACCAAACCTTTATTGATGGTATCCGGGGCAGCAAAATTACCACCCGAAACATACAGCGTATCGCCACTTACTGACGCTTTGTAAGCTTCTGTCAGAGGGGTATTCCCGTAAAAAACTTTTGTTGTCCCGTTGCTGTGTAAAGCAACTGATTTTTGAGCTGCTAAGGATGAAGCAGTAACTAAGAGGGACAAAATGAAGGCTAATTTTTTCATGATGATTAGTTTTTAATGATTTACAATGTTTTACTTTCTTTATTTTCAACAAACATTCTCAGAAAATATGTTGATGGAGTAAGTTCTACCATATTGATAGAGGTTTCGATAGCTGTAACTTTAGTATTAAGAATCATCGATCCGCTTACATCGTACAACTGATACGAAAAAGCTGATAGTTCGATGTTTTCAATTTTCAACATCAAATGTGTACTTACAGGATTGGGATAGGCCATAAGTAGCTCAATCCCATAAATGTCGTCGATTCCCGAAACAACCTTTATTTCAAAAGGTTGTTGTACACCCTGCGCTACTGAACCTGTTGTTCCTGCAGCTGTAGTGTAAACAAGTTGACCCACCGAGTAGCTTGGCGAGCCACTGGTGCCTGTTGCATTACCACCGGCGGCATTCACAGAGGCATGTAGTTGTTGTGCCTGCATAAAAGATAAAGTTGTTCCTGCCAATGTAAGTGACAGAAAAAGAATGATTAATTTTTTCATGATAATTAATTTTTTATGTGTTTTTTTATATAGGATTTTTTATGTGTTTTTGTAACAATCATTTTATGAACATATTTATTCGCGGGCTAAAGCCTGGTAGCGAAATGCTAGGGGAACCTTCGCAAACACTTCAACTCCAATTACCAGGATCATAACAACCAGAAAAAAGTTTTTCATAATTTTGAATTACACTTCAAGTTTATTTAGTACAAAATATTTATATTTAAATGTTTACGATAATCAATGTTGGCGGGTTACCTGTCAGCACCTATTCCTATGAGTTTCTCGATTTTTTCCAACCGATCGATTATCCTTAAATTTTCACTTTCAAGTGATGCATTTTTTGTTTTAAGAATGTCATTTTCAGCTTTCAGTTCCCGGACGGCATTGATCAAGGGGATCACGAATTCGGCGTACGACAGGTTCATGGTTTTTACCTCGTCGTCGTCGATGATCAAACCGCTAAACTCAATCCCCAGGCCTTCAAGCGCCTGTTGGACATCCTGGGCGATCAGCCCGTCACGGCGGCGTTTGTCTGTGTCATCGGTATAGTTGAATGAAACCGGTTTCAGCCGGGTAATAAAATTCAGTCCCGGTTCATTTCTGTAAACGATGTTTTCTTTCAGCCTTTTATCGGAATAGTTGGTCCAGGCCCCATATCCCCCGACAGTTATTGCGCTTGCATTGCCCAAAACGATTTTATTGCTTGCATTTACTTTGGCATTGTACCCAATCGCTGTGGTATTATCAAGACCGGATGATGTAACGCCAGATGCATTGCCGATAGCAGTATTGTTGTTCCCTGTGGTATTTGAGTTAAGCGCCTCATTACCTATTGCTGTATTATAGTTTCCAGTGGTGTTTGAGGCGGAATATCGGCCCAATGCTGTATTGAAATCTCCCTTAGTATTACTTTTAAGCGCTCCGTCCCCAACGGCCGTATTTCCAAGCCCTGTTGTATTATCTTGAAGCGCCTCGGATCCATTTGCAGTATTATAAAATCCGGAGGTATTTGAATGAAGTGCATCAAAACCGATTGCTGTATTCGCGGAACCTTCAGTGTTTGAATAAAGAGCCTCAGAACCAATTGCTGTATTAGATCTTCCGAGGATATTTGAATAAAGTGCCTGGTTGCCTTGTGCAATATTGTCATATCCAGTGGTATTTGAATAAAGCGCCTGATATCCGATTGCAGTATTCTTAAAGCCTGATGTGTTAGAATAAAGCGCCTGGCATCCGGTTGAAGTATTTTCGGAGCCGGAGGTGTTTGAATAAAGCGCATGATAACCTTGTGCTGTATTGCGGTTCCCATAAGTGGTATTTGAATAGAGCGCCTGGTAGCCGATTGCCGTATTCATCCAGCTGCCGGTGTTTGTATAAAGTGCCAGATAACCGATTGCCGTATTTTTATATCCTGTGGTATTGGAATAAAGTGCTCCATAACCGACTGCCGTATTGCCAATCCCGGTAGTATTGGACCGGAGCGCCCTGTTACCGATTGCCGTCAGGGAATCCCCTTCTGTATTGGAATAAAGCGCCTGGTAACCTAAAGCAGTATTCAGTTTACCGCTGATATTTGAATTAAGCGCCCCATATCCGATCCCTGTGTTGTTGGAACCTTCGGTGTTGGAATAAAGCGCCCTGTAACCATAAGCCGTATTTGAATTTGCGGTATTTGAATACAAAGCCTGATATCCATGCGCTGTATTGTAACTCCCAATGGAATTGGATCGCAGCGCCTCAAATCCATGTGCGGTATTGTAAGCCCCGTTGATATTTGAAAAAAGCGCTTTATCGCCGACTGCTGAATTGTTATACCCGGTAGTATTGGAATAAAGTACCTGGTCGCCGATGGCTGTGTTGTATATCCCGGTGGTGTTTGAACGGAGCGCTGCATATCCGACAGCTGTGTTCCGCCATCCGGAAGAGTTTTTGTATCCCGAGCTGTCTCCGATAAAAGTATTACGATCGCCTGTCGAGGATATCCCTGCTTTAAAACCCAGACGTAATGAATGATTGTCGCCGAATGTTTCAAAACTGCCTGAGGGGGTGATCTGTAACCTTTCAACGCCCTTGCTGAAGAACCTCAGGGTATCGTCATCAGGATAAAGTTCAGGCACAATCCTGGTGTCACCATCTGCATCATTCAACTGACCTGATCCGTCAAGGTCTGTGCCGGGCAGCCATACAGAGCCGTTCCATTTCAACACCTGTCCCATTGTTGCTCCAGCCTGGGCAATTTTTGTACCGGTCACAGCCCCTGAAGTAATCTTGTCTGTGGTTACTGCACTGGCAGCGAGTTTGTCGGAGGTTACCACAGAAGATGCAAGGTCGCCTGTGGCAATGGTCCCGTCCAGGATTTTGGTGCTGCTGATGGCATTGTCGGCCATGTCACCGGTTGCAATTGTCCCGTCAGCAACTTTTGCTGAAGTCACAGCATTATCTGCCAGGTCAGCGGTGGCAATGGTACCATCAAGGATTTTGGCTGAGGTCACCTTTCCTGTGGCAATAGTAGGATCGGGATAGCTGTCGGTCAGGTCACCGCCTGCAGGACCTGTCGGATCGCTTGTGCCGGTTTCATCCGCAGCCGGTGGTCACTGCATTGCTTGCCAGATCAGAAGAGGCAATGGTCCCATCAAGTACGTTTGCGGAAGTAACTTTTCCATCCCCAAGGGTCGGGTTTGGAAATGTTCCTGTAAGGTCGCCGCCTGCCGGGCCGGTTGGAATGCCTGTGCCGGTTTCATCCGCAGCCGGCGCCCATGTAGTGCCGTTCCATTTTAATGCCTGCCCGCTGGTCGCGCTGGCCTGGGCAATCTTAGCTCCGGTTACTGCACCTGCATTTATCTTATCGGTGGTCACTGCATTGCTTGCCAGATCAGAAGAGGCAATGGTCCCATCAAGTACGTTTGCGGAAGTAACTTTTCCATCCCCAAGGGTCGGGTT
>JAIFMH010000338.1 GCA_020048595.1 Bacteroidota bacterium | reverse complement strand
TGGATAATCAGCCAAAAGCATATATGGGTCGTTCCTTAATAGATTGTCGGTGATGGGTTTAAACAGGTTATAGTCTCCTCTGGAGAAAAAACCTGAATTAATAAGGTCTATAACATCGTGTAGCTCACTGTTATTATCGTAAATAAAGCGTGGATTATATCCATTACGTTTGGATTCTTCCACCTGTGAGGCAGAGAGGCCAAAAAGGAAAAAATTCTCTTCCCCCACTTCTTCGCGTATCTCTACATTGGCTCCATCGAGGGTACCTATGGTAAGGGCCCCATTCATCGAAAACTTCATGTTGCCCGTACCACTTGCTTCTTTTCCGGCAGTTGAAATTTGTTCTGAAAGGTCTGCGGCAGGATAAATATGCTGAGCATTGGTAACGTTAAAATCAGGAAAGAAAACCACCTTAAGCCGATCATTCACGTCAGGGTCGTTGTTAACCACTTCACCTACCGAGTTAATAAGCTTAATCATGAGTTTGGCAGTGTAATAGCCCGGAGCTGCCTTGCCTCCGAAAATGAATGTTCGGGGTGCAATATCAATGCCCGGGTTATGCTTGATTCGCAGATAACGCGTTATTATATTCAGTACATTAAGGTGTTGACGTTTATACTCATGAATACGCTTAACATGTATGTCGAACATGGAAGCCGGATCAACTGTAATACCTGTTCTTTCTTTAATAAGTGTTGCGAGAAGTTTCTTATTCTCCAGTTTAACATTTCTGAATTGTTCTCGGAATGAGGCATCACCTGCAAATGGTTCCAGTTTCCTGAGTTCTTCAAGCTTGCCGGGCCATTTGTCACCAATAGAATCTGTAATTAGCCTTGTTAATCCGGGGTTGCTCAATACAATGAACCTACGGGGTGTTACCCCATTTGTAACATTATGGAATCGTTCCGGGAACATCTCCACCCAGTCGTGTAATACTTGTTGCTTTAGCAGTTCTGTATGCAGAGCAGCAACTCCGTTTATTGCAAAGCTGCCTGCGCAGGCAAGATTGGCCATTCTGATATATTTCCCCCTTGTCTCATCAATTATTGACATTCGCGAGAGCTTGCCTTCATCACCGGGGAACCTCATTCTTACTTCTGTCAGAAAACGGTGGTTTATTTCAAGAATAATCTCAAGCACACGTGGCATAAGGTAGGAGAAGAGGCCTACTGACCATTTCTCCAATGCCTCTGGAAGAAGGGTATGATTGGTATAGCTGAATGTTTTGCATGTTGTATCCCATGCTGTGTCCCAGTCTACTTTGTATTCATCCACCAGTATGCGCATGAGTTCAGCTACAGACACTGATGGATGGGTATCATTAAGTTGTATTGCCCATCTTTTGTGAAAATCCTGTGGCTTGCCCTCATATCTGAGATGTATTCTCATCATATCCTGCAGAGAGCAGGATACAAAGAAATACTGCTGTTTGAGCCGCAGTTTTTTCCCTTCGAGCATTTCATCATTGGGATATAATACCTTGCTGATATTTTCAGACTTCACTTTATAATCCACCGCTTTATAATAGTCTCCCTGGTTGAACGATGAAAAGTCAAATGATTCCTCGGCTTCAGACTTCCAAAGACGCAGAAAATTACATGATGATACATGGTATCCCATTATAGGAGTATCGAATGGTATCCCTGTCACTTTATAGGCTGGTTTCCACCTGAAAAATACCTTACCTTCAGAGTCAGTATAAGACTCAGTGTGTCCACCGAAATTTACATCAACAGCAAGTTCGGGTCTGGCACTCTCCCAGGGATTCCCCTTACGCAGCCACTTGTCAGTTTTCTCAACCTGCCAGCCATCACGTATATCCTGATCGAATATCCCGAACTCATATCGTATTCCATATCCGATTGCTGGTATTTGCTGTGAAGCCAGAGAATCAATATAACAGGCTGCTAACCGCCCAAGCCCTCCGTTACCCAGACCGGGTTCTTCTTCCTGAGCTATTATTTGTGGGAAATTAAAACCAAGCTCTTCAACAGCCTGTTTCATTGTATCAAAAATATCCAGTGCAATTAGGTTAACTCCTAAATGAGGCCCTAGAAGAAACTCGGCAGACAGATAACTGACCAGCCGTAAATCATTTTCAAACACGGCATTCATCGTTTTGTGTTCCCGCTGCAAAAGCCTGTCGCGAACTGTATAAGAAACGGCCATATACAAGTCGTTCAGGGAAGTATTCACGATGTTTCTGCCCTGCTGGTAAAACAGGTGTTCAGTTATAGCCTGTTTCAGAGATTCTACATCCATTCCGGTACGTACATCGATTGATGCTATCCTGGATCTCAAATTTTCGATATCGCTTTTATTGGTCTTTTTTGCCATAGAATTACTTATAAAAAGTTCAATCTGCTCTTCATAAACAGGTACGAAAAGGTACGAAAAAAATCTTTCTAAAAATGTTGATTTCTATTTTATCAGGTTTGCAAGACTCAAAAGCAGTCAGGAATGAATTGGAATACCTGACTTAAATCCTTAGCGAGCCCCGAAATCCCCTGGCAGCATAGTAAGATTCTGCACCATTGTGATATACGAAGACCTGATTATACCGACGATCGCAAAATATCGCTCCGCCGGGTTTTCTGATTTCAGCAGGTGTTTTCACCCAACTCGATGTTTTAGTATCAAAGTTTCCAAGTTTCTGTAAATCCCTGTATTGTTCTTCAGTTAAAAGTTCAATCCCCATTTCCGCAGCCATATCAGCAGCACTGGTCCTGGGCTTATTTTCTTTCCTCGACTCCAGCGCTTCTCCGTCGTAGCAAATGCTTCTCCGGCCAGCAGGGCTCTCTGCTGAACAATCATAAAATATGTATTCTCCGGTCTTTTTATCAAAACCAACAACATCCGGTTCACCTCCACTTTTTTCCATCTCATTAAGTGACCACAGTTTCTGTGCATTAGTCCCAAGCTTTGCCTGAACTTTATCCCATTCAAGATCTTTATGCCGGATTATGTTCTTCTCAAAACGTCCTTTCAAAGTTTTGAGCAGTTCAGCCTGTTGTTCCAGAGTTAGCTCTTTTTTTATTAAAAGGAATGCCATTGTATAATATTTTATTAATCAGTTTAACAATAAAAATTGTTTTGTGTTCAAAGTAATATTATACTCTAGCTTTCCTCTATGAAATAAAGTTTATTGTCTTCGACCAGGTAGAATAGTGGAGCAATCATAATTTTGGGATACCTTAGCCGCAGCCTTTTTGTCTCACTTAGAATAAACTCACTCTCGTTGCTGATCTCAAACATAGGAGCATAATGCATAAAATGCTCTTCTGCCCGTTCTTTAGTCCATCCCGCTGTTGCTACCAATCCGTCTATAAACTCGTCACGGCGTGAAATCAGATTGACCATTCCACAGTTGTTGTGTCCGATTAGTGCAATATGGCTGACTTGTCCTACTGCAATTGCATAAGAAACTTTAAATTCACTGTACCTCAGATTTGCTCCGCCTGAACGAATAATAAAGGCAAAGTTATCAGGCATATGAAGGTGTTTGCGATTATCCATACACATACCCACAAGCAGCTGAGCTTTTTCAAAAGTTTCGAGTGGCCTGTTCAGGTTATGAAACTCAATGAGCAATCCAATCGGGGTTTGACGATATTGAGGATGTATGTCTTCTAAATTGCTAATTGATAAGAGCTTATCCATAAGGTCCGGATTAAATTGATTTCGACAATTGTCAAATATAGCTTTTGAATTGTAATCTGGGCAATAATTTGAAAAGAGATCGCAATAATTGTGGTCCGGCTATTTATATTTATCGTATTTTCCATTAATGATCACATCCTTCACTGCTTCGAGATAGCTGAACCCGTTGAGCATATCAGGAAGAAGATAACTTCCTTCAACCCATTCGTTCCATGCGTTAATGGTGATCAGTTTGGGCTGTTCGGGGTGGCTGTCAGCATATTTTTTCGCTTTAGAGAGGAGCGCCGCAAAGCTTTGTGGAGTGTTGTTGTAGTGCACCACATCGCGGATGCCCTTTGCAGGGAAACGAGGTGTGTCGTCCCAACCAATTGATACGCACGGGAATACAGGTACATCCAGGATGGAGTCCATCTGTTCACGTATCTCAATTGAGTTGCTGCCATAGACAATATAATCTTCATTAAGTCCACCCATATTGTACATGGCAATACTGTTGAACCCCATTGTTTTTACACTGTTTGCAAACTTAATGGCAGCGGCTTCTGACATCACTGAACCGCCACCCTGGTTCCACTGGATGTGTAAGCCGGGAAAGCCGGCCTTTTTCACTTCATCGCGAAAATAATCAAGAGCCTTCCGGGCTTCTTCCTGGCTGTTCCCAAAACTTTCAATGAGTTTGTTAATACTGAAGATAGAAAACACCGGTTCACCATTGATTTTAAGGTAATTTGGCTCCCTGAAGTACTGGTTGATGATCCTTTCTACAATAGTCTTATAGTTACTCCAGTCCACATTTGCATTCCATAATATATCTGTATTGTCTTTGTAGCGGTGGTAGTTCCAGTAATTGTACTTCACATCATGGTTAGCCCACATAATGTAAAACTGCATCTTTTTGTTATTCTTTGCCTTAAGAAATCCATCGTTAAGGGCACTTTCCAGATAGGGTCCTCCTTCATACCAGTACCAGTCGTAAACGAATACATTTACCCCGTGGTCAGTGGCTGCATCAATCCATTTTTCAACCACCTTTGGATCGTTGTCCATTTCGTAACCCCAAAGTGGTTTGCGGGGCTGGTAGTGTCCGTCGAAACGCGGATTGCCCTTTTTGATCACTTCCCATTCACCGGTGCCATCAGCCCATAACTTTTCCCTGCCCAGCGAGTCGTCGTGACATGATGGCCAGATATATGCCGCCACATAGTAATCGTTTTTAACCTGCTTCTCTTCCTGATCAGGCGATTGACCAGCAGGTGAACATCCAAACAGAATGGTTATTGCTAAAAAAGCACTGATTTTGACGAAGGAGTTTTTCATTGCAAAATTTTTCATCAATATATTAAGATTCTTTATACCAGCAGCTATATTTCTCCGGTTTATTACAAAACCTGTAAAATTGTTTTTAATTCATTAATTGCAAAGTATATTAATCAATTTTCCCCTTTGTATTTAAGAAGATAAAGCTGTATTATGATTCCATTCTTAAACTTGTTGTCGCTTACAGTATCTGTTTTTAGAAGCACCGATTCTGATAAAACACGGTTAAGATTTTCAATATTTAATTCCAGGTTGTGAAATCTGACTGTACAGAATACTTCTCCTGACTGTAAAAATTCTGCAGGCTTACTATATTGATGTATCTCTGTGAAGGCATCGACGTTTGACATTTCCGCCTTAAGAAAATAATTACTCAATCCTGTATTGCTGCTATATTCTGCAATTGGACCGGCAGTAACTTCGGTAATGTGTAAGATTTTACTGATTTCCGGATAAGTATTGATTATATATTCTACGGTTTGTTTGTATGGGCCGTAGGAAAAATAGAAATTGGAAATAGAAATCCGCACACCAAGGAATAAGATAGCCGGAATTAAAATAATTTTCAGCCATTTCATCTTCATCCTGATAAAAAGAATAGCCGGAGGGATAATAAGCATAACAACTATCGACATAACATATCTCGTGGATAAGATTGGCTGAGAAAACAGGGAAATAATCGTAACAACAGATATTGTCCCCAGAAATATAAACAGCGACAGCCACAAAACTAACCTGTACTCAGAAAAAGATTTTGTAAAACTTATGAAAATTGTAAAAGCAATAAGGCTATAAATCAAAATGGTCAGTGTAATAGAATAATTTGATGTCCAGAATTGTTCAGTAAATGGGATTGTAAAACATGAGATAATAGCACTGAGACTGACCTCTGGTGCCCAGAATGCATGTTGAACTTTTTTTATCTGGATAATAAAGATGTATAGCCAGGGAAGAAAAAGTATAATTGCGATTAGCATAGAAAAAAAGTGAGGAAGCCATTTTTTATTCCTGGTACAAAGCAGGTACACAAGAACAAACATGTTTGACACAAATGCAGCAGCCATGCTGTAATAGTGTGTATAAATGGCTAAAACAGTGAAAATAAGCAGAAGGACCAGATCGCGGTTTTTCCCGGTACTCATGAACAGATATGAATATATAAACACCCCTGTTACAGAAAATGCAGCCCATGTGTACATTCTGGCCTGATGTGAATAAGCTGCCAGCATCGGAAGAGAAATCAGCATAAGGCAAAAATACAGCGCACCTTGTTTGCCAAATATACGCTGACCGGCGAAATAGCCCAGTAATATTGTTGATAATACCCCCAGAACTGAAAATAGCCGTAATGTTGTCGCATTTAAACCGAACAAAGCGGTAAAAAGCCTTAATCCGATGTAATAAAGCGGTGGATGCAAATCGTTTTTGAACTTAGAGAAAAAGTCCGGGAAGGAACCATTTAACATTGATTTGGTATACACCTCATCACTCCACAAATCGCTGAAACCAATTTTGAAAAGGTAAAAAAAAGTTGCAATAACAAAAATCAGTAAAAATAAAAACAAATTATTCCTGATAAGCTTATTTATAATATTTTTCATACTTCCATCATGAACATTAAAACCGTTCCGAAATCCATAATCCCATGCAAAATTGCAAAATAAAGTAGCAACGAAGGTTTATAGTAAATTGACACCCCGATTAAGGTGGCAAACGGTAAAAAAACCAGGGCACGATATATAATAAAATTTAAATCTGGAATAAATGGCAAGGTACAGTGCTGTATAGCCAGAAATATGACCGGAAGAAAAATGGCTGCCCATTTAGTTTTAAATTGTTCTTTTAGCTTCGGCATTATATAACCAAAATAAGTTGCTAATTCTGCAAAAGTGATAGTCACAGGAAAAGCTATCAATAAAAAGTAAACCAGCCATCTTTCAATTGGGCCAAACATCATTTCTGCAGGCACATTTGGATTGTCCCAAATAATTATGCTTAGGAAATATCCAGGTATCAGAACAATTGGTACAGATACAAGTGTTAAACCTATGAAAATGAAAAGATCTTTCTTAATACCAGCCCTGTTAACTGAGAAAATGCTGAAGTATTTTCTTCCATCATGCTTTAATACAATGAACAAAAGAGCTATACTAACAATGTTTGTTAGGGTAGCTGTCAGCAACCAGTATTTTTCAGAAGCTTCCCATGAATTGGCCAGCAATGCAATAAGTGCCTGAAAAACCATAAATAGTACAAGCCTGCTTACAAGTATTAAAAATACCCTTGGTGGAATTATACTCATGCTACATCTTCAGTATAAATATTAAGCCAGTCATGAAATCGATAGAGTTTAAAAGACAGTGGGCTCCAATACCAAGAAACAGATTTTCTTTCCTTTTAACCAGATAAATTAGTGGTAAGACTGCAAATGTACGAACTACAAACATCCATGGGGTCCAGGTATGATAAAGTGCAAATAATCCGCTGTGTGTTATTTCCGTCCAGCCTTTAAGTTTGGCTGGCATTCTTGGCAAAAGATATCCTCTGAAATAGAATTCTTCAATAGCTGGAACGACAAAAACCAGAAAGGGGAGAAATAGCAGATAGTTAAATAGGAGCTTTGATTTAGTAAAAGCAGAGTTTAAACCCATGTCAAGAATCGCATCAGAAGGCATCCATTTGAATAACGTCATTAGATAAGTGGAGGTAAAACCAAGTATTTTAAACAGGATTCCGGCGATCACTATAATCAAAGGGATAAATAGGAGATAGTGCCAAAATTGGATAGGTTTAAAATATTGGATTACACCAGCGAAGAGGTTCTGCGAAGTCACTTTTTTCTGGTAGATTAAGAAACCTAATTCCAAAGGAATTAAAATAACGATGCCAGAAATAATAAGTGCCATTATTGTAGGGTAACCATTTGCTTTTACAATCGGGCTGAGGAAATAAAAACCTATGCCACCAAGTATCCCGGGTAACAGGTGCAAAACAATGGATGTCAGGAGGGTATGTCTGGTAATATTATTTTCTATAGTATCAGTATGAAGTTTTACCATAATGGCTAAATAAGAAATTTATTACTCTAAATTTATATGAATTTTTTATATGTAATACCTAATTACATATAGAATTTTATTTCTTTGAACAGACAGTCGGTCAAATGAGTATGCATTGGCGGCAAAGGAGGCACCAGAATTTATTGGTAATGTTAGTTGTCCTGAGAATCTAAAAGATATCGTGAGGACTTAATTTTTTGTCTCTTATGCCTAAGGTTAAAAAATTATCTAAGTGTGAAAGAGAAAGGAAAGTAGGTAATTGAATTTACATTATTATCGCCAATTTTAGCAGGCGTCCACTTCGTGCGTGTTAGGTTAACAAGTCTGATGACCTCACGGGTAAGGTTTTGATCAATATTGTTTAAAGGTTTTATTGCAGTGATCTCGCCATTACTTAGAATTACAAAACTAACAATTACAATTCCATGATGATTTCCACGGGGATAATTAAGGTTATTAGTAATGAGGGTTTTAAGCGCATCTTTTCCGCCTTGAAACATTGCAGGTTCGCTGATATACCGGAACACGTCCCTGATATACGATGAGTCACTGATCCAGTACTTACTCTCCTTTAAACTGTTATTATCATATGTTTCTTCAAACTGCAGGTCTCCGGTAAAGGAACTGTAGGCTCTCCAGATACCTGTCCTGATAATTGGAAAGAGCGTTTTGCTTAATCCCTCCCAGTTATAGAAAGTTTCGTAGGTACCATCGGTATTTGTCATAAGGACATCGTGAATCAGGAATCCATTCCTGACTTCTTTATAGAATCTTATATAGTCATCTATTGGAGAGAAAATGAAAAAAGAGGTATCTGAATGCCTGCGTATGCCTTCTTCCAGGGTTTTCTCCCAGTTCTGGTCTCTTTTCCTGAACGTAGAAAGGGTATAACTATTTTTGGATTT
>JAIFMH010000294.1 GCA_020048595.1 Bacteroidota bacterium | reverse complement strand
TTACTGAATACTCAATTTTAGCTTTAATTGATAATAAAAAAACATACTGTCCGATTGAAACCTCCATCTAAAATACTTTTCCTTGCGCGCTGGTATCCTGATCGCTACGATCCGATGATGGGTTTGTTCATTAAGCGGCACGCTGAAGTTGCGGCAGGATTTGCCGATGTTGCAGTTCTGTACCTGCGTGCCGCTCCCGAAAAGCCTTTCGGATTTATGATTGACCATAAAGATGAAAATCATGTAAATACAACTTTGGTCTATTATGGAACTAAATGTATAATGCCTTCGTTTATTTCGAAGCAAATTGCAGGCTTACTGTTTGTGATAGCATTTATAAAAGGATACAGGTTTTTACTTGATTCGTGGGGAAAGCCTGATATCATTCATCTTAATATTTTAACACGCCTTGGTTTATTTGCGCTTTGGCTGCGTAAATTTTACGGAATCAGGTATGTGATCACGGAACACTGGTCGAGATATTTGCCAAATACAGGAACTTATAAAGGATTTTTCCGAAAGGCTTTTACGAAAGTTATTGTGAGAAATGCTTCTGCCGTGAGTACGGTTTCCGAAAATCTTGCAAAAGCCATGCAGAGCCATGGATTGTTCAATCAGCACTATTTGGTTTTACCCAATGTGGTTGATACCGACGCTTATATTCCGCTTCCACAGGCAACAACAAGGGCTAAAAAACGATTTATACATATTTCCTGTTTCGAGGATCGTTCGAAAAATATCAGCGGCTTGTTACGTGTAATCAGTAAGTTAGCAAAAATCAGGTCCGACTTTGAATGCATTATGGTAGGAGAAGGGATTGATCTGGAGAAAATGAAGTCCCTGGCCATACAACTTGATTTGAATGAACCGCAGATTACATTTGCCGGATTGCTTGAAAATGAAATCCTTATTTACGCATACCAGGGCGCTGATTTTATGGTTATGTTCAGCAATTACGAAAATATGCCGGTAGTAATCAGCGAGAGCTTTTCGTGCGGATTGCCGGTTATAGCTACTTCTGTTGGCGGAATTCCCGAATATATTAACATAGATAACGGACGAATGGTAGCAGCCGGTGATGAAGCAGCATTGCTTGAAGCTATTAATTATATGGTGGACCATTCTTCATATTTCGACAAACAGAAAATAAGGCAAAGTGCAGTTGATAACTTCGGAATTCAATCTGTGGCTGAAAAACTCAACGAACTCTATAGTTACGTAAAACATTGATAACTATGAATTTCGGTATCCTCTGCAACAGCAATATTCTTCAGCAATGGCAATTCGATTCAATTAGGCTCCTGGTTGAAGGTGGCCATCGTTGTACTTTATTGATAGTAAATGACAATCCAACAGAACAGTTAAGCTTTAGACAAAGAATTATTCAATATCCATATTCGAAACTGTTGTGCCGGGTTTGGTTCAGGTACAGGATGAAACCTGAAGCAAAAAAGAGTATTGATTTCGATGATTTTTACAAGGATATTCCTGAAATTCAATGTTTAACAATCAAGAAAGGATATGCTG
Organism: Bacteroidota bacterium; assembly: GCA_020048595.1. Classification (GTDB taxonomy): domain Bacteria; phylum Bacteroidota; class Bacteroidia; order Bacteroidales; family UBA4417; genus UBA4417. The sequence continues at coordinate 7,420 of JAIFMH010000294.1, read as the reverse complement.
AATATTTTCACAGGGTGGATGTGGAAATTATAAAATCGCATAACCTGGATTTTATGCTCAGGTTTGGTTTTGGTATTATTAAAGGTGATATACTTGAAGCGGCTAAATATGGTGTATGGTCTTATCACCACGACGATGACCGGAAGTATCGCGGAGTTCCAACAGGTTTCTGGGAAATCATGTTTAAAGATCCTGTAAATGCTGCAATTCTTCAGCGGCTTACAAGTAAAATTGATAGTGGAGTTATTCTTTATAAAGCATATTTTGCAACTATAAATCACTCCTGGGAGGCAAATCTCAATAACCTGCTTCAAAGTTCCATTGAATGGCCGTTGCAGGTTTGCAGGAAAATTGAAAGCGGAAATACTGAATTTCTTTCTGTCGCAAATTCTCCAACATCAGCTATTTATAAGTTACCCGACAATGGCAGAATGCTTCTTTTTTTGTTGAAAGTAGCTGCGAATAAACTACGGTTTCATTTCCGCGATTTGTTCCTGACTGAGAAATGGAATGTGGGAATTATTCCGTTGCCGGTACACCAGATTGTTCAACCCGGGAAGCATACAATTCCTGAGCCTGTATGGTTAAATATCAATTCTGAGAAATCAGTGTATCATGCTGATTCTTTTGGCTTTGTGAGAGATGGGCAATACCACATTATTTGTGAGGAATACGATTATGAAAATGCAAAAGGTTTTTTAACATCTTTCCAGGTCAACAGGCAAACCAATAAGGTAATTGAAAAAACAATTGCTCTTGAAAAAGATTACCACCTGGCGTATCCGTATTTGTTTGAATTTGAGAACATTTATTATTGTATTCCTGAAAATTCAGCAGACGGAAACCTGGATTTGTACCGTTATGATATCTCGTCAGGAAAACTCATTTTTGAACAAACTCTGATTGAGAACTTACAGGCCGTTGATCCGTCGTTATTTTACCATGACGGGAATTGGTGGTTGTTCTTTACGGATAAAACCTCAACCAATGAACGTTTGCATATCTGGTACTCTCAAAATATGAAAGGACCGTATAAGTCACATGCCAATAATCCTGTTAAAGTTGATATCCGTTCCTCACGACCTGCCGGAAATCCGTTTCTGCTTGATGGAAAACTGCTTCGTCCGGCACAGGATTGTTCAATACGATCAGGTCGAAGAATTACTATAAACCAGGTGATTAAACTAACTCAAAATGAGTTTGTTGAAGTAGAATATGCAATTCTGGAGCCTTCACCTGATTCGAAGTTTCGTGATGGAATGCATACTTTTTGTGTAACGGATGGTGCGATAATTGTTGATGGAAAACATGAATGCTTTATCTGGCCGGCTTTTAAACGAAAGCTTGCCGGAAAGCTCAATAATTTTATAAAAAGTAAAAGATGATAAAAATAAACCTTCCCCTTCTGGTTTTCACGTTTGGTCTGCTATTTTGCGGAAATGCAAATGCTCAGCAATCCATTTATGATTCCGCATCGGAAGCAAGGATGTATCGCGATGTTTTTATACTGGCTTCAGATTCCTTCAAAGGCCGTGAAGCCGGAACAATAGGGGAGCAAATGGCTGCAGATTACATTGCAAAGCAAATGCTTCAGATTGGTTTATTGCCAAAAGGCGACAGCACAGGCTCCTACCTCAGCCGGTTCCGGATGAATTATCCTGTTATCTATAAAGACGCAAAACTCAGGATCGAGAATATTGTTTTTAAGCATAAAGAAGAGTTCGGCGCAACTGATTTGTCATCCCAGGGAAATGTAACCGCCCCATTTATTAATATTGGCAAAGGAATTCCAGGATCTACCCAAAAAGAAAAAGCTTATGATGTCGCTGGAAAAATAGTAATTATCGATATAGCTTCCGGCTCACGAAAAGATGGAAATGAGGTACTGCCTGAAGATATAATTTACCTGGTTAAATCAGTGGTGAAGCAAGGTGGAGTAGGCGTTATTCTTCACAACAGCTCGCGAAAAACAACTGAAGATGTATTGTTTGGCTCGCCATTTACCGAATCATTGACAGTCCCGGTTGTTTACCTCGCCCGGCTACCTTACAATAAAATAAGTAAGATTTCTACCGGAACATGCACATTATCAGTCGAAATCGACCGTACTGTTTCAAAACCTGCCAATGTCATAGGCTGGATTGATAACAAATCAGCTAAAACTGTGGTGATAGGTGCTCATTACGATCACGTAGGGATAACAAAGAGCCGCACTGGTGGAGACAAAACACTGCAGATCCATAACGGAGCTGATGATAATGCCAGCGGAACAGCAGCGTTGCTCGAACTTGCCCGTTGGGCTAAAGATGCAAAAAGTTTAAAGTATAATTATATTTTTGCCGCTTTCAGTGCCGAAGAAAAGGGCCTTTTTGGATCAAAAGCTTTCTGTACCAGGTCATGGGTCAACAATGATACTATTTTGTACATGCTCAACATGGACATGGTTGGCAGGCTCGGTTGCCAGGGCGATACAATCAGCGCAATCGGTGTTGCATCATCTCATGTATGGGATCAGTTCCTGGATAGTATTCAGCATCCTGATTTTTCGATAAGGAAAATAAATGGCGCTCCGGCGTTTTCGGATCATGCTCCTTTCCTCAAAAAAGAAATCCCGGTTATGTATTTTACTACAGGTTTACACCCTGATTACCACACACCTAATGACGATACTGAATTCATCAACTTTAAAGGGATGGTGGAACTTCAGCGGTATATGCAAAATTTTATACGATCAGCCGAATCTTTGCCTGCAATTCCATTTCAGAAAATTCATTCCTTACAGAATACAAAAGCGTATATACAAACGTTCAAGTAAGCATTCAGGAAGGCTTTTTTAATGCTTTGAGGATCAGGTTAAATGTAAAATTGGTATTCCATGAACATTTTTTCTCAATCTGAAAAATCAGCCTTCCGGACAGGTTTAAAATCGGAAGTATAACCAAAAGAATTATATATGGAATTGCAGAAACCATCTTGGATAAGGTGGTTTTTTGTTTCCATATCTCAGGAAACGACCGCATAAACCGCATTTGCAGTTCGTGTACAGCTGAACCAAATCCGCCAAAACTTTCAACTGCTTCTACGATGAATCCGTTCGATTCTGCTAGTTGCCTGAGGTTAAAAGCAGTATGACGGTATCTGTCCTCTTTGCTCCATACAGGATACAGGAAATCAGTGGTGAGAATCAGTTTCCCGCCGGGTTTTAAAATCCTGCTGATTTCCCTGAAAAAATCTTCGGGTTTGTCAATTACAGATAAAACCTGGAAACAGGCTACACCATCTAATGAATTATCAGGTAGCGGAAGCTGTTTCCCGTCTTCGATCCAATATGTTGTAAGTTTTTCAATTTCTTCAAGGTCTTCAGGGAGATAATGCCTTTTTGTATTTGTAGTTAAATATTCATCTGCTCCGGCAAAATATTTTTTATAAGGTTGATCTCCAGCTCCAATATCAAGCCAGCGTCCTTTTATCTGAGGCGAAATTTGTTTTAACTTATAGTGCATCATTGCCCCGTGAATACTGTATTGCATCAATTGCAGATACCCGTAGAGCAAATTGCCTGGTCTTAAATTCATTGGTAACAGATTTTGCACAAACTTAGTAATTCACCTGAATTTTTGGAAATATCTTTAATGCTTTTGCACTGAATGTAGCAAATGGAATATCTAAAAAGTTCATTATGAAGCATACAGATACAACTCCTAAACTGGAGGATTTACCCAACATTGGCGGCGTTCTCGCTGATTTGTTGAGGGAATCAGGAATTAATTCTCCGGATGATCTTCTTGAAACAGGTGCTATCCAGGCCTTTATCAGGATTAAAGCCATTGATGCTGACGCATGTTATAGTAAGTTGTGTGCCCTGGAAGGTGCTGTTGAAGGTATACGATGGCATAATCTGTCGAAGGAGAAGAAAGCTGAATTGCAACATTTCTTTACTATGATTAAAAAGTAGGAAATCCCACAGCACAGGGCTTTTACTGTTTATTTTCATTCTTTAATGAACAATAGCAGGAGCTACAGGATTTTTAGTACTTTAGCCAATAATTATAAAATTCAGATCAACAAAGTATGCTTAAGAGTAAATATTTGCTACTATATTTCCTGCTGCTGGTATTGGTATTTCCGGTTTACGCAGGCAATAATTCCAATATAGCCAGTGGCAATGATTCCATACTGAAAGGATTAACTCAGGATGAATCCATTTTATTTAATATGATCAATGACTTCCGCAGGCAGAATAAACTTTCATCTATTCCTTTGTCAAAGGATTTATGCATTGTTGCGCAAACTCATATTGCTGATCTTATTAAATGGAAGCCTCAGGATAAAGGGTGTAGTCTGCATAGTTGGAGCGGATCAGGTAAATGGACATCATGCTGCAACACCAAAGAAGTTTTCGGAATCCAATGCATGAAATCAAAACCCAGGGAAATTACAGGCTATCCCGGCGATGGATATGAACTGATTTATTGGGGCGAAGAAAATGCTACTGCTGTTGAAGCCGCTGAATTATGGCGTGATGTAGAAGCATCTGCAGATATGATACTAAGCCGTTCAAAGTGGAAAGCGTATCAGTGGAAAGCAATCGGAGTTGGAATAAAAGATGGTTACGCTGTGCTTTGGCTTGGAGATAAACCAGATTCGGAATCAGGTGATGATAAAGAAGTAAATAATGTTTCAGTTCAGCAACCGGCAAGCAAAACAGCTGTAACCACCAAGCCTGTAGTGAAAGAAAAAAATAGTGGAAAGCCGGATGCTGCAGCTACTCCAAAGCCTGTAACTCAAAATACTCCAAAACAAACGGAAAAAACGGTACCTGGTCAAAGTAATAAACCAACCGCAAATGCTACTGGCATAAAATACTACCTTATTATAAGCAGCCTGAAAACGGCGGAAGATGCGAAGACGGAATTAAAAAAAATCATCTCGAAAGGCTACACGAATGCGTTTATACTTGAAGGAACTGTATATCGTATCGCAATCTCATCATTTGATAATCCGGAGAAAGCTACCCAGCGAAAAAATGAATTGAAGGAAACATTTCCGGGGATCTGGGTTTATAAGAAATAAAGTGATTCTTTGGGAGGTATTGTAAATTATTTCAGGAAGAGAATCCCGGCTTGAAACAGATTGAGAAAAAAATCAGCGAGCGCTTAATCCTTCTTTCAATCTATCTATGGATAGATATGGAAAATAAAAATTGATTAAGAGTGCATCAGGATATAACTCTTTTATATTAAGTGGATTACATGGGGAATCCCATTTTTTTCAAATGTCGAAAGACATTTCATGTATCCTGATTCAGATATATGATTTTCCGATATCCGCCTTCCGACATTGCATTACCTGTGCAAAACTCATTAATAACTTCTGCTAAAATGCATACAATCCTTTTAGGGATTAATTTATATTTGCCTGCATATTATGGACACTACTGGAAATTATAACGAAGAGAGTATCCGGTCACTCGACTGGAAAGAACATATCAGGCTTCGCCCCGGTATGTATATCGGTAAATTAGGCGACGGATCATCGCACGACGATGGTATTTATGTTCTGATCAAGGAAGTTATTGATAACTGTATCGATGAGTTCACAATGGGACATGGCCGCAATGTTGAAGTTACGATCAAGGAACATCTGGTCACAATACGTGACTATGGCCGTGGAATTCCACTTGGAAAACTGGTTGAATGTGTTTCGCAGATAAATACCGGTGCTAAATACGATTCGAAGGTGTTTAAAAAAGCAGTTGGACTCAATGGTGTTGGTACCAAAGCTGTAAACGCACTTTCAAGTTCATTCACTGCTCAGGCTATCCGCGAAGGGCACACTAATATAGTTGAATTCAGGCAGGGAGAACTGATCAGCGAATCAGGGGATCAGCCAACCGATCTCAGGAACGGAACGCTTATCACCTTTGTTCCTGATGCACAGTTATTTGGTAATTATCATTTTTTAAAAGAATATATTGAGCAAATGTTGTGGAATTATTGTTTCCTCAACAATGGATTAACAATAATTTTCAACGGACAACGCTTCCTTGCGAAGAATGGTTTGCTCGATATGCTTGAAAAAACCAATAACGGGAGCCCTGTCAATTATCCGATCATTCATATAAAGGATGAAGATTTTGAATGTGCTTTCACACACAGTGCCAAGCAATATGGCGAAGAATATTATTCGTTTGTTAACGGTCAGCATACTACGCAAGGTGGAACTCACCTGGCTGCTTTCCGCGATGCGCTTGTAAAAACTATACGCGAATTTTTCGGTAAAGAATTTGAATACAGCGATATCCGGTCTTCCATTGTTGCTGCAGTAAGTATAAAAGTCAGCGAACCCTTATTTGAATCACAAACCAAAACCAAACTCGGATCTCAGCATATTGAACCGGGCGGTGTTACAATAAATAAGTTTATTACCGATATTCTTAAGAAGAAACTTGATAACTTCCTTCATATGAATTCGGATACTGCCGAAGCGCTTTACCGTAAAATTCTGCAATCGGAAAAAGAGCGTAAGGAAATGGCAAATATTAAAAAACTTGCCAAAGAAAGCGTTAAGAAAGTCAGTCTTCACAATAAAAAGCTCCGTGACTGCCGCCTTCATTATAATACCAATGAACAGAGACGCCTCGAAACAACTCTGTTTATCACCGAGGGCGATTCAGCCAGTGGTTCCATTACCAAATCGCGTGATGTAAATACGCAAGCGGTTTTCAGTTTAAAGGGCAAACCACTGAATTGCTATGGGAAATCAAAAAAAGTTGTTTACGAAAATGAGGAATTCAATCTCCTGCAGTCTGCATTGAATATTGAGGACGACATTGAAAATCTCAGGTACAACAATATTGTAATAGCTACCGATGCCGATGTGGATGGAATGCATATCCGCCTGTTATTGCTCACTTTCTTTCTGCAGTTTTTTCCTGACCTGGTGAAATCCGGCCATGTTTACATTTTACAGACTCCGCTTTTCAGGGTACGCAACAAAAAGAAAACCAATTACTGCTACTCCGAACAAGAACGGCAGGATGCTCTTAAAGAACTTGGTCCAAGCCCTGAAATTACCCGTTTTAAAGGCTTAGGCGAGATTTCACCAGACGAATTCCGCCATTTTATCGGGGCTTCTATTCGTCTCGACCCTGTTATTCTGAAACATCTTTCCGAAATTGATGGCATTCTTTCGTTCTACATGGGAAGTAATACTCCTGAACGCCAGTTGTTTATCATTGATAATCTGCGCAATGACGGTGAAATAGAAGAGAAGATACTGGAAGAAGTAGCTTGATAATTCTGTTTTTAAGCTTGATATGATATGCAATCAAAAACAATCGCTTAGAATTTTAATTTCATTGTAGAGTCTGCTGCTTTGGGTGCTTATCAATTGAAAAAATCATCAGCTTTTATTTAGG
>JAIFMH010000046.1 GCA_020048595.1 Bacteroidota bacterium | reverse complement strand
TGAAATCAACCGTATTTAATATGTGCAAGGAAAACTACAAAGTTACAGTCTTATCAGATTGTATTACGAGTTATGATAAAAGGAAAATTGACGGAATGCTTAATTATTACGAAAAAAATGGCAGTAAAATAATTAATTTGAATGACTTGTTAGATTCTAAATAAAAATGCCAGCGGTTAACACAGATGGTATAGTTAATTGGCTTCGCCGAGCTCGGACCGGATGAATTCATCAAATTGCTTTGTAAGCAAAGCTGTGGTCGGTCCTCGGTTGGCTTCGCCGAACTCGGTCCGGATGAACTTATCAAATTGCTTTGCAAGCATAATTGTGGTCGGCCCTCGGTTGCCTTCAGCATCCCGTACTGCTTTGTAATCAGCTCCATAAGTCTATGCCCGTAAATTCAACTCACTTTTCAAATTTTGTACACCTTGACTCATCCTGCTGCCGGGACAAAGTCAGTAGGGCTGCGGGCCGACGCTCAGTTGGCAGCGTTTTTTGCTCTCAGTTTATAAAACTTACCTTGAATTTAAACTTTGCTCCATTTACCGGGACTTAAAAGCTACGCCACCTAACGCTCTAATTAAAGTTTGTACTTTTACTATTAAGTTCCCAAGTTTCAAAAGAGACTATAATTCAATGAAATACAACATGAAATACAAGCTCTCCAATTATTTATTTCTGGTTGTGATATGGGCCTTCACAGGATTAACACATTCACAAGTTCCTGGCAATGAACCTATAATGCAGACCAGGGTTTATAAAACAATCGGTTTGACAAAACTAAAGCTGTACATCTATCAGCCTTCTGAACGAAATGACATGGAAAAACTCCCTGCTATAGTATTTTTTCATGGTGGCGGATTTAATGAGCGTCCTGTCTGGCAGTTCAAGTCACAATGTCAGTACCTGGTTGAACAAGGGATGGTAGCTATACTTGCTTCTTATCGTACAAATAACCGACTCTTTGATTGCATTGCAGATTCGAAATCAGCCATTAGATGGGTGAGAACGCATGCTGTTGAACTCAGTATTGATGAAAATCGTATTGCAGCAGCAGGAGGCAGCGCAGGTGGCTACCTTGCAGCATGTACCGGGCTAATAAAAGACTTTGATGAAAAAAATGAAGATTTGGCCATAAGCTCCGGTCCAAACGCATTGGTATTATTTAATCCTCCTCTTGATTTGCCAGCGCATTTATCCGATACAACAAAAAGATTGGAGAGACCGACTTACCATGCAAAGAAACTCGTTAGATGCCTGAAGGGTAGAGCTATCGAAATCTCTCCATTTCATTATATAGCTGAAGGTTCTCCTCCAACTATAATCTTCCAGGGGACAGCTGATAAAAGTGTCGACTTTCATCAAGCAACCCGGTTTTGTGAAGAAATGAAAAAGTTTGGAAATAATTGCGAAGTAGTACTATATGAAGGACGAGATCATGGTTTTTTCTTCAAATATTATGGAGATGAGGATTTCACCTCAACAATGGAATATACAGGTAAATTCTTGACTTCACTCGGTTATATAAAGGGTGAGACAACTATAGCAAAATAAACATGATTGTAAATCTGCTACGACCACCTAACCCGGACAATAAAATTAATAGGTTTGTCACAAGTTTTGCTTTTGCTCCTGCACCTAAGACCAGGCCTCCTAATTCTTTTTAACGGGATCAAACATATCCCGGAAAACTATATCATGCTACCGCTATATTACAGACTTCTGCTAAATCCAATTCTTATAAATTATGTATCTTTGATATAAAGGAATGAAATACACGTAATTGGGAACCATGAAAAAGCTAAATGCTAAAAAAGAAAATCCTGTTTCAAAAACAGTGAAACAGAAAATTCCGGTAACACTCAGTTTTCCAATTGTTGGTATTGGCGCCTCGGCAGGCGGACTGGAGGCATTGGAACAGTTTTTCGGGAATGTGCCTTACAACAGCGGACTGGCTTTTGTTGTTATTCAGCATCTCGACCCCAACCACGTTGGAATTATGCCCGAGCTACTGCAGCGGACAACCGGTATGAAAGTGCTGCAGGCAACAGACAATCTGCAGGTGAAACCAAATCAGGTGTATGTAATTCCGCCAAACAAAAGCATGAGTGTTTTAAACGGCCATTTGTATTTATTTGAACCCATTGAATTGCGTGGTTTAAGACTCCCGATAGATTATTTCTTCCGTTCGCTTGCCGCCGACCAGCAAGAGAACAGCATAGGCATTATTCTTTCAGGGATGGGCAGCGACGGCAGTCTGGGACTGAAAGCAATTAAAGAGAAAAATGGCATTGTAGCTGTGCAGGATCCTGCAACTGCCAAATTCGACGGTATGCCGAACAGTGCAGCAAACGCTGTAGTTGTCGATATTCTCGCTACGGCAAACGAACTGCCCGGAAAACTGATTGCTTTTCTTAAACTTAGTCCTGCTATTGTGCAGAAAACAGAAATTGATGAAAAAAGCAAAAGCAATCTCGAAAAAATTGTGATTTTACTGCGTGCACAAACCGGACACGATTTTTCGATGTATAAAAAAAACACCTTGTTCAGACGCATTGAACGGCGCATGGGGGTGCATCAAATTCATAGAATTGCTAATTACGTCAGGTTCCTGCAGGAAACACCCGAAGAATTAGATATACTATTTAAAGAGTTGCTGATAGGGGTTACTAATTTTTTCCGCGATGCAGCAGTATGGGAAAATCTGAAAGAAAAGGTGTTGCCCGCTTTGTTTAATGAATTACCCAACGGACATGTTCTTCGTGCGTGGATTACCGGATGTTCCACGGGTGAAGAAGCATATTCCCTTGCAATTGTTTTTAAAGAAGTTTACGAAAAAGTAAAACAAGACAAAAATTTCACACTTCAGATATTTGCCACCGACATTGACATTGATGCCATTGAACATGGGAGAAAAGGGTTTTTCAGCGCAAATATTGCTGCCGATGTTTCAACTGAAAGACTCAGCCGGTTTTTTGTAAAAGATGAAAACGGATTTCGGGTAAATTCCGCCATACGCGAAATGGTGGTTTTCGCACCGCACAATGTAATTAAAGACCCGCCATTCACTAAACTGGACCTCCTTTTCTGCCGCAATTTATTAATTTACATGGAAGCCGGATTGCAAAAAAAGCTAATGAATTTATTTCATTACTCGATCAATGCCGGCGGTGTGATGCTTCTCGGAAGCGCCGAAAACGAAAACTCACAAAACAATATGTTTTCGGCAATTGATGCAAAACTGAAGATTTACAAACGCTCTGCAAGTCAAGCAAATACTGAATTAACCGATTTCCCAGGTTCATTTACCCATACCAAGAAAAAAGCAAGCGATAGTATAAAGCCGGTAAAAGTAAACGATAATATTCAAGCCATGGCCGACCAGTTATTGTTGCAGCGTTTTGCACCAGCCAGTGTGCTTATCAATTCCGAAGGCGATATTATTTATATTACAGGCCGTACAGGTAAGTATCTCGAACCTTCTGCCGGTAAAGCAAACATGAACATATATGCCATGGCACGCGAAGGTTTGCAGAACGAACTTCCGGGAGCCATTCGTAAAGCAAAACAGAGTTCAGAGCCGGTTAAACTGCATAATCTGAAAATCGGATCTAACGGCGGCACACAAATTGTTGACATAAAACTTCAACTAATTGAAAAGCCCGATGCAATTAAAGGTACCATTATGATTGTTTTTTCTGATGTTGCCGATATACCCCTGCCTGCTAAAAGAAAATCTAAAACCGTAAGTAAGGTTTCGACTATCCGTGAACAGGAATTGGAACTTGAGATGCAGCGTGCCAATGAAGAGCTGCAAAGCACACGCGAAGAGATGCAAACCACCCAGGAAGAATTGAAATCAACCAACGAAGAAATGCAGAGTACCAATGAAGAATTGCAATCAACAAACGAGGAACTTACCACCTCGAAGGAAGAGATGCAAAGTCTGAACGAAGAACTGCAAACCGTAAATATTGAGTTGCAAAGTAAGGTAAACGATTTTATGCTGGCCAACAACGACATGAAAAACCTGTTGAACAGCACCGATATTGCAACCTTGTTTCTGGATAAAGAATTAAATATCCGCCGCTTTACCGATGAAACAACAAAGTTATTCAAGTTACGCCAGTCAGATATCGGGCGACCATTTACCGACATGGTCAGCGAACTGAAGTATCCTGAGATCGCCAAACATGCTCATGAAGTTTTAAGCAAACTTGTGTTAAAGGAAACAGAAATTGCCACCAACAACCAGCGGTGGTTTACCGTTCGCATAATGCCTTATCGCACCCTGGATGACCGTATTGACGGGCTTGTAATCACATTTATTGATATCACAAAAGCCAAAAAACTGGAAGCAGAATTAAATAATACGATCGATATGCTAAAAGAGCATAATCTTTACAAACCATGAAAAAGCGAAGTATTGATCCGGGAGGTACTACCTACCTTCGCATGAAAGCAGAGGAACAACTGAAAAAACGCAAAGACAAGGTACGCCTAGTCGCTTCTAAAGACGACATGCTTAAACTGATTCATGAATTGGAAGTTCATCAGATTGAACTGGAACTGCAAAGCGAAGAATTGATTCTTGCAAATAATCAGGCAAGGGCCGCTTCCGAAAAATTTGAGGAGCTTTATGATTTTGCACCTTCAGGTTATTTTACTTTGTCACGGCAGGGAACAATCCTTGAAATGAACCTCTGTAGTGCCAGGATACTTGGAAAAGCAAGATCGCTCCTTATAAACAGCCGGTTTGATTCTTTCATAAGAAGAGATTCGCGCAGTGTTTTCAAAAAATTTCTGAAAGAAATATTTCAGGGCAGAAGTCAGGCTAAATGCGAACTTTCCCTTTTATCAGATAACAACAGTCGTCTGCATTTGCATCTTACTGGCATCATTTCAGAGAACACGGAACACTGCCATGTAACAGCTACCGACATCACAGAACGCAAGCTTTTGGAAGAAGGAGTACGGGAAAAACAGGAAAAATTCAAAGTTTTGGCAGAGGTTGCCCTTACCGGAATTTTTACTACCGACCCCTTTGGCAATAACACCTACGTAAGTCCACAGTGGAGCAAGATTACCGGCATTTCGCCCGACGAGGCTAAAGGCAATGGATGGTCACAGGGATTGCATCCTGACGATCGTGGATTAATTATGAATGACTGGAAACTAATTGGACCCACAGACAAACCTAAAACTTATGACTTCAGGTTTATCAGGCCGGATGGAAGTATAGTATGGGTTCTTTCGCAGGCTACTGTAGTAAAAGACAGTGATGGAAAAATTATCGAATGGATCGGCACAATTACTGACATTACCGAACGCAAGAAAGCCGAAGAAGCATTGCGCATGAACGAGGATCTGCTGAATGCCAGTCAGCGCCTGAGCAAAACCGGTGGATGGTCGTATAACATTGAAAAGAAAACCATGTATTGGACGGAAGAAACATATAGGCTCCATGACATTGCGCCCGGAGAGATTGAGCCTGGCTCAGCGGAACACATCAAACTGAGCTCAGGATGCTATCGTCAGGAGGATCGTCTGCTAATACTGAAAGCCTTCCAACGTTGCCTGAAGAAAGGACAACCCTATGATTTTGAGTTCCCTTTCACGTCCGTAAAAGGGCGCCAGATATGGATACGAACATCAGCAGAACCAGTGATTGAGAACGGGAAGACCACCAGGATTATCGGCAACATTACTGACATTACTGAACGCAAGATGGTAGAAATTGAGATAGAGAAGTCGAAAGAATTACTCACTAATCTCAATATTAGGATGGAATCTGTACGGGAGAACGAGCGTGCTGATATTTCCAGGGAAATTCACGACCAGCTTGGTCAGTCATTAACCGCTCTGAAAATTGACCTGATGAGTCTGCGGGCTAAAATGAAAACTGAATCCACGGAAGACACAGTACTGGGAGGGATGATTAAGATGGTAAATTCCATAAGCAGGGATGTGCAAAGAATTTCTTCAGAATTACGGCCATTAATGCTCGACGACCTTGGTCTGGCTGTCACCCTGGAATGGTACTGTGAAGAATTTGCCGGCAGGACAGGATTGAAGGTTGACTTGGACATTGAAGATATACAATCAGAAAATATAGATAAAGATCTTGCTCTATACAGGGTGGCACAGGAATCACTTACCAACATTATCAGGCATGCCAGGGCCGGAATGGTGCAGGTAAGTCTCCACATAATAAATGATAACCTGGTATTGACGATACACGATGATGGAATTGGAATCTCTAAGGATAAAATAGAATCATATAAATCTCTGGGCTTATTGGGAATGTCTGAAAGGGTAAAACAATATGAGGGTAAACTGGAAATCATGGCACCAGACAAAAACGGCACAATAATCAGAGCCAGTATACCAATTTATTAACTTTAGACTATGAAAATATTACTTGCTGATGATCATCAGGTGGTCCGCGAGGGACTAAAACAGATACTGAAGAAACTGGGTCTGGCTGATCTTGTTGAAGAGGCAAAGGATGGTAATGAAGCCCTGAAAATGATAAAATCGGGAGCTTTTGATTTTGTGATCCTCGATATATCAATGCCCGGCTTAAGCGGATTAGATGTTTTAAAGACGCTGGAATCAAATAAGATTAAGGAAAAGGTTCTGATTATGAGTGTTCATCCTCAAAAACAGTATGCAATTCGTGCTCTGAAGCTTGGGGCAGGAGGGTATATTTCAAAAGACAGCACCTCAGAAGAGCTCGAACTGGCAATAAAAAAAATCTCTTCCGGGAAAAAATACGTTTCCTCAGATGTTTTAGGGATCCTTGTTTCTGATCTCAGTAATCCTCATGAAAAAATCCTGCATGAAGATTTGTCAGAAAGAGAATTCGAGATAATGTGCTTACTTGCAAAAGGCATCCGGCTTAAAGAGATCGGAGAAAAACTGTTCATAAGCGAAAAAACTGTCAGCACACACCGCACACGTCTTCTTGAAAAGATGGCAATGAAAAGCAATTCAGAGCTTGCTCTGTATGCCTATAAGAATGGGCTGATAGAATAGGTGTAATGGTATAACGGCATAAGGGCATAAGGGCGTAAGGGCAAAACGGCGTAAAGGCATAGAGGTAAAACAGGAAACAATAACATTTTTAGCAAACCGACAGGGAGTAAAAACCTTGTCGGTTTTTTTTGTTATGAGTAAATTGAAAGGCTTTCATTATTACCTTTCTATCAAGTACGTGAATAGAATGTTGGCGTTTTTTTATTTTATTGAATAATTTGTTCCTGGACCAATTCCATACTTATCAATCAAGTTTTTACTAATTAAATCGGGCAATATCCTCTTTATTGTTGGACTTGGGATACCTAATCTTTTTGCTATATCCCCGGATTTGCATCCTGCGTTGTTACTAATAAATGTCAAAATCGATTTTTCTTTGGGTGACAATTGTGTTTCAACACCTTTAGTCTCTAACTTTTTCATTAATTGTCCCTGAATATTAATCAGAGCATCAAAAAAGAAATTAATCCATTCACTGTCTTGCTCCACCTGTTCGTTTAATGGCCATGGAGCCTGGCTGCTCCATTCGGCCTTTTACTTCCTTATTTATAATTCGATAACTGTAAGCATATGAAAAGGCAACAAATCTTGCATATATGGCAATGAAGATCCAACCTATTTATCTCCAACCACCTTGTAAAACTACCATCTGAAAAAGTAACCAAGGCTGATTAAGCCTTTGTGGCCATAGCCCAACTGACCTGTCAGACCTTTTGTTTTGCCCCAGGTAAAGTTTATTAGTTCGGCATGAAAAAATGCATTTACACTGGTTCCTTTGCCTATGATCCTGGAATCCATGACATCTTCCCAGTTAATTACTACCATTGATAGACCAACGAGACTTCCTAAACGGAAATTATCCTTTTGTATGTAGTCAAATCCCAGTTGTGGACCAAAAAATATCAAGTTTTCTCTATTAGAATGCTGGTGAGTTGTTGTGATATAATCATAAGGGAAATCAGGGCGCCTGAAGGTATCAGTTTTTGTACCTGCCTCATTTACCTGATCGTATGTTACATTGAATCCCAACTTCAGTCGGGGATTCAAATAGCGGTTGTAATCGATCATAAATGCACCCGCATATCTCGCGGTGAGACCATCGAGATCCCTGCCCCAATCGTCCATGCGGTGAAGGGGAACTGGAGAGTACATAGCTTTGATTTCATTTTCTTGGCCGCCTGCATTTATTGTCAACAAGCTGATTAATAATGAGAAGATCACCTTGTGCATTTTGATAAAGTCTAGGTTATGACTGTAGATTCCTGTTGTTGTCTTAGATATTTCTTAGTTCAAATATATAAATTATCTTAACTCCGGATTGTTGGCAACTCTAAAATTACATAACCTTTCTACCATGACTCGGTAATGTATTTAAAACCCCGACATTTTTATCAAAGTTCTTCAAAGTTCTTGGCGGGATCTTTTCCTCAATCGGCA
The DNA here is from genome assembly GCA_020048595.1 of Bacteroidota bacterium. GTDB lineage: Bacteria > Bacteroidota > Bacteroidia > Bacteroidales > UBA4417 > UBA4417. The sequence continues at coordinate 478 of JAIFMH010000046.1, read as the reverse complement.
TTCTGCTTCTTATTAAAGCTTAGATTAATGGATTTAATTCCAAGTTCCCATAAGGCGACTGGAATTCAGTTCTTTTAACTTTCCAGGAACTCCTTTTTATTATAATGGGAGTTGGAAATCTGGCTGTTAAAAAATTCTATATAGTATGGGACGAAATGGAATTAAAAATCTTACTGCCAGACACTAATAAACCCGAGACTATAAAGCTTGGAGACATTATCTCCGCTGCGCAGTTCCTTACAGGACAGCTCCTGCCTTGATTCAAACACCTGATCAGAACGCTCCGAATGAGAATATTCTTTGACTTTCGGGATAAATTTGTAATCGACGAAAAATTATCATACTTTAACTTTACAATAAGAGGTTATGACTTCAAATTACATTTACTGGAATGTTGACCCGGAGATTATTAATGCTTTCGGCATTTCTCTTAGATACTATGGAGTTCTATTCGTAAGTGGGATAATCCTTTGCATCT
>JAIFMH010000162.1 GCA_020048595.1 Bacteroidota bacterium | reverse complement strand
GCCGAAGGCATCCAGGTAAGATTCCTGATTCCGAGTTCAGCGGCGGCGTCGAAAATCTGGTTTCCAACCAAATCACCGTTCCGAAAATGATGGTGGGTCGAAATGGTCATTCCATCTTTGATTCCTGCAGCTACCAAAGCATCTCTAAGCGATGGAACAATTTTATTGCCATCTTCAGGATAATCGGCACAACTGGCAATCGGTGGCGCATATTTACGGCCAGTCGGTTTGTAGCTGCCAACGCCCATAAATGGGATGGCATCTTTACCGTTAACTATTTGCGGAACAATACGTCCCACAGCATTTGTTGTAAGTTTATCGTATTTTGACATATCTTTTCGGTTCAATTAAAAGAGACAAAATGTGCTATAATATAATTCTGCTTTTGCAGGCTTGAAGTCGGAAGTCCGAAGCCGGAAGACTGTTTTCTTTAATTTTTAAGTAAATGCCAAAAGACTTTTTCTGCATTTATCAATTAAAATTCTGTTTTTGATTTAAACTGATATGAAGCTGATTCTTCCGCCTATTTTCCATTTTCTTTTTTCTGTTTCCCGCCCCTAAACGCTTACAGGTCTTTCAGACGCTGGCAGGTTTGCCATCTACCATTTACTATTTACCATTTTCTATTTTCTACTTCCGGCTACTAATTCAAAAACTCCTCATGCCAATCAGGCGAAAGCTTACCCAACGTAATCGCCAGATCAATAAGTTTCTGAGCACGTTTAACTACAGGAGGGTCAATCATTTTTGTGCCTAATGACACGACCCCGAGCCCTTTGGCAGTTGCTTCAATAAATGCGTTAACAATCTTCTTTGCTTTCTCTATTTCAGGAGCATCAGGAGCGTAATTTTCGTGAATGACCCTGATTTGCCGTGGATGAATGCAACCCATACCATCAAAGCCCAAAGCTTTTGAACGGATAACATTATCTTTTAGTGCTTCCATATCAGCAATATCACTAAATACCGAATCAATAGCTTGAATCCCGGCTGCTTTGCATGCATTTACAACCATGCTGCGGGCAAAAAACGATTCGGTTCCTTCCTGTGTGCGGCGTGTACCCAGATCAGCGGTATAATCTTCAAGACCTATGGCAATGGCAACCACATTTTCACTCTGGGCAATTTCCAGCGCTTTCAATACACCCAGTGCACTTTCAACAATGGGCATAAGCCAGATGCTGTCGGTTACATTGTATTGACTTTTTAACTGACTTATTTTTTCGTTCACCTGCCTGATCTGGTCAGCACTTTCGCATTTGGGCACTAAAATCAGGTTTACATTATGAGGAACCAGAAATTCCAGATCATCGAGCCCGGAAGGAACCTGGTTAATACGAACCATTCGCTCAGCACCGTAGAAATCAATGTTGCGCAGTGCATTGCGCACAACAAAACGAGCTTCATATTTTTTATTCGGAGCAACAGCATCTTCAAGATCGAGGATAATACCATCCGGTTTGTGAATACCGGCATTAATCATAAGACTTGGCGTGTTGCCAGGCAGGTAAAGTCTCGAAAAACGATTTCTGTCGCGCTCAGTCTGATATAAATTTTCACTCAAAACAGGAAGCAAATATTCCTTATCTGTATTTAATAACTTCCTGATTGAAGCTTCCATACGAGCTGATATTACGGGTGTTATGGCACCAAAGTCCTCAACCAGTATCCTGGCATGGCTGATGGTGTAAAACGCAAGAATGTCTGAGATAAGTCTCCGAATGTCATCGCCGTACATGGACTCTACCTTACTGGTGAGTTCCAGTTGTATACCGCCGCTTTCTGTTAACTCCAGTGTTATGTGACAATCGGAGCGTATTCCTTTTCCTCTGTTGCCAATAAGGGCTAATTTATCAGTTAAAAACTCCATACCCGTATTATTTAAAAGTACTATGAAGAATTTGAGTTATTTTATTTATTCCTCAATTATGCAACAAAGTTACATTGGCATATGAAATTAGCAAATTTTATAATTTAATTCTTTTCACTATTATAACACTTTTTAAAAAAGCGTTTTTAAAAGTTGACACTATGGATGAGTATTGAAAAACAGAAGTTGTGAGAATTATATTTTATTCAGAGAAACCTGTTACACTTTAAACATACAAAGTACAAACCGGCGAACACTCAGATAAAAATATGCAATAAAAAAAGGAAGCCATCAGACTTCCTTTTTCAAATAACAAATTAACCAGCTCAGGCTGGTAAAAAATTATTGAGCAACTGTGGTATCAGCAACAACTGCAGCTGTATCAACAACAGCAGCTTCAACTGGAGCAGTGGTATCAGCAGTAGCTTCAACTTTAGTTTCGCCTGATTTGCAAGCTGCGAATGATGTAAGACCTGCAACTGCAAGTACGAATAACAATTTTTTCATGTGTTGTTTGTTTTAGGAGGTTAATTTGATGCAAAATTATACAAATATTAATCACATCAAACACGTTTTTTGTTTTTAATACCAACTTTTTTTTGTTTTTTTTGTTAACAACCTGTCGGTTAATATCTATTTTGCCTCTTATTCAACGGATTCAGACACGATGACAGAATATTTATATTTATGGCACGAAGTTTGAGATGCCGAAAATAAAATATTTTATTTTACAATTTGCTTAATAATTAGTGCCGGAATCAATGCTATTGCCCATCTCATTTCCAAAATAATTAGAATTTTAGAGTAAGACACCTAATATAAATCCTAAACAGATTTCTGGTGTAGAAGAGTTTCTGTGTAAAATCGACCCTACTTCAGACGAAAATCAATATGATCTGAGTCTAAACATCTGCTGTTTTGATGGATTTTATTACTCAGAACTCATACATTTCGATACCTTATGATAAGAGATGCCTCACAGCATCTCTTATTTTTTTACTTTTGCCGCAAAAGCAGGCTGCATATTTTTTGTGTTTTATTTCGCTGCCGAAAAGTAAAAATTAAAATATCCCATTATTACCATATGTTAACATCGTTACGAAAGCTTCATTTTTCAGGAAATCCGCAGATTGTTCTTGTTCTTCGGTTATTGCTTGTGCTGTTACTGATGGTATTCACAAGGTTATTAATATATTTTCTGCACCCATCACTATTTCCTGGTATTTCGCATCTAAAGCTATTGTATTATTCATTTACAGGCATCAGGTTCGACCTGGTAGCAATTCTTTATGCTAATGCATTATATATTTTGCTGCTGGTACTTCCTTTCAGGTTCCGAAGAAAAAGGGCATTCAATATAATATCCGATATAATTTTCTATAGTTCAAACATCATACTATTAATTCCAAATCTTGCTGATACAGCCTACTATCCTTTCTCGCTGAAGCGAATGACGATTGACATATTCAGGTATATAAGCACCGGCGACGATACAGCCAACATGATGCCACAATTTATCCATGACTATTGGTATGTGCTTTTAATACTGATTTCCGCTATTTTCATACTGGTATTTGTTGCAAGGCGTATCCGTATTTCAAACAGGTACGTCATGCAAAAAAATGTTCACTATTATCTTTCGCAAACGTTGACTATGTTCTTGTTTTTAGCCCTCACTGTGCTGGGAATGCGTGGAGGCATACAACTAAAACCTGTCGGAATTTTATCTGCAGCTCAATATGCACCATCGCAGGAAACTGCTGTGGTTCTGAATTCGGCTTTTACAATTATGCGGTCGTATGGGCAGCAAGGCATACAAAAGCTTAATTTCTTTACTGATGAAAAAGAAATGACAGATATTTTTAATGTACAGAAGAATTATTCAAGCATTGATAGTCTGGGAAATTTGATTCCCATGCAAAAGAAAAATGTTTTTGTTATCATTCTGGAAAGCATTTCGGCTGAACACATTGGTGCTCTCTCCCATCAAAAAGGAAATAAAAACAGTGATTTTACACCCTTTCTTGACAGCCTTGCGGAGAAAAGTATTGTATATGAGGGTTTTGCAAATGGAAAACGAAGTATTGAAGGTATTCCTGCTATTCTGGCATCCCTTCCAACCTGGATGACGGAGGATTTTATTACATCGCAATATGCTTCGGGTAAATTTAACAGCCTGGCGAGTTTACTGAAAACTGAAGGATATAAAACATCTTTCTTTCATGGAGGTAAAAACGGCACAATGGGATTTGATGCTTTTTGCAGATCAGCCGGATTTGAAACTTATTATGGAAAAAATGAATATCCGGATCAATCTGATTTTGATGGACATTGGGGGATTTGGGACGAGCCTTACCTTCAATACATAGCTAGTACTTTGAATACTACCCCGCAACCATTTATGAGTACTGTTTTTACGCTATCATCGCATCATCCTTATAAAGTACCGGATAAATACAAAAACAAGTTCAGGAAAGGTCCGCTCGAAATACAGGAGACAATTATGTATACGGATTATGCATTGAAAAAGTTTTTTGAAAAAGCCTCGACTATGCCTTGGTTTCAGAATACTATTTTCGTTATCACGGCCGATCACACTTCCGAAGCATGGCAGGCATTTTATAAAAACAGAGTCGGGCAATATGCCATTCCTATTATTTTTTATGAGCCACAAAACCAGAAAACCGGTCATCGGGGTATCATTGCCCAGCAAACTGATATTATGCCGACTATACTGGATATGCTTCATTACCCGAAACCATTCATAGCTTTCGGAGGTTCCTTGTTAAGAGATACTGAGCCCAGGTTCAATCTTAGCTATCTGAACGGAAACTATCAACTGATTCAGGATGGATATGTTTTGCAGACAGATCATTCTGTTTCTGAAGCACTCTATAACTTTCAGTATGATAGTTTACTAACGAAAGATTTATCAAAGCACAAAAAAGATGTAGTTGCCGAAAAGGACAAATTACTTAAAGCAATCATCCAGCAATATAACAACCGATTGATTGAGAATAAGTTATCTATAAATTAACATATGACGGACGGTAAGAAGCAGATTGTATTTATTGTGAATCCCAAAGCAGGTATAACACCTAAAAGCAAGGTGGTTATTGAGTTGCTTGCAGGAAATATTATTCCGTCATCAAGGTTTATTCCTGAAGTTATATTTACCGAGAGGGCCGGCCATGCAACCGAAATTGCCAAAGATGCGGTTGAAAGAGGTGTTGATATTGTTGTAGCCTCCGGAGGTGATGGAACTGTAAATGAAGTGGCATGTGCAATGGTAAATACCGGAATTCCAATGGGTATTCTTCCAGCAGGATCGGGAAATGGACTGGCGCGATGCCTCGGAATATCCATGAGCTATGCACTGGCTTTGCGAACAATTATCCGTGGTAAAACAAAAATGATGGATGTTGCAACAGTTAACGATATATTGTACACAAGTATTGCCGGAATTGGCTTTGATGCTCATGTGGCCAAGAAGTTCTCGGAGACTTACATCCGCGGAATGATTTCATACATGCAGATAACTTTAAATGAATTCAGTTCATACAAACCATTAACATATCAATTAACTATTGATGGTATCAGCATGGAGAAACATGCGCTTATGATTATCTTTGCCAACAGCGATCAGTTTGGCTTTAATACACGTATTGCTCCTGATGCTAAAGTGGATGATGGTTTTCTGGACATTTGTGTAATTAAAAAAATGCCGGCTACGCAAATTATGAACATTGGCTACCATATGATGATGGGAACTCCTGCGAAATCAGGCTATGCTGAATATTTCAGAGGAAAGGAAATTAAAATAGAAAACATTACAGATCCACTGATGAATATTGACGGGGAGGCAAAAATTGTAAAATCACCCATAAGTATCAGTATCAAGCCACTGGCGTTGTGTGTTATTATTCCTTGATGAAAAAGTGAATAGAAAATAGTGAATAGGGAAATAGCAAATGGTCCGATTTTCTTGTTTTTAGTATTCAGGTATCACCCTAAATCCTAATCCCTAAAACCAAAAACCTTACTAAAACATGTCAAAAAAAGCTAAACCCACCGGAATAGTTTACTCAACAAATCCTCACTATAATTACAAAGTCGAAGAGGATTCGGAACCAGTAACTTTGCCACCACAGCAGCAAAATCTGCGCGTGATGCTTGATAAGAAATCAAGAGGTGGCAAACAGGTAACGCTGATCACTGGCTTTATAGGTTCACAAAACGATCTTGAGGAATTGGGGCGCATGTTGAAAAGCAAATGCGGAGTCGGCGGATCGGCGAAAGACAATGAAATTATCATACAGGGCGATTTCAGAACCAAAGTTTTGGAACTGATCACCAAAGCCGGGTATAAGGCTAAATTAGCAGGAGGTTGAGAATTACAACTTCTATACTGACAAATCTTAAATTGCAAATAATCAGTTTGTCTAAAGTAATGAGAAACAAATATAAGCCACAGATTACTCAGATTTCACAGACAATTATTCATCATTTTAATTGAATTTAATTGAAAAACTGCTAAAAGCAGTTTGTAATCCGTGAATTTAGCGAAGCGGTATCACGAATACCTTTGAAAATAAGAAATCCATGAGTAAATCTGAGGCAAAAAAGTATTTTAATCAGACTGATTAGTTACCTTAAATTTAATCCATTCAATAAAATCATATGTTCGAACCAATAATCAAAACAATAACAAGGTGGTTAGTTGCAATAGGATTTGAACCTCAAACCGCTTCCAGAACAGCTGGTATTTCCGATTTTATTCTGGTTTTAATTTCCTGTGTTGCATTTTATTATATCTCCAAGTTTATAATTAACCGGATTTTTAAGCGGATTGCAGCCAGAACGTCAAGCAATTGGGATGATGTACTGATAGAGTACAAAGTTTTCCAGCGGATGGCTTTCCTGGTTCCGGGCATACTTATTTACCAATCCATCTCCGTCACCCTTGATGATTTTCCGGGATTCATTCCTGCAGCTCTGAAGTTAACAAACTTATACATTATTGTAGTTTTCCTCCTGATCATCAACTCTTTTCTCAATGCAGTTTATGCCATGTATGAGAAAAGTGAATTTGCAATGTATCACCCCATAAAAGGATATATTCAAATCGGTAAAATCATAGTTTTTATTGTTGTTTTTCTGCTCATTATTTCCCTGCTATTCAATCAGTCGCCATTATATATGCTTACCGGGCTTGGCGCCTTTTCGGCGGTACTGCTGCTTATTTTTAAAGATCCAATTCTTGGATTTGTAGGTGGTATTCAACTTTCGGCGAACGATATGGTACGACAAGGTGACTGGATAAGTATGCCAAAATTTGGTGCAGATGGAACTGTACTCGAAATTTCACTAACTACTGTTAAAGTCCAGAATTTTGATAATACAATTTCAACACTTCCGACTTATTCCCTTGTTTCTGAATCGTTTCAAAACTACAGAGGAATGAAAGATTCAGGAGTTCGACGAATGAAACGCTCAATTAGTATTGATATGTCGAGTGTTAAATTCTGCACCCAGGAAATGCTTGACAAATTCAGGAAAATAACCATACTTCAGGAATACATCGACCGTACCGAAGCCGAACTGGAAAACTACAACAAGGAGAACAATATTGACAACACTATATTCATTAACGGGAAACGTCAAACCAATATTGGCGTTTTCAGGGCATATCTCGAGGAATATCTTGCACATCATCCTTTAGTTGATAATAAAAGTGATTTGCTTGTTCGCCAGCTACAGCCTAATTCATCAGGCATTCCAATTGAAATTTATGCATTTACTCTGGAAACCGGTTTTATCAAATACGAAAAAGTTCAATCTGATATTTTCGATCATATACTGGCCATAGTCCCCCAATTTGACCTTCGGGTTTTCCAAAGCCCTACCGGTGAAGATTTAAAGCAAAGTAATGCAGTTTATTTTGAAAGAAGTGACATTCCTGCTTAAGAAGTCTTGTTAACCGACGATTTAAATTTGTTCCTGAAATACTCGAACCAGGTAACATTCATCAGTAGCATCAGTAATCCATAAACCATATCTTCGACAGGTATGGTACCCAGCCGTATACCCAGGTTTTGCGTATCATCGTAAAAAACAACTTCTTCCGGAATAAATGAACCCGTAAGCAAGCCATTTACGATAAAAAATGGCAAAAGAGTTACCAGGTACATCAGGTAAAATCGTCCCATATAATCACCCTTAACAACAAAGCGGTGTAAAAGCAAAAAAGCTCCGGTCGAAATAAAAGTCACTGAAGTATAAAGCCTACCCGTATTCCATAAACCTATGACTAACAGCACAAAAGCTAATACAAGTGTAATTTTGTCAGCATACTTACCAAGATAATCCTTCTTTACGAGGTAATTTAACGAATGATAGGTGAACAAACACGCATATGGTATGGCAATAAAAAACATCCACTCCTCCAAAGGCAGATTTCCAATATAAATACCCAGCAAATACCTCGGATTAAATCCCCAGACCTCTAGAAATGTTTTAGCCATATCCCAGGGAATAAACAACAACATGGTAAGCAGCATAGCCGGAAACAGGAATTTCCATTCCTTATCAAATCTAAGCCTTTTGTCGAAACCGGCTAAAAACGGAATGCTAATAGCACCAAGATTAATAAAAACATATAACCAGTTATCCATTCAGGGTGCTTTTTTGATGTTTCGTAGCAAATTGGTTTATGGTTAATCGTTATTTGTTATTGGTTAATCGGAAATCATTATCCGTTAACATATAACTTATAACGATTAACTTATAACGATTAACTCATTTCTTCCCAAATTCCTCCTTATAATATTTCAATGGCGCTATAAGGAACCCATAATTATATTCTGCTCTCGGGTTATGATGTTCCAGGTGTGCTTTCACTGTGGCACGCAGATAACGGTTTGAAAAATTTTTCAGAATCGGAACCCGCTGATGAACATATACATCGTGAAACATAAAATAAGCCGCTCCATAAAGCATAATTCCAATGCCTATACTTAACAGGTAGCTGTTTGGAGTCATAGCTCCCAGGTAAATCAGTACAATACTAGGAACAGCAAAAATCACGGCAAATACATCATTCCACTCTATTTTACGACCGTCCCTTATGTGATGATCCCTGTGAA
>JAIFMH010000258.1 GCA_020048595.1 Bacteroidota bacterium | reverse complement strand
TTTTCCCCGATGCTAAGTTGGATGTAAAAGTTGAAAACAACTCCCTTGTTATTACAACTGATAAATTTGCAAGGAATATTAATCTTCTTGGCGATGCCGGTGGTGATAAATCAGGATGGTTTTTTGAGGACAATTATTTTGATCTGTTGCCCGGCGAGAAAAAAGTAGTAAGAATACTTGGTAAGCATACAAAAGGATTAATAACCGCCAAGCCATGGTACTCGCCAAATGCAACAACGATTGATTGGCAAAAAGCGTGAGAGAGGTTGAAAGCTGTCACGGTTGGACCGTGACAGCAGAGAATTTTTTCTTTTGCTGGTGCTGTTCATATGATGGATAAGTAGTGGTTATACCGTTTGCATATTTATAGGATTGTATATCACGCAATCATATCAAAAATTCGGCTTGAACATTAAGGTAAGCTAATGTTTTTTAGTGAAATCAATAATAAAAGAATTTGGAAGTATTCTTGGGGACTTATTAATATTCCAATTATTACGGCGCTATGTTTTCTTATCATGACTCTTATTACAGCCGGGCAATATGGATTTTTCGGTGATGAACTTTATTACTTCGCTTGCAGCAAGCATCTAGCTTGGGGTTATGTTGATCATCCTCCTCTAGTCGCACTTTTGACCTTTTTAAGCACACGGATATTCGGTGAGACAATGTTTAGTCTACGATTTATGTCGGGACTTTCTGGCGCCATCACAGTAATACTTTCAGCACAAATCGCTAAAGTTTTGGGAGGTGGTAAATTTTCCCAATCTCTTGCAGCAATATCGATATTCTTTGCAATAGCATTTCCTGCAATGAGTAGTTTCTTCTCAATGAATCCAGTCGACATTATGTTATGTACTCTATATATCATTATGTTCTTGAAAACTGTGGAAACACCTTCTCCATTAAAGTGGATCATTCTGGGTATTCTGTTAGGACTGGGACTCCTGAATAAATATACGTTTCTCGTGCTTGGATTTTCGTTGTTTTGTTCTCTTCTAATTACGAAGCAATGGAAAGTGTTGAGATCGCCATGGATGTATTTTAGTGGCATCATTAGTTTTTTTATATTTCTGCCTCATATTATGTGGCAAATACATCAAGGTTGGCCGACACTTGAATTTATGCACAATGCGACAGAGTTTAAAAATCTCTCTCTGTCACCCTTTTCTTTTTTAATGCAATTAACGATTAGCCTCAATCCTCTCACTCTTCCACTATGGCTTTCCGGTCTGGGTTACCTCATTTTCAGCAAACATACTAAGGAGTTTCGATTCCTCGGGTGGACAGCAATTGTATTCCTCTTGGTCTACATGATCCAGAACTCAAAGCCCTACTATGTCCTGCCCATTTTTCCTCTCTTGCTAAGTTCTGGTGCAGTGGTGGCTGAAAAAATTTTACAGAGATTCCATGCAAGATGGCCTAAATGGGGTATAGTGTTAATACTAATGGTTTCCGGTACGATACTCATGCCTCTTGCAGTTCCTGTTCTTCCGGTAAAACAATTTGTATCGTATTCTAAAACTCTCGGTCTCTGGAATATGATTAGAATGGAAAAAGGAGAAGGTGATGTTTTGCCACTCCATTTTGTTTATCGATTTGGTTGGGAAGAACTAGTTACTGCAACTGGAAATGCATACAGAGTATTACCTCAAAATGAAAAGGATAAATGTGCAGTTCTCGCTTCGTGGTATGGAATAGCGGGTGCAATAGATCACTTTGGGCCGAAAGTCGGATTACCAAATGCAATATGTCCACGGAACAACTACTGGATGTGGGGTACAAAGAATTATTCCGGAGAAGTGGTTCTTGCAGTTGGATACGATGCGAATTTCCTTGGACAGTTCTTTGATAGCGTAGAACGTGTAGCGTACTTTAAACAGTCGTATGCCTATGATACAGCAATTTATTTGTGTAAGAAACCCAAAGTCACTCTAGAACAAATGTGGCCTCGACTCAAGAATTTTATATAGTTATGAAAAACACTGCACTGAAACAACTATTCCTTTTGCGAATTAGAAAAGCATTTTATTTTAAAAGCTGTCACGGTAGGACCGTGACAACAAATGGATAAAAAATGAAAAACATAAGATCATTCGCATTTTTAGCTGTATGTTTTATTCAGAGTCAAATCTGTCATGCACAAAACCCATTAATCAACAGTCAGTTCACTGCAGATCCAACAGCGCGTGTTTTTAATGGCAAGATTTTTTTATATCCATCTCACGATATTCCTTGCGGCAAAGGACAAGGTTATATTGGTTTCTGCATGGCAGATTATCATGTTTATACTTCAGAGAACTTAACGGACTGGGAAGATCATGGTGTTATACTGACTCAAAGGGATGTGCCATGGGTCGATTCTACTACTTATAGTATGTGGGCACCAGATTGTATTTGCAAAAATTCGAAATACTATTTTTATTTTCCTGCAATTGCACAAGACTCGGCTATTAACCGTGTACGAAGAATTGGTGTCGCTACATCAACTTCTCCCTTCGGACCTTTTATCCCAGAGAAGAACTATATTCCTGAAATCAGAGGAATTGATCCAAACGTATTACTAGACAAAGACAATCAAGCTTATATTTATTGGGCACACAATAAACAAATCTATGTAAGTAAACTAAAAGAAAACCTTTTAGAACTGGAGACAGACCCAAAGATTATTGAAACTCCTACAAATAAATTTAAGGAAGGGCCATTTGTTTTTGAACGTAATGGTAAGTACTATTTAACTTATCCATTTGTAAATGATAAAACAGAGCAGCTTGTTTATGGAATGGGAGATCATCCGATGGGGCCTTTTGAGTATAAGGGACTTATAATGAAGGAGTCTCCGAACCGATGCTGGACAAATCATCAATCGATAGTGAATTACAAAGATCAGTGGTATTTATTCTATCATCATAACGATTATTCTCCAAAGTTTGATAAAAACCGATCAGCTAAAGCTGATAGCTTATTCTTTAATGAAGATGGAACAATCCGCGAAGTCATTCCTACCTGGCGTGGTGTGGGTATTACAAATGCTGTGAATAGGATACAAATAGATAGATATAGCTCGAAATCGGAGGATGGGGCTTCGGTTGAATATTTAGATACGCTCAATTATAAAAAGGGCTGGAAAGTTATTTTTAATAAAACTAATGCATGGGTGAACTACAACAGCGTAGATTTTGGAAAATTAAAACTCAAAAATGTTGCTGTTAATGCCAGAGCAGCCAGTGGCGGAAAATTTGAAATAAGACTGAATAGCTTGAATGGAAAGGTTATTGCAAAAGGGGAATTGGAGAAATCGGCTGACTGGAATAGTGCCACTTTCAGATTAAATAATTTTGTGTCAGGTTTGAACCACTTGTATTTTATAGCAAGAAGTTCCGATCAGTTCGAAGTTGATTTTATCAGTTTTGAATGATCTTTGGATGATGAAGACTTAGAATGGATTAAGTATCGAAATTTTGGATACCAATACTGGATAAAAATATCTGAGAGTTGCTTCGTTACTCTAATTCGTGGCGAATAATTGAGTAATTTACCCTTTAACAAAACAAGAATAGAAAATGAAAAAACTAATTGTTGTAATCTTGGTGTTACTGTTCTCTGTTGTTGGACTTAAAGCACAACTTATTGAACAAGCAAAACCAATTGTAAATGCCGAAGTGGTTTTTAACGAAGAGAACGGAATAGTAGCCGTTGAAGGTGAACATTTTTACAAACAAACCAACACAGAAATACGGCAGTGGTTTATAACAAGTAAGGGGAAGGTTCCTGAAGTGAAGCCCGACCCCGATGGAGAGCATATTGACGGAGCCAGCGGAAATGCTTACATAGAAATATTACCCGATACAAGAACTACTCATAGCTGCAAGCTCTACAAGTTTGAGGAGGCGAATGAAGAAACTTTTAAATTGGTAAACTTTACAGATCTGCCAGGCAAAGTGGCTGTGCTGCATTACAAAGTAAAGATCAACAAATCCGGTCGTTATTATGTGTGGGTAAGAATTTTTAGTACCGGAAGTGAAGACAATGGCGTGCATGTTGGTTTAGATGGGGCCTGGCCAGAAAATGGAAAACGCATGCAGTGGTGCGAAGGAAAAAACTCCTGGACATGGGAAAGCAAACAGCGTACAGAAAAAGAACACTGTGGTGTTCCAAAACAAATATTTCTGGATATTCCCAAAGCTGGAATTCATGATATTCAGTTTAGTATGCGCGAAGATGGTTTTGAAATAGACAAATTCATTTTAGCCAATGATATTAATTATGTGCCTCAGGGTAAAGGACCTGCTTGTAAGTTGTATAAGAGCCAATTGCTGCGGGCATTTGAAAAAGTTTTAAAAGCTGACACGTCAGGACATTGACAACAACAAAGTTACTTGTTAAAAGATAAATGGACACATACATTTGAAAGTCTAAATGCTGTCACGGTTCAACCGTGACGACAAAAACAAGCGTTTGAAATACAAAAAGGATTTCAAATTTTATTTTAACTTAATTACAAACAATCATAATGTGAAAAACAACAAAAAAACTTTTATCAAAATTGTGTGATTTCTCCTCGTTATTTTAATCAGTGCTAATCTTTATGCATAAAAATCCGTAGAAGCAGGATCAAAAAATTATCTTATTGAAGAACTACGACCTAAACAAATAATGGATGTCGTTTCAAAAAGCAGTATGGTTTTTATTCCTGTATCACCAGTTTTTGAATGGCATTCATATCAATTGCCTTTAGCTACAGAAGCAATAATTGCAGAGGAATTTTCCAGATTGATGGCGATACATTTTAATGGAGTTTATTTCAGAACTTTATCTGTAGGGATGGAAGAATGGAGAAAACCAGAGTTTCTTGCACAGTTCGGACTTCCAGATACAACAAAATTATATGGAATGGATTTCCCCTGTTTACCAGTAAGAGGGGAGTATCATAGAAGCGGTCCTCCATTTGTACGTGATGCTGTTGAAGCAAGACTAACCGCAGTGAAAGATACCGGTTTCAAATATGCATTTTTATTGAACTGTCATGGCGGTAAAGGACAAAATGAAACTTTGGAAGAAATTGCAAAAGAATGGAGCATCAAAGATTTTAAAGTGTTTTCTGTATTTCCAAATCGTTTCAATACCTATATGCCCGATCAAGAACACGAACCATATTTAAATGCCGGCGCTCATGCTGGAATACGTGAAACCCATTTCCTAATGGCATTTCATACCGATTTAATTGACTTACATGAAATCCCTGTAGGAGATTTAAAAAGCCGCAGAATATGGAATGTGGCATACGAGTCCGGTAATACCGGATGAACTAAGTCCAAGACATGCGTGGGACTCAATTGCTAAGGAAGTTAGAAAAAGCATTCTGGAAAATGGAATTAAATTTATTGAGAGTTGCATTAACAGCAGCGAAACAAAGTGAGGGCATTTATAATTTCAAGACTTACAAACTTGACCGTGTGATGTTAAAAAAATAATTTTTCAAATCAATAAGAGGGAAATCAAATGAAAAAAAATTTCATTATTCTTTTTGTTCTGCTTCAGGGACTTACAGTTTTTGGACAAAATAAAAACCTGGAAATTGTAATAAACCCAGGAGAATATTGGTGGGCTGGAATTTCTTCTCTTGGTCATCAAACTCCATACGATGCTACCACTGTTTTTTCTTTCGATATGTGGGGAGACAACAAAGGTAACCAGGCGCAACCATTATTGCTATCAAGCAAGGGGCGTTATGTTTGGAGTGAACAGCCGATCAAATACGAATTTAATAATGGTAAAATAACAGTTACTGTTAGAGATGGTGAAATTCTTAATGGAAGTGCTGGAACTAATTTAAGAACAGCTTTTGAACATGTAGCGAAAAACTTTTTCCCTTCGAATGGCAAAATTCCTGATCCATTATTGTTTACTCATCCTCAATACAATACATGGATTGAGTTGATGTACAATCAAAATGAAGTAGATATTCTAAAGTATGCTCAGAGTATTCTTGATAAAGGTTACTCTCCGGGTGTATTAATGATTGATGACAACTGGCAGGAAAACTATGGTATTTGGGAATTCTCGCCAAGACGCTTTAAAGATCCCAAAGGAATGATGCAAAAACTACATGCTATGGGTTTTAAAGTAATGTTATGGATTTGCCCATTTGTTAGTGCCGACTCTGAGATTTTTAGAGCATTGCAAAAACAACGTTTACTCATTCTCGATAAAGACAAAACACAAGAAGTTCTTTGGGCAGATACCAAAAATAAAGCAGCAATAATTCGTTGGTGGAATGGCGCCAGTGCATGCATTGATTTAAGTAACCCCAAAGCACAACAATGGTTTAAAGATAGACTCGATCATTTAGTTAATGAATATGGCGTTGATGGATTTAAATTCGATGCCGGTGATGCTCGTTTTTATACAGACGATGTGATTTCATATAACGCTAAAATACCAAATGATCACACTAACTATTTTGCTGAGTTGGGATTGAGCTATCCGTTAAATGAATATCGCGCCGCATGGAAAATGGCAGGGTTGCCTTTGGCTCAACGTTTAAGAGATAAAACTCACAAATGGACAGATTTAATAAAACTTATTCCTGATCAAATGTCTCAAAGCGTGATGGGTTACGCTTACACTTGTCCCGATATGATTGGTGGCGGCGAATATCAATCCTTTCTAAATGGTGCTGTTATTGATGAAGAGTTGGTTGTTCGTTCAACGCAAGTTCATGCATTAATGCCAATGATGCAGTTTTCTGTTGCTCCATGGAGAGTATTATCTAATAAAAATGCCGCTATTTGTTTAAAGATGTCGAAACTTCATGAAGAGTTTGGTGCGCATATTCTCGATTTAGCAAAAGCTGCTTCAAAAACGGGTGAGCCAATTGTAAAACCTATGGAATTGGCATTCCCAGGTTACGGTTATGAAAAGATTAAAGATCAGTTTGTGTTGGGCAACGACATTATTGTAGCTCCGGTAGTAGAAAAAAGTGTCCGCTCACGTAAGGTTGTTTTGCCAATCGGAAAATGGCAGGCTGAGGATGGAGTGAAGTATGAAGGTGGAAAAACCATAGAGATTTCTGTGCCGTTGGAAAGGTTGCCCTATTTTAGAAAAGTGAAGTAGAAAATCATTAGCTCCACGTGGGAAATGAGGTATTGGGATGATTGATTCTTCAAGAAATTATTTAAACTGTAATTGTGAGGATGTATCATATGAAAAATGATAGACGAAATTTTATCAAAATGGCGGCAATGGCTGGAAGTGCTGCCGCTATCCTGCCGTTAACTGCATCTGGTACAGAAAAGAAAGTAAAAGTTAGTGGTGCAGATTATTCTGTATTGGATAACGTCCTGAAACTTCCTGTATTGAAAAAGGAACTCTTCCCTTCTCCCATAATTATCGAAAAAATAGAGTTGTTGCAGGATAGAAAAAACTTTATTTGTCGAGTGCGTTCAAAAGATGGAGCCGTGGGAATATCCATTGGTCATCCATTTATTGCAATGAATAGTTACCCGATGTTCATGAACATTCTTATTCCATTTTTTACAGGAAAGGATGCTCGTGACCTTGATGAGCTCGTTTATATAATTTCTGAAACCAAAGTTAAAAACCAGGGGATTCCATTTTGTGTACAACTTGCAACGATTGAATTTGCTATTCTTGATATGTTGGGAAATATAGCTGGCTTGCCTGCCGGACGTTTGTTAGGTGATGTTGTGAACCCTGAAATTTCTATTTATTTAGGACATTGGCTAACTGAATTACGAAAACTCGAACCAGAACAATCGCTTGAGTTAATGTATCAGGATGCCATAAAAACAAAAGCTAAGGCTGTGAAAATTAGGGCAGGCAGAGGGGATAATTTAGCATCTGATATTGATAATGCCCCGGGCCGGACAGAAAAACTGATTAGAATGGCGCGCGAGAAATTTGGGGACAACATGGTGTTGATGTGCGATGGGAATGGTTCCTATTCAGTAAAAGAGGCAATTCGTATTGGTAAAATATTAGAAGAATACAAATACTATTTTTACGAAGAACCACTGCCTTGGGATTGGTATCAAGAACAAAAGCACGTTGAACAAGCTCTTTCAATTCCAATGGCAGGAGGGGAAGAAGAGTTTGGAATACATGCTTTTCGATATTTAATTGCCAACAAAGTATTTCAAATTGTTCAACCCGATCTGTTTTATTTTGGTGGTATGATTCGAACCATGAAAGTTGCACGGATGGCTAAGGCAGCAGGATTGAGAATTACGCCGCATATGTCCGAAGGCGGATTAGGTTTTCTTTATATGCTACAGATGGTATCAGTTTGCCCGGCTTTAGAAAAATTTAATGAATTTAAGATGTTTAAAACACTCGATGCTAATGGCACTGTAATTCCAATAGAAAGCAAAGCAGAAAAGTTTGAAAGCATCGACGGTATAATAAAAATACCTTCCGGTTCAGGGATGGGAGTTATCATCGATCCCGAATATATCAAGACTCATAAAGTAATAAACATTTGAAAATGTATAGATTAACTCCCTTATCTATTACAATGTTTTGGATGAAATCACCGTTACTATTTTTTCACTTCTCTTAAACAACGATTAACAGGATGTTATAATAGCCCCGGATTAAAATCAAATATACTTGACAATTAATGAATAGTTATAGAACAACTTGCAAACGATTGCGGAAGAAAACGCTAGACTGGGTCATTGGATTCTCCAGATTTAGAAAAATGTTGTGAATTAAGCCTATTTATATGATTTTTCGAAAGGTTGTGATCATCGTGTGTCCACTTCGTATTCACAGACAGTCCCGATAAAATATAAAGTGTCCATTTATATCGTAATACTCCCATTACCTACTACTATTTCTTCACTACATAGCATATAAATGAAAAATATATTATAATGCAAACGATTGCGAATGAATACATTAAACCGTAACCCAGCTCTCATTACTCGATGATTTGATTTTTCTTGAAGCTTAAATGATCGTGACGAAGATACCGATGTTTTTCATATAGAGTTCACCACTGCCAATGTTCACGATTCAGAAAAGTTCGCCGAAATGCTGTTTAGCACAGAAAAACGAGTTCACGTTTAATAAGGCTATGCCGGCAAAATTAGCCGTGAATTATTACGAAAATCTGGCGTTACTCCGGACATCTTGCAATAAGGTTACAGATATAAACCGTTTACGAAATGGCAAATTGCATATGGAGCGAATTGCACACTTCAGAAGATTTATCGAAACACAGGTGAATTCCTGATGACGAATGAATCTTGTTAAAGAACGTTTTACGACCCAACAAACTCAATTTTTTCTCCCTCTCGCTCAAACAATCTGGTGAGAGGGTTTTTCAGATGTCTCTCTTAGTTCATCATTGCAATTACACATTCAAATTAAAAAATTTTAGAATGTTTGGTATGAAATGAATAAAATAACTTTTTTACTGGTAGCCGGAATACTATCTCTCTGTGATGCACAAACCAATTTTGTACCACAAAAAACAGAATTGTCAGATAGATGGGATACAACCCGATCACTGCGAAATCCCGATAAAGGCTGGTATCATCACATGCTCGATAATGGAATTGATAAATACCTTATTCAGGATGAAAAAGATTTTACCAGCTTTCCTGGGATGGATCACCTTTATCTTCGACTGGCTTGGGCTTTTTTGGAGCCTGAAGAGGGTAAATTTGACTGGTCATACATCGATAATATTGTGAAAAAATATGTGCCAATGGGTTACAAAATATCATTCCGAATTTCTTGTAAAGAAACAGGTGGGGCTCCAAATGCCGTGCCTAAAGAAATAAATGGCATCCGTTATGCCACGCCTTATTGGGTAAGCCAAGCAGGAGCAAAGGGTATCGAACGTCCTAAATTCGGATCTGCTTCATGGACACCGGAATGGAACGACCATGTATATCTGGAAAAACTTAATAACTTTCTCAAAGCATTCTCTGAAAAATATGATGGGAAACCTTGGGTGAGGTATATCGATGTTGGAAGCATTGGCGAATGGGGTGAAGGGCACACCTATTTTTCAACCCGCATACCGCCAACAATGGAAGAAATAAAAACACACATGGCCACCTATCGGAAGCATTGCAAAAATACTCAATTGATTGTCAGTGACGATTTATTGGCTAATGGTGGTACTGAAGAAAATAAAAAGGAACTATTGAGGTTTGCAATTGACAATGGATTCTCGTTTCGTGATGACAGTCCGATGGTAAAGGGTTACATGGTAAATGTTCATAAAACCTGGACAGTCAGCCATCCTTATTTTTTCGATGCAGGGTATAAAACAATGCCCACAGTTTTTGAATTGGAACATTACGGAAAAGTTAAGAGTAATGGATATTGGCTGGGTAAAAACGGAGAAAAAATTATACCTGAATACGGAGTAAGCGGGGCTGATGTATTTCGGAATGCAGTAAAAATTATACACCCAACGTACGTTGGGTTTCATGGGTATCTGGGGGAGTGGTTATCAGATAATCCCGATTTCACCAAAGAAATTCTCAACCTCTGCGGTTACTGGTATTTCCCGAAATCGGTAAATACAATTGAATTTAAAAATGGAAAATTATCATTTGAAATTGAGTGGCTAAATAAAGGTGTGGCTCCGGCATATTCTGCGTACACGTTAGAAGGAAAACTGATTCCGGTGGATAGTTTTTCTGAAACCATCAATTTTGAAATAGAAGATTCACGAAATAAAAATTGGATGCCTGGTCTGGTTTTTACCGAAAAATACATTGCAAACCTCTCCTTGAAATTGAAGGGAAAATACCGGCTCGCCATCAGGCTTTATGATAAAAAATCGAATATGCCTGTGGAAATTGGTTTGAAAGAAGAAATGAAGATGGATGGATACTTCATCATTCAAAGCGTAACTTTTTAATGGAGATAGTAAAATTGAAGCATCGTAATGCTCTTCTGGTTTTGTCTCTTGTGCTGATTTCCTTTTCATCAAAAGGTCAACCCAACACATCCACCGCAACCCAAACACATTCCTACATCGCCGACGTGACGAGTGTGTTCCCCAATCCGGAACGCGGATGGCACAATCGCCGAAATGTGAACGGCCGTGATAGAAAAGGTGACCGCGACTATTCAGATGTCTCAGCAGCCGGACACACGCTCGTTCACAGCTATCTGCGCTTGGACGATTACAAGAATACGGACACGTTGCCACAATTCTACCTGGATGATATACAGAAAACACTGGACGCTGTTCGGACGTATGGTCTGAAGATCATCCTGCGTCCCACCCATGTGTGGAGCGAATCACCCTCCGTCCCCGAAACTCGCATTGTGAAACACATCGAACAGATCAACGCTGTTCTTTCCGCAAACGTTGATGTGATCTGTCACTTGGAGGCAGGCTATCTCGGTAAGTGGGGGGAATGGCACTCCGGGCGCTATACCGAACTCAGCAACAGAAAAGATGGTGATACTCGTTACCGGATCATCAAACGAATCTTGGATACGACTCCGAACACACTGCCCATAGTCATGCGCTACCCGATGCACATTCGAGAAATACTGGATGAACTACCCGTGCCGTTAGGCAGCGAGCCTCTGACCCAAATCCAGCGGGATCGCTTGGGTCATCACAACGACTGTTTTCTTTTCGATAAACATGACCGCGGTACCTACTCCAGATTGAATCTCTGGTTTGGCAATAAAACACTAGAGCAACAGAAACTGTACACGTTTAACTTGATCACATCCTACGGCGGGAACAAGATGGTGGGGGGGGAAACATGCTCGCCAGCAATAGACCGCATTAACGATACGCAAAACGAGATGGCAGAAGCGAATTGGACAGAGATCAATCTCGATTTTTGGGGGGACGCCATTGATATGTGGAAAAAACGATGGCTGCCGGCAACGGGTAATGATCCGGCTGAATGGGAATTTGACCGCATCTCACGCAAGCTGGGGTATCGCCTGCGCATGATCGACGCCGCATTTCCGACCTCGGCGACAGCGGGGGAGAGTTTTACGATTGCAGCGAATCTGAATAATGACGGTTACGCCAGTGTGGTGAAACAGCGTCCCATTTTTGTAGTTTTTGACAATGGCACCGATCGCTACAATATCGAACTGACCAACGTCGATGTGCGCACATGGGTGAGCGGCACCATCGCGCTCTCTCCGCAAAAGGTAAACCTCCCTTTGGATATGGCGTCCGGTACATACAAGTTGGCCCTGTGGCTGCCTGACGCTAGTGCCAACTTACGCTCACGACCCGCATACTCTATTCGCTTTGCTAACAAAGATGTGTGGGATGCTGCCAAAGGGTACAACGTACTGACCGAATCATTGATTATTAGGAAGTAGATAATAATAAAACATTGGACAAAAAAAATATGCGTAGTTTAAATTCTATTATCTTTCTTTTGGTTGTATCAATCCCAACATTCGCATCAGTCAGGTCTATTTCCCAAAACAGGGATACTCCGCATGAAGTGTTAAAATGGGAGGTTATTGATATCCCATTCAAAACAATTCCAATGAATGTCAAGAATCCTTTCAATGTTGAATTTTCTGCTGATCTCAAGGGTCCGGGAAATGCAACGATGAAAATTCCCGGGTTTTACAATGGTAATGGTGAATGGGTCATTCGCCTGTCATTGTCGGTTCCAGGTAAATGGACATACAAAACATCTTCCTCTGTGAAGGAACTCGACAATAAAACGGGAACCCTGACTGTTTCCAGTGAAGCGAAACACCGAGGACATGGCGGTATAATGGTCAATCCCAAAAATCCTCAGCATTTTATTTACGAAGACGGAAAGCCCTATTATCTTTTGGCGTATGAATGCGACTGGTTATATGCGCTGGATTATCATAACGATAAAGAAGCGCCAAAGACGGCTCATTTCCTGGATCTGTTGGCTGACAATGGTTGCTCTGATATTGTAATGAATGTTTTTTCATATGATGTTTCGTGGCCCAAGGACAAGAAACTGCTGGACTATCCCGAACATGATTTGGGTGGCCCCAAGAACATTTTTCCATTTCTCGGCAATAATGAAAAACCCGACTACTCCGCTCTCAATGCAGAATTTTTCAAAAAATTTGACCGCACCATCAACATGATGAATGAAAGGGGACTTGTTTCACATCTGATGATCTATGTCTGGAACAAGTTGGTCAAATGGCCGGACATGTATTCTGAAGCAGACAATCTATATTTTGATTATGTCATTAAGCGATATCAGGCTTTTCCAAACATTGTATTTGACATATCAAAGGAAGCACTTACGTATGGGCGAGCTGATGATAAATACATTCTGGAGAGGATCGAAAGAGTTCGGAAACTGAATGCTTATAAACGCTTGGTCACGGTTCACGATTTCGCCTTTTGCCAGCGGTATCCGGACAACGTTGATTTTATTTCCATGCAAAGTTGGTCGAGCACAATTTACACACTCACATTGAACACCGTAAACAAGTATGCTGATAAACCGGTATTTAATATTGAGCATGGCGGGTATGAAGAGTCTCCATACAAAGTATGGACAGGCGACTTTACTGATCCTGAGGTTTGCATAAGAAGAAATTATCTCATTGTTTTCGGCGGTGGGTACTCAACCTATTACTGGCAGGGGTGTTCCTGGAACGTCCTTATCTATAATCCTTTTGAACAAAATGAAAGTTTTATCAAACCCAAGTTCGTGTATTACAAGCATATGAAAGATTTTTTCATGAAGCATGATGTATCGTCCCTGAAACCTGATCCTGAAAAAAACGGAAGTGCATACTGCCTTTCGAACAGTAAGGGAAAATATCTATTCTATGTTCCCAAAGAGAATTATATGATCCAACCAAATTTTCTCAGAAAATCCGCCAATAAGCGTTCCTATTTCTGGTTCAATACTTTGACGGGGGAATATGTTCCTAACAATACCAGTTCTGCAGCCGAAGGAGATAAAACAATTATTTCTGGCTGGCAAGGAGATGTGCATTTGGAATCGCCATGGAAAGGCAAAGCAGATGCAATATTGGTCACTGAAGTCTTAGATGAACAATGACTTTGTACAATATTGATTTTTTGAACCTTCGGTAATGAAACTATAGAGTTTGATGAGCAGAAACAGTATCAAAAAACATGAGGAGAAAATCTTTGTAATGTTGAAGAAATTTTTACAAACGGGTGTTTCTATTTATTTAATTATTTCTTCGATGGTTGCTCAGGAAATAAAAGATTCACCAATGTATTTAAATACCAACCTTGATTTTAAAGTCCGTGCTGAGGATTTAGTACATCGCATGACTTTAGAAGAAAAAATATCTCAGCTTGGTAACGAATCAGATGCGATTCCACGACTAGGAATTAGCAAGTACAACTGGTGGAATGAATGTTTGCATGGAGTAGCCGGTGCAGGTGTAGCTACTGTTTTCCCTCAAGCGATTGGAATGGCCGCAAGTTTCGATCCTGATTTAATGTACAAAGTTGCCTCTGCCATTAGCACTGAA
>JAIFMH010000055.1 GCA_020048595.1 Bacteroidota bacterium | reverse complement strand
CGTGATACCCATCTTTACCGGCAATAATAAACATCCCGGTTTTAAGGTTCTTTTCATTAAAAGCAAAATAGGTAGCCAACAGCTCCTTCAACAATGTTCCGGTAAAAGGTGTTGTTCCATGAATACCGCGGCCTCTTCCATAAAAAACCGCTGGATATGTTACTTTTACCAGGTTGGCAGGCAAAGCGCTGATTTCATCCAGTTTCTTTGTGTCATCCGAAATGGCAATACTATTGCTGTTCATCGGGCTCAAGCCTTTTGTGATTTCATATTTTCCGGAATACGATTTTACGGTGATCCGGGTTGGGTTGCTGATATTGCGGTGTGTAAGCAGGTCGGAGGCAACTACAAGTCTTGAATCTGTTGGCAAGGGCCATAAATCTTTCGTTTTTGAAGGGACTATGCGTGCAACCTGTGTTGCAATAAGTATTTCGTGACGATGAATCGGATAATAAAGTTCACCCCAGCTGAAAACTACTTTTTCGCCTTTTTCGTTTTCTACTTCAACATATAAATCAATAATAGGAGGGAATTCTGTTTCATTTTTCTTTTTCAGAATTACGCTGTTCAGAATATCATACAGCGAATAACCGTCGTAGCGATAGGCTCCGATGAACTTATCTTTTCCTTCCTGCAGAAGAGTTTCTTTAACAATTACCGATCGGAGCGGTAAGGATTCAGGATTTATTTTACCGGGATTGGCAATTTCTCCCTGAATCTCAAGGCCGGAAGTTCTTAACCTGATGGTTTCGGCATCATCGTAAAAATCGTTTGTCTGTGCGTTTAACACAACCGCTGCCAGCAGTAAGAGGGCGGTAAGGAAAGCAGGTATTGTCTTCATATTGAAATGGATTTTGAAATGAATTGAGTAGTGTCAGACACCCTGCGGGTGTGCAGACACTAGAAATTAACGGCAATTTCGGCGGTAATAAACCGGCCGGGACAAACAGCATATTTACTGTCGTAATACTTTACATCAAACAGGTTTTGTATATTGAGTGAGAGATTGTAATGCTTTTTAAACGATTTCCAGAGTTTCAGATCGACGGTTGTATATGCAGGATATTTATCCGAAAGGAGAATTTCGTCCCATGTATTCTGATCGTTAATATACATGGAACCCGTGTAACGAACAAAAACACTTGTGTTTACAATCCTGTTGCTGTAATTGACACCGGCTGCAAAAATATGTTCAGGAACATCCGTAAGGAAATTCCCCGCCAGATCAATTGTATCATTCCCCGCAATTTTATGATACTCAAGTATGGTTGAATGTGTGTACGCATAGTTGGCAAAAACCGAGAGTGAAGAAAGGATATTGTATCTTAGTTCTGCTTCAGCTCCGTACATTTCAACATCACTGATGTTAGCGCGGATAAAAATCGGCCTTTCGCCGAAACCCATATCAATTGTTTCGCCATTGCTGACATAGTACTGAAAATCCTTTCCTCGGGAATAGTAAACAGAAGCCGAAAAAGCAGATTTTAAAGTTGGTTTCAGGTCTATGCCGGTTTCGTAGTTATTCAGGTATTCAGGTTTTACAGAGGGGTTGGCAATTTTAAAGCCACCTTTTATCCGGCCTGAGCGACACAGATCATCAAGCACCGATGGCCTGAAACCATGCGAATACATAGCATATACACGGGTATCGTCATTCCATTTGTATTGTGCCGAAAGCCGTGGACTTAGTGCATTCCAGTTCTTTTCAGGCATATCCGGAACCTGGTATCCCATCATAAATTCAGTTTCCATCGAAGGATTTTCGATACGGAATGATCCGTCATAAAAAGATGCCATATCGAACCTGAGGCCTGCAATAATCCTCAGTCGTTCCGACAACAGGGTTATCTCATCCTGTGCAAAAAGGGCATATGTGCTCATTTTACCTTTGTTATACACAATGTCGGTTGAAGTATAATACATATCATACGCATCCACGCTGCCGTTCTTGTAGTCGAAACCGCCTGTAACGAGCTGCTGTTTGCCCATTGCTGCTGTTAATGAAGTAAACCATCCGTAATCGCGGCGTGTCGAAAGAACATTGTACCAGGTATAATCATCTTTCAGGTATTCATTTACTTTCTTGTAATCCTCTGTAAGTGAGTACAAAGAAGAATTTAATTTTATGTTTTTTATTTGTCCACGGTAGTTCAGTATTATACCGTATGAATCATGATCCGTTGTATTTCCTTCGGGCTGATATACTTTTTCCCCTGTTCCGCGCTTATCATTATAAAAGTTCACCATGGCCTCAACAGTATGTTTGCCGGCTATCGAATAACCTGTTTTGAAGTTAATCCCGGCTTCTTTCATGTTCGACTTTACGATATATGGATTTACTTTTACATCCGCCTCGGATTGAGATATATATCCATCGCTGTGCTTTGCGGAAAGGTTCACCAGCCAGTACCAGGAATTCTGTTGATTTTTAATGTTTATTTTTCCTCCCGTGCTGATCCTGCCGCCAATGGTATTAAAAGTGCCATATTCAATTGAGGCATTCAGATAGGGTTTACTGTCGGGAACTTTTGAGATAATATTAATAATTCCTCCCATTGCATTGCCGCCATAAACAGCTGATCCGGCTCCTTTAGTGATTTCGATCTTTTGAACTGAGTTCATATCGATCATATTCCAGTCCACTGTACCTCCATCTGATTTATTGATGGGGACACCGTCAACAAGAATAAGCACCCGGCCTTGCTCTTTCCCGCTCATGCCGCGCATGGTAACAATGCCTTTTGTGCTGTAAATGCCGAAAGGCCTGCTGTAATTTATGCCGGGAGCATACTTCAGCACCTCGTCGATATTTTGCATAGGAACGCTTTTCAGCATCTTTTGCGAAATCAGGTTTACCCTCACAGGAGTATTCAGGATCAGGTTTTCGGTTCGTGTAGCCGTGATGACAAGTTCGTCCAACGGGAAAGCCTTTGGTTGTAATGAGAATAAAGGCAGCTTGTTCTCACCTGGTTGAAGGCTTGTTCTGTAAATGAATGTTTCAAAGCCCATATAACTGCAGGTGATGAGAACTGAATCTGCTGGCAGGTTACACAAATGATAGATCCCATCTTTACCAGTAATGGTACCTGTACCTGAACCGGTAACAACAATGCTTGCATCGGCAATAGGTTCTGCTGTAACTGAATTCACCAATTGACCGCTGATGCAGGATTGGGCGGAAGCTCTGTAGGTTGGGAGGATAGAAAGCAGGGAAATAGAAAATAGGGGAATAGAAAATAGTAGGATTCGTAAGAAAGGAGATATAAAGTTCTTTTCAGAGCTTTTTAAGTATAAATTAATCTGAGACATCACAATTTTCACCATTTTCTATTTTCCAATTCCCTTGGCCTTATTTTTTATTTTCGTTCAACTACTGATGGAATTTACTTCTGGATCTTAACAGCTATTTCCATACTTCCATCTTCCTTTTCATCAGCATGTATTACTTTAATCATACCATATTTACCATCCTGCGTTTTAAAAGGAATTACTTTCCCGGTATAACCATATTTGCAGTTACCGCTAACTTTATCGGGCCTATAGGCAGTAACCAGCAGGCTGTCGTTAGTGGCAGCATCAAACTGGCTGATTGTTACCAGGTTATTATCGCTGGTTTGGTAATCATACAGAATATTGTTTTTAATAGGCCAATTGCCAAGTTGAGGGTAATATCCTATGGCTGAGGTATATCCCGGGCATGTAAATGTTGGAGAAGAAAGACCGGATGTGATGTAATAATAAGTAATTACATCGATTTCACTTTCATGGCCGGTTACTGTTGATTCATCGAATACCGTTCCTGAATTTACATCAAGATAATGTGGTGATGAATTATTGCTTTGCAAGCCAAGCCTTAAAATATCAAAAGTATAAATGGCGCCATAGGCTGTTCCTGTCCCTCTGAATATGGTTAAAGTTCTGATTGCCGTATCCCGGTCGGCATTCATCACCATGATCCGCCAGAGTTCAAATGCAGAAGTATCTTTTGAAAAGGAATAATCAGCATCAAGGCCTTCGCTGCCGGCATAAAATCCGTGATCGAGTTGGGTGAGTGTGTCGTTGCTGCTAATTCTGTCGATACGGATATAGGTAAGCGGAACTCCCGCCCCGGAAGCCAGTACTCCAATCCTGATTTTTCCGCCAACCGGTATGCTGGAACCGTTAGGAGTATATGAAGTTCCTGTTTTTAAAATTAAATTTGCCTGGCTTATAGTATCATCTTTCGTACACGACCAGAATAATGCAGTGATTGCCAGAACCGGCAGCACAAAAAACCACATACCTTTTAACAGGAAGTGTGGTTTCTTGCTATCGATCTGTATTAAATCAGCCATTCCTATTTCTGTATTTTAACTGCAATCTGTAATGAGCCCTCTTCAGCTCCTGAAACCGTAATAACTTTTAAAAGTCCATATTTACCTGATTGCAGCCTGAACGAATACACATCCCCGGCAGTAAGCAGTTTAGCTTTTTTAAATTGATTTTTCGGATCGAATGAAGCACGGATCACTGCATCGTTTTGCACTGCATCATACTGGGCAGCGGTTAATGTAGTTTTTACAAAAAACGTTACATTTTTAACAGTGTAAAGCTCGGTTGCTGTTGCTCCGGTGAAAATCCCTTTTATATTGGAACCGGGAGCGGCTAATGTCATCATGTTTACACTCGTTGCTGTATTTTCATAAAAACAGAACATATCAATATCAGCCTGGTGATTGAAGGCCTCGTCCTGTGTGTACTGTGCTGCTGTACTGTTGCTGTAGGAAATAAATCCTTTTTCAGTTGTATTGCTCTGAGCTCCTAAGGTTTTGGAACTGTAGGTAAGTATTTCGCCAAAATTCCCTGTAATTACTATGGAGTCTGTTTTTGAATTGCCTGCAATATCTGTTGTTACAAATTTCCATACTTCCTTATCCAGAATGGTTTTTACGGTATAAAAATCAAAAGTAAAAGTGGCAGTATTGATGGTTGAATCGAGCATTTGCTGTCCATTAGCATAGATCTGGAATTTTGCAAGGTTGTCAGTTCCGTTTGATTTGGCCGTGATACCGAAATTGAGAGTATCTCCATAATCAGCAGTAATGTTCGCTGAAACAAAACCGGCATCCTGTTTAAATGTAATTGTCGGAGGAATAGGATCTTCATCTTTTGAACAACCAGCTACAAAAAATGAAGCTGAGATTATAACAAGGCTGAGGATTGAAAACAGTTTTTTCATGGAATAAAAAATTGAATGGTTGCGTTTAGAATTAATATTCATATCGGCGGCAAAAGTAGTTTTTTTAAAATAGTACGCAACACTATATATGTATTTTTTTTGAGATAGTATCAGGAAGGACAATTATTGGTATACATGCAGAGTCATACCGGTGCGTTATCTCTTTATTGGGACCAGGTTTCAACAATAGATGGAAAAAATTACAACAGATTAATTGTTGCCGTAAAACGTTTAGTTATCCGGTGATATTCCAATCCTTAAAAAAAGTCAGTTTATGTGTCCGTAAAAATTTGAGTTAGAAAATGGTGATCACTCTTGTATAATCGTATACGTGTGCTGAACACTTTAAGTAATAGGAATGAAATAATCTGCTATTTTAATTTTCTGATTTCTTTTTTAACCCCTCTAAATCTCACTACCTCATCCGCCCTGCGGGCACCTTCTCCAAGGAGAAGGAAATAGGTATTTTATCTTTTTGGGGGAGACTTAAGATTCGTGGTTAGATTGGCAGCAGAGCAAAACTCGACTCCTTTGAATCGTTTTGGTTAGATCAAATTGTGATGTTTTAGATAAGACATTATATTATTCCTAGAACATATAATGATAATTGAAAGTGTGGTTCCGACAAATTATAACCGTATTCCATGCCTGGATCCGGGGTGTAGTTGCATTTGCAAATTTGCCGGGGATTTCGTATATTAGCATTCACTTAATTATTCCTGCTAATACAATAATAGAAAAGGAAATTATGAAAAACAGAGATCGTTCAGTAGAGGTCGCAGATTTGAAAGCGGTAGCTCATTTTGAGGATGACCTTATACTTTTTATTGACAGTGAGGATCCGAATATTCCCACATCACTTTGCGTTCAGGCTAATTTTAACACGCTTCAGTTTGATCCGGTACAACCTATGGCTGAATACCTGGAATCGAATTCTTACCAGCATATTCATGATGGAGACAGGCGGATATCATACCGCCAGCGCATTCGTGAAGAAATGAGCCAGGATGTAATTGCTGCCATGCTCAGTGAATTTACTCAAAAAAAGAGGCTTAAATTGGAGAAACTGACGTTTTTAAATGAACATCCCCCAGGCTGGGAGCCAGGAGGATAGAAGAACATGGGGAATAGGGGAGACAAGAGTCATCGATTTTGTAGATTCAAGAAATCAAAACAAATTTCATTTGTTAGAGCAGGTGTTTAAAATCAGCTGCAACCATCACCCCTGTCGTTGTTGTTTTTTATTCGGACAGGACGATATGGCTTGCCAATATCAAATAGTCACTTTGAATACACCGCCTCTCTTGCCACCTTGGCTTCTATAAACTGATGTCTTTAAAACAGTGTAAACATCGTCAGTTAGTGGTCATGAAAAATGGTAAGAGTACAAATATTTTGAACCATTTCTCTCCCTGCCGTGTTAGTAATTATAGTAATCTTGTGTAAGCAATATGGAACGCCATGAAAAGCAAATATTTTATCATCACAGTTTTCGCCCTTTTGTTATCGTCAATGTTGTGTATTGCGCAACAACAGGAATCTAAACCGGTGAAACTGAATAAAATTTCAGATAATATTTACGAAGTATTAGATGGGAAAGGAGCCAGGAGTGGTGTTTTTATCGGCGATAATGCAATAATGGTAATTGATGCAAAGCAGGATGAGATTTCGGTTAAACAAACTTTACAAGAAATTGCAAAAATTTCGGATAAACCTATAAAATACCTAATAAACACGCATAGCGATGCCGATCATGTTACAGGGAACCAGTTTTTCCCGGCTTCAGTAGCCATTATTTCCCACAAAAACTGCCGGAAGGAATTCTTTCATACGAAAAGGGATGGCAGCATATCGGAATGGAATAAACCAGAGCTGCTTCCTTTTATACCGGCAATAACCTTTGAGGAACAACTGGAACTTTATTTTGGAACGGAGAAAGTTGAACTTTTGTATTTTGGCGTTGGGCATACTACCGGCGATTTGGTGGTATATTTCCCTGACCAAAAAACAGCATTTATCGGAGACCAGATTTTTACAGCGAGGCCTCAGCTTATTCATGCCTATAAAGGCGGGAACTCATTTGAACATGTAAAAACCCTTACAAAGATGCTTGCTGAACTGGATGCAGAAAAATTCTTCAGCGGCCATAGCGATATGGTGGATCGTGCCGGCATTCAGAAACATATTGATGAGATGAAAATCCTGCAGGATAGTATTAAATCGATGATAAATTCGGATAAGACGCTTGACGACATTAAAAAGGAGTATGATCCGAGCCAGGGAATGTTGGTTGAAACTATATATACTGAGATTAAAAACGATAAAGATTAAAAACAAATCAAATTATGCCGTTTTCAACAGCATATTTTCTGGTGTATGTTTCCGGGAGCATAAAATAATTCCTATTCCGGTATATCCGAACCATTGTTAAGGCATAGGCAAAGCAGTCAATAACCCGGCATGTGTATCCGGTTTATTGATTCTGTAATTCCAACAAGGTCTGGTTTCAATCTGATCAGTTCATATCATCAGCGTCCTGCATCTGATGGACTTCCTCTTTGTGTTTTCCATCTTTTCGGCCAATGATACTGGAAAGTTTATCCTTTAACGAATCAGCAGTCTCACTGCCTTTAGCTACTATTTTTTTGCGGGTTTCAGTCCCTTTATCAGGCGCAAATAATACACCCAATAATGCACCGGCTGCTACACCAACCGCTGCTCCGATTGCAACATTAATTTTGCTCATGGCCTGGTTTATTTAAGTGTTAATTATAGAGATATGATATTTGCATTTAACAACTAATATGTTATTCTTGTTCAATAATTTTTGTTCCGGAATAAAAAATATTTATACTATTCTGGCTGATCATAATGCAGAACCTGAGTTCAATTTACATCACTCATTTCTGGCTTATGATGTGTGACTAACTCATTTCTCGGCATCAAAAAATATTTTGAAACTGTGTTTAAATTCGTTGTCGATTAGCCGGATTTCCTTCAAAACAGGCTTTTTTATGTAATTCTGTTTTGGTTACTTTCTGCATCAGAATGTATATGTAAGTTGTTGATGTTCATAACATAGCAAGTGAATCGTATTACTTTTACTTTGAAAACACATTAATTAATATTACATTATCTATTCCTGCATTTACCAGAAAGTTAAATCGATAATCAGAAATCTATGGAAGCAACTCAATTAAGCAACAACAGCAAGGATCCATTTGATTTTAAAAACTATACAATCCTCATTACCGAGGATGTTGATTTCAGTTTTATATATATGGAAGCCGTACTTCGCCGCACTGGTGTAAAAGTTATATGGGCTCAGAATGGCAGGGAAGCTGTTGAGATTATAAAAACCAATCTTGAAATAGACCTTGTTCTGATGGATATGTATATGCCTGTAATGGATGGTTATGCGGCAACAGAAATAATTTCAAAGCTTAGGCCCAGCCTGCCGATTATTGCACAAACTGCATTTTGTCTCTCCGAAGATATCAAAAAATGTTATGCTGCCGGATGCACAGGCTATCTTGCAAAGCCGGTGCGTAAAGAACAGCTTTTTAGCACCTTAGCTGAACAATTTGAAAAACTGGAACAAGGCAGATTTGATATGCAACAGGTTAGTGTAAGTAATGAGTAAATGTTTACGCTCATACGTAATCTGGGTTATAGTTATCAGTTTAACTCCTCTGAATCTCACT
Organism: Bacteroidota bacterium; assembly: GCA_020048595.1. Taxonomy (GTDB): domain Bacteria; phylum Bacteroidota; class Bacteroidia; order Bacteroidales; family UBA4417; genus UBA4417. The sequence goes on along the minus strand of JAIFMH010000055.1, from coordinate 17,541 downwards.
ACCTCATCCGCCCTGCGGGCACCTTCTCCGAGAAGGAAATAGTATTTTTTCTTTTTGGGTACACTCTGGATTCACTGCTAATTTAGTACAGAGCATAGCGTAACTGAGCTGATGCTACCGCCTATTTAAGGATTTTGCAGAGGCCTGAATTTGAAGGATATAAATAGGACAGTCTATACTTCCTCAATACTCCGTTAGCTTTTTATTTACCGCGAATACGCAAAGCACTAAGTCAAAGACTATAAACATATCAGGACGCAAAGACCTGGGTTTATATATTTATGATAATGAGGGTATTGAAAATTATTGACAGACTATTGCTTCCGATAACTTAAGTTTTAATCAATGACTAAAAAGGTGTGAATCATGTAACTTTTACCAAAAGTTATATAACTCCATCAGTTGCTCATGAGGTTACCTTTGATAAATACTTAAAATCAATTTTATGTCACTGTTAACTATCTTACTGGTAATAATTGTTGCAGGTTTTGTTCTGTGGCTTGTCAATACTATGATCCCTATGGATCGTAAAATCAAAAAAATCCTCAATATCGTAGTGGTTGTAGTTGTTTGCATCTGGCTTCTGAAAGTATTTGGTTTACTGAGTACACTTACGAATATTCATGTGTAAAACGGCTGGCCGGAAAATTTCAACATGTTCATGTTGAACCGGAACAGTTGGTGTAACATGAAACGAGCCATGTCAATAAATTGTCTCACAGAGCAATGATTATTTTTCTTGGCGAGTTCCATGTGACCCGTAAAAAATCAAAAAATAAACACATGAAATCCGTTTTTAAAAACATCAGTTCTATTTCGATACTTATACCTTAAAATAAAATCATGAATTTAAAAAGAATATTTGGCGCGTTGCTTACCATGCTTGGAATAGGCGGGCTTATTTATACTGCAATTGTATTTGTGAATACCTCAGGAGGCACCCGCGATATCAAAGCACTGATAATTTACGGTGTGCTGGGAATTATTTTCTTTGCTGCCGGCATCAGCCTTGTGCGCACTACAAAAGATGAATCATAGCGCATTTTCCTAAATTATACTAATGAGAACAGGTAGAACAATTACTCTTCTGGTGTTGTGTTTCGTGCTTTTATTTGGCGCTTCATCCTGCGTTACATTTGTTAAACACGACAATGGAAAACACAAGGGTTGGTATAAAAACACCAATAACCCGCATAATCCCAATACTACAAATCCGGGGAAAGCCAAGGGGAAAGGGAATAAATAGCCTCAGGCCATATTCAACTCATCAATTTCTATTTTATGTTTTATTATCTGCACGGCATAACCGTTTGGAATTATTTTCTTTCCATGGGTTTCGGCAAATACCTTAGTAAATTCGGCACCAAAATAAAGTATGATTGCTGAATAATATACCCAAACCAGCATTAAAATTACCGATCCGGCTGCACCATACCATGATCCGATTGCAGAGCGGCCAAGATACGCCCCGATGGCAAATTTGCCAATCATAAAAAGAACAGTGGTAAAAGATGCCCCGATAAGGCAATCGCGCAGGGCCAGCCGCCCGTCGGGAAGGGTTTTAAAAATAACGGTAAACAAAAGTGTAATTATAGCAAAAACGAGAAAAAGATTAAAGGCATAAACTAAATACACAATATCCTTTGGAAAGTAAACCGCCAGCCGCGCATTAAGCAAATCCATAAGTGAATTTATAATTAATCCTACCAGCAATAAAAAGCCAACTGACCCAATCATGGAGAAGGACATAAGGCGGTTTTTGATAAATTTAATGAGGCCGCGTTTTGGCTTTGCTTTAAGTCCCCAAATGAAATTAATCGAATCCTGAATTTCGACAAATACGCCTGATGCTCCAATCAGCAAAATGATTACGCCGAATGTGGTTGCAAATGTTGAGCTGTGCGAAAGCTTCACATTTTTTATAATATCCTGTATCTGTAATGCCGCAGCATTACCTACCAGGCCGTTAATTTGTCCGAAAAGCTCGCCCCGTACGGCATCGGCTCCAAAAAAGAACCCGGATAAACTTATGATAATGATGAGCAGCGGAGGCAATGAAAAAATGGTGTAGTAGGACAATGCCGCACTTAGTTTCATGCCATCGTCTTCAAGAAACCCGCTAAAAGTTTCCTTCAGGAGGAACCATATCTTTTTCGAACTGGATTTTATCCGTAAAAATCTGAGATGAATTGGTTTCAGTTTTGTAGTTACTGGCTTCATGGCTATTTCTTGTTTTATGGTTTTCAGGTTTTCAACGAATCCTCTTATTTCAGGCGCTTTAAACCCTGAAATTAATACCTGATTATATCATTCCTGTTTTACTGCTGAATTACTGAAAAACAACTATCGATGGTTTTCCTATTTCGAAATCACGGAATCCAAAATCTGCTGACCGGAATGAGTTTGTTTTAAAAACATTTTGTCCGGTACCCGGCATCATAGGATAATACGCAATGGATAGCTGGAATGTATTGATGATCAGATGCTCATTTTTAATCAAAACTCCAAATCCGATTGAAGAATACAATTTGCTGTTTTTAAATCCAGCGGTTTCATTGCCAAGCATCCCAAAAGAAACATTCACAAATGGTCCAAACCGGAATCCGATAAAATTCCATGGGGCGTATGATTGGGTTTGCAGTGTAAGCATCATGCGCCTGTTGCCTGACAACGAAGTGCTGTTGAATCCATTTATTCCATTCCCGTCGTTAAGAGTTAGGCTGTCAAGAGCAAAACGGTTTAAGCCAATCACAAGCTGAGGTTTTACAAACTGCCGGAATTTCCATTTTCCTATTTCTACCAAACCTGTAAAATAGTTTACTCCGGCTGTAACGGCACCTTGTTCAATATGCGAAACATTCAGAAAAGTCCCATATTCGAAGTTAAAGCTTAAGTATCCCCAGGGATAGTAGTTGCCGGTTGATATGCGTGCACCCAGATAATAACGGCCTTCATTGTTTTTTTTCTGATAGCCGCCTGTGAGGCTGTAAACTTTTCCAACAGGTACATCTTCAGTGATTCCAAATTTAAAAATGTATTTATCCTGAACATATTTACGGGTGGAGATACCAATGCTGGCCATATAAAAATTTTCGTCTGAAAAATAGTGTTGCAGATCATAAGCGTCATCTGGTTTTTCAAGGTAACGGACATGAACATAGCGTATGGCAGAAATAAAATTAGTGGTGCGGCTGTATTCCGTATTCCCCTTAAAAAGCTGCAAGGCATTTCCTGCCCAATAATCCTGAATGTTATATTTAAATGGTTGCAGTATAATACCCGAATCGCCCAAATGCATGTTTATCTGCCGGAATTGCTGCGTATAATTTATCCCAGCCGCCCACTTTGCGAAGGGCGAAAAAAACGGACGATCCACAGCTATGCTCCTGGTATAATCTCCCGTTTCGGCAGTTTCCAGATGCAGGGTTGAGTTGATATACGTATTGCGGATGTTTGGAATGAAGTAATTAATTTTATAGGCATAATCGTTAGAAGCATGATTCCATGTATATTCATTTTTGGATTCGTGCCCCAGTCCTGCAAAGTTTTTATCCATTAAACCAACCGTGAAGCTGGTATTGGAAGCTGCGCCTGATGGTATAAGGCTCCAGTTATCCAGTTCGCGGATAAAAATATCGACAGAGTCGGAGTTTTTTGCGGTAGTCCTTACGAAAAAGGAAACATCTGTTACATAGCTTCTGCTCCTTACAAGGCGTTCCGATTCTTTTACCAGAAGTGAATCGAAAACCTGGTTTTGCCTGATGAGCAGAAGATTGCGAATGGTTATGTTTTGTGATTTGATGTGCAGTTTATTCCCGGTTTTAGCAATAAAACCTTGATTTTTAACAACCGTATCGGCGATGGAATATGTAAACGGATCGAGTGTTTCGATGTTGATATTCCGGATAATTTTCCCCTCGAATGCGCTGTATGGCTTCTGTATTAGTTTTTTATACACTTTTTTTTTAGCGTCTTTCTTTTGAGAGCTTACAGCTACAGGTTTAAAAAGCATCTGGTACATGAATTTTGTAGCCTTGCGTTTTACAGAAAACGATTCAATCGTCTCATAAACTTTAGTTGAATCTTTTGATCCCGGAATCTTTTGGGCAAAAGCAAAATCACATGTTGCAACTGTAACAAAAACCATAAATAAAAGTATTTTGGACCAGGTCTGCATGTGTTGATTTTGATTGTCGTGCAATTGCCATTTTGTTCAAGTCACTTTCTGATTCTTTACTTTTTCTGTTCTTCAGCTTTTTGTTCAACTGCATCTGTTTTCTTTTCCTCAGCAGCCCTGGCTTTCTTTTTAAAATAACCTTTTAAAAGAAAGTTATGTTTAACGGCTTTCATATTTTCATCCAAACCTTTCGAACTTGTTTTCAAATTCTCGATGGTTTGATTCAGATTCTCTGCAATCGCAGTATCCTGTATTAATCTGCCTAAAGTTCCTTGTCCACCGTTTATTTTAATCATAATCTCTGCGAGCTGGTAAGTGATAATTTCAGCATTGGCAGCTGATACTTCCAGGCTGGCCATAATGGCATCTGTTTCCACAGGTTCCGTTGAGGCAAGTTCCTGCCCTTCTTTCGCTAATTTTGCTTCATTGCTTCCTTGGGTAATAATCAGCAGACGGTCGCCGATAAGCCCTTCGGAACCTATTGCAACTTCGCAGTCGGTTTTGATGAACTGATGCACTTCCTTACGGATCAGCAGATCAACACGAACAGTGGAGTCGTTGATGATACGTATATTGTCGACAGTGCCTACATTTATTCCGGAGAAGCGGATGTTGTTTCCAACCTGCAATCCGCTTACGTTGTAAAATGTTGTGGTAAGTTTAAAAACCGGGTTAAACAGGTTTTTCTGTTTTCCGATAATAAAGATCGCCAGCACGAAAAGTGCCAGTCCTCCGGCAACAAAAAGTCCTAGACGTACTTTGTATTTTTGTGAGTGTTGTTCCATGGGGGTTGTGAGATATGAGATATGAGTTGTGAGATATGAGTTGTGAGATATGATTTACGCGTTTTTGACCCCTCCTAAATCCTCCCCGGTGGGGAGGACTTGGGGACAAGTGTGTTTGGTTAAACGAGTTTGAAGAAGGAGATTTGTGAGTTTTGATTCACGAGGCATGAGTATGTTTACGAGGTACAATTTACAATTTACGATTTTTGCATTGAGCTTGCAGAAGTGTGCTATTATCCATTTTCCATTTTCTATTTCTTTCTTTGAATTTGTGTCCTTCAATCATATCAGGCTATCTAATTAAAAAATGCTTTTATCAGCGGATCGGTTGAGTGTTCAAAGTCCTTGAGTTTTCCTTCTTTATAAACTTCACCTTCCATGAGCATAAGCATCCGGTCGGCAGTGGCAAGGGCACATTTAATGTCGTGTGTGATAATGATGGAGGAGGTTTTATATTTTTTCTGTACGTCGTTGATGAGTTCGCTTATTTCATCGGAAGTAACAGGATCAAGCCCGGTGGTAGGTTCGTCGTACAGCATAATGAGAGGATCAACAACAATGGTTCGGGCGAGGCTTATCCGTTTACGCATGCCGCCCGACAGCTGCGAAGGCATTTTATTTAATGCGTCAGCCAGGCCGACATTTTCGAGAACGTCATTTATTTTTTCTGCCATTTCTTTTTCGGAGAGATTCTTTTTAATCCTTCGTAAAGGGAATTCCAGGTTTTGTTTCACTGTCATGGAGTCGTACAAAGCGCCGCTCTGAAAAAGGAAACCGATTTTTTGCCTCAATTCGCCCAGTTCAACACTTTTCAAGGTATTTACATCTTTGTCGAATACGTTTATTGATCCGCTATCAGCATGCAAAAGTCCAACGATGCATTTTATAAGAACAGATTTGCCACTGCCTGATTTGCCAAGCACAACAAGGTTTTCCCCATTATAAAGCTTCAGCGAAAGGTCAACCAGAACCTGTTGTGTTCCGAATGATTTTTTCAGGTTATTTATTTCGATAACCGGCTCTTTTTTTGCCGTTTCCGCCATAAGCTTACTTAAAGTTTCAGTATCCTGCATTTCGTTTAAATTAACATATCCGTTATCTGTACTGCAATTACATCTACAATAATTACCAGCAGGGATGCCAGCACAACAGCCGAATTTGCTGCAATTCCCACACTTTCGGTACCACGTCCGGCATTGTATCCTTTGTATGTTCCTACCAGTCCGATTACTGCCCCGAAAAAGAATGATTTGATTACAGCAGGTATAAAATCGATGAAATCGATAGAGGCAAAAGCCTGGGAGAAAAACAATGAGAATGTTACCTCGCCTTTTATGTTTGCGCCCAGCCAGCTTCCGAAAATTCCAAATGCATCAGCATACAGAATTAGTAACGGTATCATAATGGTTGCTGCCAGCACACGGGTAACAACTAAAAACCTCATGGGATTGGTTGACGATACTTCCATGGCTTCAATCTGTTCGGTTACTTTCATAGAGCCAAGTTCGGCACCCATGCCTGAACCTATTTTCCCGGCACAAATCAAGGCAGTAATTACCGGGCCCATTTCGCGGATAAGCGAAACAGCAACCATTCCGGGAAGCATGCTTACAGCGCCGAAATCGGCCAGTACCGGTCGCGATTGTATAGTAAGCACCAGGCCCATAATGGCTCCTGTAACTGAAATCAATGGCAATGATTTATACCCGATTTGAAAACACTGTCGGAAGAACTCTTTGAATTCGAATTCGCGCGAAAATGTTTCTTTAGTGATACGGGTAATAAACAGGATTACATCAGCAAAATCGGTTAAAAAACTGCTTGCCTCTTCGGTTTTCTGGAGTGTTTTATCGCTGAGTTTGCTCATTGAATTTACCGTGGCAACCCGGATTTTAGGAATAACCTTTTTAACAGGACTGATCTTTTTAATTTTATCCATGCCTTGGCGTGTGGTGTTTAAAGCAATTTTAATGAATATTTTTTTTGCTTGTAATAAATAGAAAATGCCGGAAGCAATACTCCGCCAATTTTAACAGCAACAAAATTACCTGTAAACCACTGTGAAAGTGTTACATAACTTTTTGGATAAGTTACATGATTCACACGTTGTGGAATGATGATACAAACAGGCCAATGCATAGAAAATTAAAAATTTTACGCATTTAAAATAGGAATACTAAAAATACAAATTCAGCTACCTTCTTTATGTAAAATCAGATGGCAAGAATTAAAAAAATGAAATATGATTTGTTGGAAAATGATTACCGATTGCTTAATAAGTAGAAGATATTGTGAACTGGAAATCAATTGCCTTATGAGAATATTTGTCTAAAATAATCTTTCAATAAGTTCCTGCTTTGAAATTTCTAAATGCTGTGCAACTTCGGTAAGTATGGTGTTGAGAGTCCCTATTCGTAAAGGATCGTGATTGGGGATTGTAATATGATGTTGGCCGTTTTGCTGGGTGGTAAGCCGTAAATGACTTCCCGCTTGGCGGCTGGGTTGGTATACGTATTTTTGAAGTGCTTTTATAAGTTGTTGTGCATCAATATTGCGCGGGAGTTTCATAAAGCAAATGTTTCCTCACGGGTAACATGCATATGAATTAGTTCCGGCATTTCCGTTTCATCAAAATGGCATCGCACTGCATCACTGATCATAGGTTTTAACTCTTCAATGGTGTTGGCTTGTGTGATAATAGATTGATTTACTGCACGAGCAAAATAACCTCCGTCCTGCGATTCTTCAACTAAAAAAACTATTTCTTTCATATAGCTATTATTTAATGCAAAAATACAAAAAACTCAGTTTAAAAGTACATTCTGTCCCATGCATCATATAAGAGCCTCATAGATGCTAAAAGCTATTGTTACTTCACACCCGCTTCTTTCGCTTTCTCCTCTGCTTTTGCCTTCTTCTTAAAATACCCTTTCAGTAAAAAGCTGCTTTGAGCTGCTTTAAGGTCTTCGTCCAGTTTTTGAGAACTGCTCTCCAGGTTTTTGATGGTTTCTTTTATGCGGGCGCCTGAGGTTTCATCACGCAGCAATACGCCTATTGTGGAATTAGGATTAGTGCCTGCCTTTTTCAAATCTGCAATAAATGCCGATGCAGTGTCGGCCATTTGCTGCAATTGCAAGACCGAAGTTTTAACTGAGTTGAAAATTACTGTATCGGTTGTTAATTCGTTTGCCAGCGTTCCTTTTTTATTCAGGTTTGCACTGAAATCAGCCAATGACGCAACCAATGCCTGCGCTTTTGCTGATGCAAGCTGAAGCGATGCTGTGGTGGCGTTGATATTTGCATAAACGGCATCATCTTTAAGCAGTTTCCCGATGGTGCCTTCACCGGCAACAAGGCCTTTACTTATCACCTTAAAATCATTGGTAATAGCCAGGAAGTTTTTGTTGTTTTCCTGCAGGGTGTTGATCATATCTTCAGTCGAAAATGTTTTTTCAACTCCCAGCGTGTCGCCTTCCTGTATTTCAGGTGCGGTGGAAGTGCCTCCGTAAATGATCAGTATTTTATTACCGATAATTCCATCGCTGCTGATTTTAACCATGGCATCCCGGCGAATGTATTGCTGTGTTTTGGTGTCAATTTTTAAACGAACTTCCACTTGTGATTTCCCGTAAAAATGGAGGCTGCTCACCGTCCCTATTTTTACGCCGGAGAACCATACATTATTTCCTTTTTGTAAACCATTAACATCATCAAAAAGGGAAACCACTTCCATTTTATTTTTAAAAGTTTCGTGCAGGTTGCCTACCATAAGTATTCCTGCAACAAAAAATAGTATACCCAGCAGGACAAAAAATCCTACCAGTACTGCTCGTCTGTTTGGTGATTCACTCATATGTTATTGTATAAAATTGTAATTAAAAAATGCTTTTACTTGCTCATCATTCGTGTCGAAAACATCGTCGAATGTCCCGATTTTCATAAATCTGCCATCGAGCAGCATGGCAGTGCGGTTGCCGGTATTTTTGGCGCAGGTAAGATCGTGAGTTATTATAATTGAACTGGTATTGTATTTTTGTTGAACTTCGTTTATAAGCTCAATGATTTCGGCACTGGTAACCGGGTCGAGACCCGAAGTGGGCTCGTCGTACAACATAATTTCGGGCTTCAGGATAAGTGTACGCGCAATGCCGATTCGTTTACGCTGCCCACCCGAGAGGTCCGAAGGCAACTGCTTTGCTTTGTCATTTAAACTTACGGCTTCCAGCACTTCGGCAACAGCTTCATCAACATCTTTCCTGCTCAGGTTTTTCCTGTTCATGGTTAACGGGAAAGCCAGGTTCTGATACACATTCATGCTATCGTACAAGGCACTGCTTTGAAAGGAAAATCCAATCCGCAAGCGTAGAGCGTCAAGTTCTTTTCGTTCAAGTTTATCTACCTGTTCGCCCAAAACAATCACTTCGCCTTTATCGGGCTTGAGCAAACCGATAATTATTTTTATCAGAACAGATTTCCCTGTGCCCGATTTGCCGAGCACGGCTACATTTTCGCCTTTAAAAAGCTCAAAATCAATTCCTTTTAATACATCAAGGTCGCCAAACGACTTATATAATCCGCTGATCGAAATAACCGCCTCATTGTAATTTATGATATGTTGTTTCAGTTCTTCCATGGTTTAAAAATATCGTATCCAGTTGGCAACCTGAACAATTACAAGTTCTTCGAGAAATATAAGGAACATAGACAGCACAACTGCCTGGTTTGCTGCTTTCCCAACGCCGCGGGTTCCCTGTGAGGCGTTAAATCCTTTGTAAGCGCCTACTATTCCGATTGTAAAACCGTATATAATTGCTTTAACAACAGATGTGTATATGTCGAGGAAGCTGATGCTTGAAAATGCGCTTTGGTAAAAGGTGATAAAGCTGGTGGTTTCTTCGGCATGAACATTTACAAACGAACCGAGCAATCCAACAAAGCTGCAATACAATGAGAGTATGGGAATGGTTATGGTAGTTGCCAGCACACGGGAAACTACCAGGTATTTAAACGGATTTATTGCCGATACTTCCATGGCGTCAATCTGTTCGGTTACTTTCATGGAACCCAGTTCGGCACCTATGCTTGAACCCACTTTGCCGGCGCATATCAGTGCTGTTACCAATGGCCCCAAAGCCCGTACTATGGCAATACCTATTAACGAAGGAAGCCAGGAAGCTGCGCCAAAATCCTCGAGCGAAGGGCGCGATTGTTTTGTGAAAACCACACCTACAATAAAACCGGTAAGTGTAATTAAAGGCAGTGATTTTAAACCCACCTCAAAACTTTGTCTAACTACTTCGCGAAAGTGAAAAGGCCTTTTAAACGCTTCTTTAAAGAAAAGTGCCGTAAAACTATAAGCGCTTTGAACGCCCGTAAAATACTGGTCGATTCCTTTAGTAAATAAATATTTCCTTTTTGTAAAAATTGCCATTTAGCTTGAATATGTTGCAAAAGTATCTGGTAACGGGATACCCAAAAGTACTAAATTTTGCTGAAGTCCTGTCAATTGTAATGCTGCCGGAATGTTTATTTAAATGTAACTTTTTACCGGTAGATTTCAATGCAAAGATGAAAACTACTCATTTGAAACATGTTATATAATTTTTTTAATTCATTGTATAATTCACACGTTCAAGATAACAAATGCATTAATTCAAGTCAAAAAATCAGCCAAAGTATTTTACTTTTTTTAATCAGCTGAATCTTACAAGATGCTTTTATATTTCTTTCGTTCTTTATTGAACAGGTTTCGTGGAGCGCGATCATTTAATTCATTCATTTTCAGATAGGCGTCCATTAGTTTTTTAGGGAATTCGCCGTTATACACAATCTTATAGAATGAAAACCCATTGTAAGGAATCACATTCCGTGCTGCAGAAATAATTATCCGTTTCTCTACATTTCTATCCTTGAAGTACGAAATGAAAGAGGTTTCTCTTTCTTTATTCAGCTGATTGTACCTGATTTCTACAATGGTTCCGCCCAAAAATCTGCCGCATTTATCCTGGGTTGTAAATAGCATTGAGTCAGCGGTTTGCTTGTTTAAATAGCTAATAAACTTTATATCTTTAACTGACATTTTATCAACCGCTTCAGCATCTTTCCGGCTGAAATACGTTTCATCTTTGCTTTCAGTAGTCATGAAGTATTTTTTCTTCGCTTCAAAAAGCATGATATTTTCTTTTTCTTTAATGGAATACATTTGCGGTGTAACGGTAATAGTTGCATCCGGATTTTCGACCAGGAAATCGGCCATGCGTAAAATAAACCTTTCCTGTTCATTGGTAAGTGAACTGCCGCGCATTTCCCATTTCAGGGTAAGTGATTTTTCGATTTCGAGCTCTGTTTTTTTCACTTCCATACGATAAGCAGTGGTTGCAGGCTTTACAAAAACATTTCCCAGTACATCAATAATAACATCGCGTAAATGAAATTTTGGATCCTTTAAATCACCGCTTATCGGGACTTCGTAATCAATTACATTACCGCGTTCGCGTACAAAAGCCATTATGAGCTTCATGGGAAGCCGTTTGATATCAGCAGTTTTCTTTCTGCTTGTAAGCCTGGGGTCGATGATTACCAAATGATTATCACTTTTAATAATACCGTTTCTGACATTCCATGTTCCGTTCACCGAAATTGTTCCCCGGTCGAGAGGGAATGAAGTATATTGGATTAAATACGGATTAAACATGGCGACAGGCATTTTTTGAAGCATATATTTCATATCGAAATCAGAGCTGTCGTTAGGATTTATACTTAATGAAACCGTTGCATTTCCAAATGGCTGTATTCCGGAATTTATGTATACACTCACCCTTTTCTGATTTTTTGTAATGGAATCGGCCAGTACATTTAAAGGATTAAGATGGATGTTGAATTTCTCGCTTAACGAATAATCACTGAATTCCAGGTCGCCGCTGTAAATGGCCAGCCTGTTGATTTTGTAATTACTCCGGAAGAAATTCTGCGACAATCTTTTTATATAATTTCCAATTTCGAGAACAAGGTTAAATTTAGCTCCCGGTGATTCGGCAGCAATTTTAGTTTCTTCTGATACAAACATTCGCGTGAGGTTATCCAGGTAATCATAACGCTCATATTTGAAATAGGGATTATTCAGAGAAACTGAATCGAAAAGATATTTATGATTTTTCGGACTCAGTTCATATATCGCTACCGCCAATTTCCGGAAGGAGGCATAATCTTCACCGGGCTTTTCGCCGGTACGAAAATCGTTTATGGCCAGCAATCCTCTGAAAGTTACATTTTCAGCCGTTTTAAAACTGCCTTTAATTTTAAGGTCTGCGTCAATATTACCATTAAAATACCCGAAGTTGGTTAATTCTTTAAGATATTGTTCCAGGATTTCAAGATCGAATTTCTGAGCCTCAACTGCCAGCCGGTAATCGAGATTTTTTGTATTGATGGTAAAATTACCCTGCATTCCGCCACCTCCAATGCCTGATAAAAGCGAAAATTTTGCAGCAATTGTATCAGCATCCCAATGTATTCCTGTACTTTCAATATCTACGTTTTTTATAAAGTAATTTATAGGAGTAACTCTTTCTTTGTAGTAGAATTCCCCGTCAACAATTTTGATTTTGAGAATACTGAAGTGAACCGGTGCAACAGCCTTAATGGAATCAATTTTCGGGGAGAACTTCGCAATAAGATCATCAAAATTTAAATCCTTGTCGATCTGAATGATAATGCCTTTTGGATTATTTAAAGTAAGTTCGCTTATTACATAAGTTTTGGAAAATAATTTCCGCATTGCGAAATTGGCACTAACACCTTTTACCGAAAGGAATATACTATCACTTTGCAGTTCATGTATTTTTAAGTTATCGAAATGTATATACCCGGTAAACGGGTTCACATACGCCCAGTCCATTGTAATTTGACGCCCTGTATATCTCAGGTCATATTTCTCGACCAGGTATTTTGTTACAGGTGAAATGAATAATACAGCGATCCCGATAATTACTATGAGCACACTTATACCTGTAAGTAGTGCCCTGAATAGTTTATGCTTGCGGCTTTGCATGAAATACTTGCGGCTTTTACGCTTAAAAGCAGCTAAAGTGTTTCTGCCATAAGCAGTTAGTTGATTTGGTTTTTCAGGCATTTACCTTTTTTTTGGGGCTGTGATCTGCTTTACGCAGAACTCAAAATTTTTTGCAAAGTTGAGGTTGTTTTTGCGCAATTGAGTTACATAACTTTGGCAATAAGTTATATGATTCACACATTAACAGTCTGTATTTGAGGCATAACCCGAAGCTGAAATGAAATGTGTGAATGATGTAACTCTAACTTTTTATTATGTAATTATTTTGGTTGGATTGGGGCGTCCTTTGCTCCGTTAAAAAAATATCATTCATTAAACCAATCAAAAAAATGAAAACAAATCGAACAAGATTATGGACTACTACGATCGTAGCGTTCTTAGCTTTAGCAGCAATTTTTACTGCTTGCAAAAAGGATGACTATGTTGAAACTATCTACGTATGCCCGGTTGTTATTTCAACTAATCCGGCAAACGCTGCCACATCAGTACCTCTCCGACAGGTTATTACCGCAACCTTTAATGAAGAAATGGACCCTGCAACTATTAACCAGGAATCCTTTGTTCTGACCAGTGGTTTAAAATCAAGTGATGCCATTACCGGCATCCTGACCTATAACAACTCAAATGCTACTATGAGCTTTGAGCCTTCAACTCCGCTTACATCCAACACAACCTATACCGGAAGGATTAAAGCTACGATAAAGGATTTTGCCGGTACGCCATTGCAAACTGATTATGTCTGGACTTTCAGTACCGGTGTTGTTTTGTCACCTACAGTTATTTCGACTGACCCGGCAAACAATGCTTTAAATGTATTTATGAAAACAGATGTTGAAGCAAACTTCAGCGTTGCGATGGATCCAACAACAATTACGCAAACCTCTTTTACTCTTCAACAGGGAACAACATCAGTTGCCGGAACAGTTACCTACAACGGAACCAAGGCAACATTTACTCCTTCAAGTCCACTTACAGCAAACACCATATACACCGGTACAATTACTACCGCTGCAATGAATGTTCAGGGAGCTTCGCTTCAGAGTAACTATGTATGGACCTTCAGAACCGGGGCATATTTAAATCCTGCAATTATTTCCATTTCTCCGGCAAATAATGCAAAAGGAGTTCCTCTTAATAAAACGGTAACTGCAACATTTAATTTAGCTATGAATCCGTTAACCATTAATACAACAACTTTTACGCTGTACCAGGGCACAACGGCAATTGCAGGAACAGTATCCTATACAGGTACTACTGCATCATTTAATCCAACCGTCGATCTTTTGCCATCTACCATTTATACCGGTACTATTACTACCGGCGCATCAAGTGTTTCCGGAATGACACTGGCATCAAACTATGTTTGGTCCTTTACCACTGCCTCACTTACTGAGCCTCTTGTAATTTCAACCGATCCTTCGGACAATGCCAGTAACATAGCTCTCAACAAAATGCTTACCGCAGGCTTTAATATGAGCATGGATCCTCTGACAATTACTTCGTTGACATTTACATTGAAACAGGGTACAAACACTGTTGCAGGTTTAGTTTCTTACTCAGGAACCGATGCCACATTTACACCTTCAATTGATCTTTTACCGGCAACCACTTACACAGCAACCGTTACAACCGGCGCTATGAATCTTGTAGGTATAGCACTTTCCGAAGATTATGTATGGACCTTCAGGACCGCAGGCGGAACAATTATTCCTCCAATCGTGGATCTTAATTCAGCTGACGAATTCGGTATATTAGCAGGTGTTGGAGTTAGTAATGCTGCAGGTTTCAGCGTAATTAATAATATGAATGTCGGGATTTATCCTGGTCTTCGTTCTTCAGTAACCGGATTTCCACCGGCAACAATAGTAAACGGTGCAATTTTTGCCGCTGATGATATTAATCCTCCGGGAGTTGCAGCCATGCTTTTACAGGCTAAAACTGATCTTACCAATGCATACCTTTTTGCTGAAGGAGCATCTTCACCGGCGCCAGCTACAGTATCAGGCGATCAGGGTGGTAAAACACTTGCACCGGGTATTTACAAATCAACATCTACCTTATTAATTCAATCAGGTGATTTAACGCTCGACGGACAAGGTGACCCTAATGCCGTTTGGATATTCCAGATTGCATCTGACTTTACAACAGTTGGTGGCGCAGGCGGAAATGTAATCCTCACCGGCGGAGCACAGGCTAAAAACGTGTACTGGCAAACCGGCAGTTCAGCTACTATTGGTGATTATACCATATTCCAGGGAAATGTTCTGGCTTTAACATCCATAACAATGAACTCGCATGCAACTGTTGTAGGCCGTATGCTTGCCAGGAATGGTGCCGTAGTAATGACACACACAAATACAATAACAAAACCATAATACTAAGTATATGAAATTAAAAATTAATTCAGAAAAGGGACCGCGTAAGGCGTGGTCCCCTTATACCCTGATTGCTAAAGGCGTTGTTATAAGTGCTTTTATGCTGATCGGCATGCAGACGTCGCTTCAGGCGCAGGATACCCAATACACAAGGCCATCATGGTGGTTCGGTGTAGCGGGAACTGCAAACTTCAACTTCTATGAAGGATCCACACATCAACTGGATGCGAATTTCACTCCTACAGCAACATTTCATGAAGGCCAGGGTATCGGACTTTTTGTTGCTCCTCTTATTGAGTATCATCCTGCTGATTCACGCTGGGGATTTATGCTACAGGGAGGTTTGGACAACCGTAAAGGGAAATTTGACCAGGTAAAAGCACCATGCAATTGTCCGGCTGATCTGGAAACAGATTTAAGCTATGTAACCATTGAGCCAAGTCTTCGTCTTGCTCCTTTCAAAGGTGATTTTTATATGTATGCAGGCCCACGTTTTGCTTACAATATCGCCAAATCATATACCTATCAGCTGGGAATAAATCCAGCATACCCTGATCAGGCCGTTACCCCGGAAGCTACCGGTGATTTCAGCGATATAAATGATATGCAGATTTCGATGCAGGTAGGAGCCGGATATGACATTCAGCTCTCATCGCAAAACCATCAGACACAATGGGTACTTTCACCTTTTGTTTCGTTCCAGCCTTATTTTGGTCAGACCCCACGTTCAATTGAAACATGGAATATAACCACTATCAGAGCCGGCGCTGCCCTTAAACTGGGACGTGGCCGTGAAATACCAGCACCTCCTAAAGCTGAAACAATTACACCTGCAGAAGTTGTAGTTGTTGTTCCACCGGTTACGTTTATGGTTAATGCACCTGCAAATGCTCCTGAAGAACTCAAAGTAACTGAAGTGTTCCCTGTACGCAATTATGTGTTCTTCGATGCAGGATCTGCTGAGATTCCTAACCGTTATGTATTACTTAAAAAGGATGAGGTTAAAGATTTCAAAGAAGACCAGCTTCAGACAAACAAGCCTAAAGACATGGAAGGTCGTTCAGATCGTCAGATGGTTGTATATTATAACATCCTGAATATTCTCGGCGACCGTATGGTGAAATATCCTTCGACTTCCGTAACATTGGTTGGATCGTCACGTCAAGGCACTAAAGATGGCCGCGAAATGGCAGAATCAATTAAAGAATACCTTGTTAACGTATTCGGAATCAGTGGTTCGAGAATTACTACCAAAGGCCAGAACAGACCTGATGTTCCATCAGAACAGCCAGGCGGTACCAATGAACTTGTACTCCTTCGTGAAGGCGACCGCAGAGTTTCTATCGAAAGCACTTCACCTGAACTGTTGATGGAATTCCAGAGCGGACCTGATGCATCACTTAAACCGGTTGTTCTTACAACTTCGCAGGTAGCTCCAGTTGAAAGCTATGTTACTTTCGTTAGTAAAGGCGCAACAGAAGCCTACAAAACCTGGAGACTGGAAATAAAAGACGAAAAAGGAACAGTTCAACACTTCGGACCTTATACCGTTGATAGCGTCAGCATCCCTACACGTTTAATACTTGGTACAACACCATCAGGTGATTACAAGGTGAAAATGATAGCTGATACAAAAGCCGGCAGGATTGAAGAAAAGGAATCAACAGTACACATGGTACTATGGACACCGCCACAAACCAAGGAAGGAATGAGATACAGCATATTGTATGATTTCAATAAATCGAAAGCAAACGAGATGTACGAAAAATACCTCGCCGAAATAGTAACACCAAAAATTCCTTTAAACGGAACAGTTATTATCCAGGGTCATACCGATATTATCGGAGGTGAAGACAATAACCTGAAACTCTCGGTTGCCAGGGCTGATGATGTTAAGGCAATTATTGAAAAGAGCCTTGCAAAAGCCGGCAGAAGCGATGTTAAATTCCAGGTTAGCGGATTTGGTGAAGAAGAAAAATCAGCACCATTCGAAAACAAATATCCTGAGGAACGCTTTTATAACCGTACCGTTATAATTGATATTATTCCTAAGATGTAGGTTTATCAGACATAGAAATTACTAATAATGATTGGCTACCTGTGTAAAAACAGGTAGCTTTTTTTTTTTGAATA
>JAIFMH010000041.1 GCA_020048595.1 Bacteroidota bacterium | reverse complement strand
TCAAAGTCTGAACGGAGACTATTTTGTTACACCCGAGGGAACCAGGTACATCACAAAAGATATAAATTCAAAATTAACTACCGAAAAAGTCATTGAAAAGGGAACAAAAGGAGCGAAACGGGTAATACAAATGAATTTTGGCAATGGATTCTCTGCAACTTATAATTATGAATGGAGAGAATTATAATACATACTCAGTTAAAGAAATTCTGTTTTTTTGGGGACCATATTTTCGGCCGCATACAGGCAATAATTTAAAATTCAGAAAACTGGTTTCGACAAATGATGAATCAGGGTTTTAATGAGAATCGGAAAATCAGATGACTTTTTAGCGGCAACTGTTAATAGGCATACTAAGTGCCTTCATGTTTTGGGATTCCTCCGCTTAGTTTCCATCGTTTATGGCTCCTTAACCACATTTCGGACGAAACCAGAATTGCTTCTTCTAATAGTGCTGCATACTTGTCGATAATCTCAATACTGTTAATTAACTGGGGATTTTCTTCAATCAACTTAAATTCTAATTCATAAATGCCTCTTTTTATTTTCCTGAAAGAAGGGAATATAACAACCTGGTTTCTTTTTTTTTTGCTATCCGGTCAGCGCCAATTAAAAAGGCTGTATTCTGGTTTAGAAATTGCGTCCAGTGTTTGGTGCTGCCGCCTGATGGGCTCTGGTCGCCGATGATATAACTCATTGTCAGAATATTTCATTCCGAAAAACCTGATATAGTTTTGTATCCTTTATTGGACTCAACGCATAGTACACCAAACCGCTCTCTGATAATTTTCATCAGCGTATCGAAGTATTTGCTGGATTGCGGATAGTATAATGCAATTGCCTGGTATGGCATAAACAGGGGTAGGAATGCAAGCCATTCCTAGTTTCCCTGGTGCGCGGTATACAGAGTGATGCTTCTTTTTTTATCATAGTATTTTTGAATCAGCTCCGGATTTCTGACAATGAATCGTATGTGTAATTCTTTTTTACTGATGGTCAGGATTTTTATAGATTCAATGAAAATATCACAAAAATGACGGTAGAAAGCTTTCTCTATTGCCTGTATTTCATTTTCATTTTTGAAGGGGAACGAGTTTTTAAGATTGTTGTATGTAACTCCTCTCCTGTATTTTATCAAATAGTACACTACGAAATAAGTCAAATCTGATAGCAAATACAATAGAAACATTGGCAGTAGCGAAACTGCATAAAATGGGAAAAACCTGATTTGCCTAAAGTTGATCATACTTACCGATTAAGGTTGAGATTGTTTTAAGTTAGTTATGCAAAAATGTTTTGCCCGTAGAGTAAACATAGAATGCACAAAAAGAAAATCAAGGGGTTGCTACAGAAAACAGAAACACCCTTGATTCAATTAGTTATAACCACATCAGAGTTTCATTCACTTAAACTGGGATACTCTAAATTGTATTCCGGGAAATGAAATATGACACAAGGAGCTACTTAACATAGATAGGGCTCTTCTTGAGCAAATTTGTCATTGCATCAATCCAGCTATCCTTTACAGCAAAAGTAGGCTTTTTTGATTGAGTGTATATTTTATTGTTGTTTTTGTACAAATCAAAATATACGTGGTAGTAATAGTAAGTGTTGTTTTGGGTACTTGAGGTAGATATATCTTTTTCCTTCACTTTATTGTTCTGCCCCTTTACCTCACCTGAATTATATGTTTGCGAGTTCTGTATTTCTTTGGTAGTGTATGAAATTTTAGCCGCTACAATATGGTCAACGCCTAAAATTGTTTGAAGTTCATCAATGGGCGTTTCATCAATATTCTTATAATCTATGCCCGCTTTATGCAGCAAGCTGTTGGTAGTTCTTAAATCCTGAACTGAAAGTGGGAAAATATTGGACGATTTAGCAATCAGCTTGCTGTAAACATCATTCTGCGCAAATTTTGCCATCTCTTCAGAGCTTTGTAAATTGTCGGCATTTACATAAGGAATTGGTAATACCGCAATAACGTTTTCTTTGACCGCCTGTGCCTGGTTACCTGCAGTATTTGGAGCTGCAGCTGCAAGTGCTTCGGTAGGAGCAGCCTGGCTTTCAGGTGCTGCGTCGAATGTTTGTACCCGGCCACTCGCAAATTCAATTTTTGCAATATGTTTAATGTCAATTGAATTAACCACTTTTTCATTTGGATAAGTGAACTCAACAGATGTTTCAGTAACTTTTACAATGGTACCTTCTACAATTGAATAGTCACGTTTTATAATGCGGTCTGCTTTCTGAGCATTAACAGTTTGAGCAAATGCAAAGCTTGATAAAAATGCAATTACTAAGAGTAAAGGTGTTCTTTTTGTTTTCATAGTTTGTAATGTGTTATTTATTCCCTACTCATATGGCTTTTCGGACAGGCCTCGTTTTTTTATATTGGTTTCTGAACTCCAATCGCTTTTATGAAATTAAGTTACTTTGTTCCTGTCAGTATTCTATTTTACTTGCCCACGTTAAAAATTCATCACAATTCCTACTCCGTTTCCGCCAACATTGAAATTAAAGTCTACTGAGCTTGTATTTTTATACCCTGAATTATAGTATTCTACTGCTCTGTTTGCATTTTTATCAAATCCTTTTCTGAAGGGGATAGTCAGCACTGCACAGGCAGCACCAATATATGCCAGATTCCAGTTTGGGTCGGTATCAGCATATAGCGACTCAGTTAAAGGCCATAGGATCAGTATTGTAGCTGCTGAGTTCAGCAGAGTGTAAGCTGCAAATTTTAATGCTATCGGCTTATAATAATCCTTCATGTTGGGATCATTCTTAAAAAGAGTAATCAATTGGTTTGGAGTCAGGTCAACGTCACATTTTGTATAAACTTTATTCTTTTTAAAGAGGCCTTTCTCTGAAATTGTTATCTGAGAAGTTTGAGCATAAGTTACAGATGTTGCAACGAATAACACAAAGACGGTAATTATCTGATTTATCGTTCTGATTGTTTTCATTTTTTTTGCTTTTTCATTTTTACTATTTTATTTTCTCGTACAGTATCCTGGAAGTACCTGCTTTTGCTAACTTGTTATAATCAGACGATTTTAACCCAAACCAAATGATCAGGCCGAAAACCAACTCAAACAAGATAAGTGTACCCATAATTATTTCCGAAGTTTTATGTCCCAGCAGATCACTCGTTAAAGTCATGAAATCCCATAACCAATGCCACACTATTAACGGAATAATGCTTTTAGTTTTTACCATTACCCCGGCAAGATAAAAGCCAGCAATAAATGTTAATCCGAGTTGCAAAATCATTCCTTCGATGGGTACACCGCCTATAATATTAATTGAGTGTAATAACGAAAATGCAAGTGCGCTAACGATTACAGCCTTTCTTGGACTAATCTTATCCAGCAAGGCATGCAGAATAATTCCCCTGAACATCAGCTCTTCGGCAATTCCAACCAGTAGTGTAACAAAACCAAAAATCCAAAAGCTATTCCACTGTTCCGAATTTATATTCATCTTATACATGTCACCGACCATCAGGCTCCATCCTGTAAAAAGAATTAAATAAACGGGCAGTAACCAGAGTATAGATTTTTCGATTTCTGGTTTTTTAAAACCGACTTCGTCCCATGAGAAATATCGTGCAATAATAAAGGCACTGATGATAATCATGATAATTTCTACCGGGTTCATAAATCGTATCATCAGGGGTGAGCCGTAAGTAGCTTCAAAAAAATGCGTAGAAATAAACATTGCTGATCCTGTAACTATCAAAAACAGTATAAATCCGATCAAGGCAGCTCTGATTTTGTTGTCGCTTTTCATTGGTATCACTCTTTAACCGATTTGTTCAAAATAATTATTCCCGGTGCTTTGAAATAGTCATCATCATTATTTAGCGTTAATTCACTTGGGCAATTTCCTTATTGTTTTGATATTTAGTATTGCGTTTAAAAAATTCTTCTCATATTAAGTAATAAATAAATCACACATTCATCCACCACTTAAAAACAGTATTGATCACTCATCCTTTATCACTATTCCTTTATCACTCATCACTCATCACTCATCACCCATCACTCATCACTTATCACTCATCACTTATAACTTAGTAATAGTCACCCTCCGATTCTGTGTTCTTCCTTCTTTGGTTTTATTATCGCCAATGGGTTTGGATGCCCCAAATCCCTTTGTTTCGAGGCGCGTTTCTGCAATGCCACGTTTTACCAATTCGGCTTTTATACTTTTTGCCCTGTTTTCAGATAAGACCATGTTTTTTTCGGCACTGCCAGTGTTGTCAGTATGTCCTTCAACAACTATCCTTGTTTTTGAATTTTCTTTCAGATAAGCAGCAATCTGGTCAACTACGGGGTAACCTTCAGGTTTAACTTTTGATTTTCCTATATCAAAATAGATACCATAAATATCAACAAAACCCTTGGTATCAAGATCATTCAAAAGACCAGAGGCTGTTACGGAAGTAGGAATCGGTTTTACCACTGGTTTAGCTTCTCCCGAAAGTGCAAGCCTGAATCCATAATCGTTGTGGCTATTATATGGGAAATCATAATTCCTGAAAGTTAAACGCATGCGATCTTTACTACTTACCCACGAACCGCCGCGCAAAACCCTTGCTCTGCCAACATCGGGGCCTTGCGGGTTCATTTCAGGGCTGGATGCATAATAAAATTCACCATACCATCCGGAACACCATTCGCGAACATTTCCGGCCATATCGTAAATTCCGAGCTCATTAGCCATTTTTTCACCAACAGTATGACTTTTGTTGCCGGCGTTATCAAAGTACCAAGCGAGTTTGTCAAGATCAGTTCCTCCAACATATGCAGTAGGTGAACTTTTTTGGCCACCAATAGCAGCATATTCCCATTCTGCTTCGGTAGGCAAACGGTAATTTTTTCCTGTTGATTCATTCAGCCATTTTATGTAAGCCTGTGTATCAAACCAGTTTATATTTCCTACAGGTCTCATTGAATCCGAAGCTTTTACATCCATAAACGGTTCAATTAAATCTCTTTTCGGATAACCCCGTTTTATTCTGACTGAATCATGCAATTCTGATTCAGGAACATATCCTGTTGCATGCATAAACCGCAGGAATTCAGCATAAGTCACCTCATATTTTCCAATGCTGAAATCAGAAAGAGTGACTTTATGAGCGGGTTTTTCATCATTGGCAATTAAATCACTGCCCATCGTAAATGTGCCGCCTTTAACCTCAACCATTATAGGGAGGATTACCCTGCTGCTTTGGGCAAAGTTCGACATAGCTGCCAATATTGTGGCAAACAAAAAAAAGGTAATTTTTGATCTCATAAGTTTTTTTGTTTATTGGTTACAGAGATTGATATTTACTATAGGCGAATTGTTTATTGAAAAGGTGATTTGCGTATTCGTTCTTATCCAGGAAATAAATGTAGTTTTGAAGTGATTTTGGATATGAGTGGCTGATTTACAATAATTTAAAATCCATCATTAGAAATGGTTGATCAAATGAAGAGATAGTGTTTTAATTAAGGAAATCTGAATTTGAAAGAACTTATGCAATCATAAACCATTCATTGAGGAAAAGGTTTATTCAGATAGTAATTTAAGTTAAACTGGAAGTTTAAAAAGTATAGCAGGAAGTAGAATTTATTCCGGCAGCCTTGCTTACAAGGAGTAATAAAACCTTTTTACTATTTGATTATATAAATATATAAAATAGTCTAAAACGGATATCCGAACGCAATATTCAGTACTACGTTTTCTTTTCGCCATTGCTTGCTTCCAACGTTAATATCATCTATAACCCATCGCTGATCTTCAGGCAAGGAAGGAATTCGAAGCGGAATTGCCAGGTCAAGCCTGATCACCATAATATTTGCGTCGATTCTTAAACCTATTCCGGCATCAACCGCTAATTCCTTATGCCAGTTTCGTGAAAATCCGCTTCCGGGTGCATCAGGTTGCTCGTTTCGGTACCAGATATTTCCTATATCAGAAAAAACTGCAGTATAAATGTATTTCATTACTTTGAAGCGAAGTTCTGAATTGTATTCAAATTTCACCTCGCCAGCCTGCACAGCCTGCGAGGTAATCAGCGAATCGGAATAGCTCCCCGGTCCCAATGTACCATTGCGGAAGGCGCGTAAACTGTTGCTGCCGCCTATGAAAAATTGTTTTAAATATGGCATTATTTCACTGTTTGCATACGAATACCCATATCCGAAAAACAGACGGTTCACCCATGTTATTCTCCCGGTAACTTTCATATAAACCCTGAAATCGTTGCTTGCCAGCAGGTATTGCGCATAAGGAACTCCGAAAAAATCCTCCTGGTCGCCTGAAGCACTGGCCGGCTTAACAAACAGGCTTAACAGGTTTCCGGAAAGGCCTATGGATGTACTGTTGTAAAATTGAAAGAAGGATGATCCTGAACTTGAGTTGTTGTAATTAAGTGTGTACTCGCCTCCAACTATAAATTGTTTTTCGAATGATTTGGCCAGGTTAGGATCTTCGGCGAGAGTGCTGTCATATTTGGGTGTAATATTAGTTGGATTTACAAGGTTTACAACTAAGGGATCAAAAATATGTTCCCAGTTTTCACCGCTTTTCCAAAGGTATCCGAATGAAAAACGCAGGGATCGGGCAGTATATAAGGCTGGTTTTCGGATGTATTCAGCCCCGGCCGAAATTTTATTCTTTGGGATATAATCCGAATCTGTCTTCCTGATTCGGAAAGGCAGATAAAAAACCGGTCTGTAGAAATTCACAGAAGCTGCGAAATTCTGATTCGCATTATCTTCGCTGGTATTACCCTTGACCAGGTTTTCAAATCCAGCTGAAAGATCCAGATCCACATGGTCACCTTTATGAAATAAATTCCGGTTTGTCAGTTTTAGTTTAATTTCGGTGCCGGCATAATTATTGGATTTGGAGTAGGCACCTATTTCGGCTTGCATCGACCGCCTGGTATAAGGTGTTAAGAATAGCTCAACATCAAGGGAAGGTGTTTTGGCACTGTCGACAGGCGTGAATGTGGTATTGATAAACTTAAAGTTATTCAGATTCACCATTCTTTGAACCGTAGTTTTTTGTTTATTATAGCTGTACAAATCTCCCTCTTCCATTCTGATGTTTTGACTGAACAGAACTGGTTTGAAACGGGGCAACGTATCCACATGTTTAAATCCATCTTCCTGCCTGAAAGGTATTTCGTGAAGAACAGAATCACGGTCGGAGCTGTAATTCGAATAAATAACAAAGTTGTTGATTGTATAAGTATTCCGGGCTTCAGCAGGTAAATCAGGTTTTACAACTATACTGGTAAAAACGTGGTTTTTGTGGTTCGTATCGGCAGCCAGGGCCAGGAAATCAGGCGTAAAATAAAAATAGCCTTTATTCCGGAGTTCAATATCAATGCGTTCTCTTTCGGATTTTACGCGTTCAACAGTAAAAGGTGTACCACGTTTTAAAAGTGTATGTTCTGCGGTTGCTGCTATTGCTTTTGATAATTTGCTGCTGTCGGACGGAAAAATCAAAGTGTCGATGGTATACCGTTCAAAAGGTACGATCCTGAAATTAATATATGCCTTTCTTTTACTGATAATAACACTGTCATAAACTCTTGCATTCAGAAATCCCAGGTCATGCATTTGTGCTATCATCCTGCGCCTCATATCGGCCGGGTTAGCCTGGCTCAGAAGTACTGGCGCCTCTCCGAATGTTTCGTGCAGGAAGTAGTTTATAAATTTCTTTTCGGTAGGTTTGCTGATACTGTAACTAATCAGCTGCAGGGGCACCAATCCTATTTTTTTATTTGGAACAGGCCATGTTCGTGATAGCAAGGTTGATTTTATTTCGCTTGCATTTTTGTTTTTTGTATCAAATGAAATTTTTGAACCAGTAAACAGGTAGTCTTTCTCAGGAACATACCTGTATATATTGCAGGACGAAACCAGCATCAGAATGATTGAAGCTGTAAAAAGCATTAAAAAGCTTGTTTCTTTTCGTCCTGTTAATCTCATTTTATCTGTACGTTTTTTTTCTTTTTAAAGATGTCGCGGTATTTATTGAAGTCGAGAAAGAGAACAAAACTAAACCCGGTTTGAACTACCTGGCCCGAGTTGTCGGCTTCATATTGATCTTTTCTGTAGGCCTTTGCCCTGTATCGCCCATCCTTGGTAATCTTGTATTCTGCTGAGTAATTACCGGCTAAACCGGCAGCATTTTTCTTATGTTCATCCGAACCTTCAATCGCAAAAGTGCTACCGACCGAAATGGTATAGCGATCGTTAAACATAGTCCTGCTCATGTTAACATTAAGGTCGGTTGTATTTGTTTTCTCACCGGTTGTGTAATCTGCCTTTGAATCCACATCGAAATTAATGTCTACTTTTTTAAACTTCGACGAAATGAGTGAGTTTAGTTGCGATGAAATAATTGATCCGGCTGTGCTGCGAGCCACGGATTCATAATCGAAAAGTGTCATGGAACCAGATCCGGACGCAAGAGGATCCTGGGGAACAAACTGGTTAAGAATGAGTAATCCCATAACCTGCTTATTAAGTTCCGATTCATTCAGGTTTATCTGCTTAATCCTGGCATAAACCACTCCGGAGAAAGCATTCTGTTCTTTTACAGGCATATCAAGTTTAAAGCTAATTGCAGGCTGCATCAGTTTTTTCTTCAAAAACAGGTAAACTTCAAATGGCAGGTTTTGTTTATAAGCTCCTTTGTTTGTTGTCTGCGATCCGGCTAAAATGGCTTCGGCGGTAGTTTCCACATTGTACAAAGCGGTTAAATCAATATCGGCATCCGTCGGTGATCCGTTCCATTGAATGGAACTTCCTTTCTCTACTGTGAACTTTCGTTTTATAACCCGGCTGATGGTCATCTGGTATTCACCATTGTCGATGGTAAATTTCCCTTGCATATCCATCTGGCCACCAGGTTGCTGGGTTATAGTAAGGTTGGCATCACCGGCAACTTTCATAAAGTCACCACCTGTTTTATCCAGGAAAATATTAAGTTTTGATGTTTTAGCCATTTCCAGGTTAA
>JAIFMH010000088.1 GCA_020048595.1 Bacteroidota bacterium | reverse complement strand
TTTTTAAATTCGTCTGCTAACCAATCAATAATCCGGTGATCAAAATCATCTCCGCCAAGGTGTGTATTACCATTGGTTGATTTAACTTCAAATACACCTTCTCCTAATTCAAGGATCGAAATATCAAAAGTACCACCGCCAAGATCATAAACAGCTACTTTAATGTCTTTGTGTTTTTTATCTAATCCGTATGCCAAAGCAGCTGCAGTTGGCTCATTAATAATACGTTTTACTATGAGTCCTGCAATTTCACCTGCTTCTTTGGTAGCCTGGCGTTGTGAATCGCTAAAATATGCTGGTACCGTTATAACCGCTTCAGTTACTGGTTGTCCAAGATAATCTTCAGCCGTTTTTTTCATTTTCTGCAAAATGATGGCTGAAATTTCCTGAGGCGTAAATGTACGGTCATCAATTTTAACGCGTGCTGTGTTATTGTCACCCTTAACTACTGTAAAAGGCATACGTTTTATTTCTTTAGTTACCCTGTCGTAGGTTTCTCCCATAAACCGTTTTATCGACGAAACTGTTTTTGTAGGGTTGGTGATAGATTGCCTTTTGGCCGGATCACCTACTTTACGTTCGCCATTTTCGGTAAAAGCAACTATCGAAGGGGTAGTGCGTTTCCCTTCACTGTTAGGAATTACTACTGGTTCGTTGCCTTCCATTACGGAAACGCATGAGTTTGTAGTTCCAAGATCAATACCAATTATTTTTCCCATTATAGTGTGTTTTTTCAGTTATTCTTTTTTTTTGTTGATAATCATCGTGTTTCAATCATTGTGCCATTGCACACTCAATCAGGATTATTATTTAAAATGGATTTTTAAAAAACGATAGTAAATTAGTTGTAAAATTTTATAATATATTACAAATCAGATATATAGGATTTGTGATATGTGGCTTCGAATGTTATGCCAATTGTATTGCTTTTGGATTGTCATGCAAATATTGGTTGCTGACAAAAAGGCAGAAAGATGGTTTAAACGTCAATAATTTATAGAAAAACAATACTTGTTGCATAATAGATTCTGGAAGTTGAGTTTAAATTCCGGTAACTATTCACCCCTAAATTCACATTCTAGTCCACGGATTTTATGGATTTTCACGGATTTTCAATTTTCTTAGATGGGTTTAATGTAAAATTGACTGAATTGATTTTATTGCAATGTGCGAAACCCTCGAAATATGTGGGAAGTATTTATTTTTAGATACTTTTTCTGGGGTGAAAAGTTACAAATTCCGGACTTTAGTTGAATGAAGTTGTATCATTAGCCTGCATATTGGTATGGAGAACTTGGATTTTAAAATGTAACTCCGAAGTATAAAATTATACTGTCAGATTCGGGAATAAAAACCTTATTAATAGGGAATTAAATCACTCACGTTCCAGTTTTGCACAATCCTTGTTTCCATTAGCTTTTTTGTTAACAGTTTGACAGTAATTCTTTGTAATTTTGTGCGTTCTGAATTTGGAGACAGATCAATAAAAAATCCGTTTTTATCCATCTCCTATTCTAAATTATTAATCAAAATTACAAAGTCCATGTTAGCCAAAACAGGAGTTGTTTCAAAGATTACTACCCATGTGCTTCAGGAAATGAAGCTTAAAGGTGTAAAGATATCAATGCTTACAGGATACGATTATTCAATGGCCCGCTTGCTTGATAAAGCTGGAATTGATGTTATTCTGGTTGGCGATTCTGCTTCCAATGTGATGGCTGGATATAGCAGTACTCTGCCCATAACACTTGATCACATGATTTATCATGCATCGTCAGTTGTAAGAGCTGTTCACAGGGCTTTCGTGGTTGTAGATATGCCTTTCGGAACGTACCAGGGAAATTGGAAAGAAGCACTTTCATCTGCCATCCGGATTATGAAAGAATCGGGTGCTGATGCAGTTAAAATGGAAGGTGGAGTTGAAATTATTGAATCTGTCGAACGGATTCTCTCTGCCGGAATTCCCGTTATGGGCCACCTAGGATTGACACCGCAGTCAATTCATAAATTTGGTACTTATGTAGTCCGCGCAACTGAAGAACGGGAAGCCCGCAAACTTGTTGAGGATTCGCGATTACTTGAAAAGGCGGGTTGTTTTGCAATTGTGCTCGAAAAAATTCCTGCCAGGCTCGGTGAAGAAGTGGCACGAAATTCCAAAATTCCCATTATAGGAATCGGAGCGGGAAAAGGTGTTGATGGCCAGGTTCTTGTTCTTCATGATATGCTCGGAATCACCATGGAGTTCTCTCCAAGGTTTCTGCGCAGATATATGAACCTCAGCGAAGATATTGTAGGAGCTGTACAGAATTATATTTCGGATGTGAAAACTCTTGATTTCCCCAATGAACGGGAACAATATTAAAACTCAAAATTCCTTAACTAAATTGTTAGAGGAAAATATTCTTTTTGAGGATAACCATCTTATTATTATAAATAAGTTGCCTTCGCAGATTGTGCAAGGCGACAAGACCGGCGACCGGCCACTATCCGATCTGGTTAAGGATTACATTCAGGTTAAATACGAAAAACCTGGTGAAGTTTTCCTTGGTGTTGTACACAGGCTCGATCGTCCGGTGAGTGGTGCCGTTATTTTTGCACGTACCAGTAAATCGCTGACCCGCATAAATGCACTTATAAAAAACAGGGAAATTCACAAGACATATTGGGCTGTTGTTAAAAATAAACCACCAAAAGAAAATGATACTCTAATCAATTACCTGCGCCGCGATGAGGCCCGTAATAAATCATTTTTAACAGGTGAGAAAACAAAGAATGCGCAGCAGGCTTCCCTCTCTTATAAATTGATTGGAAGTAGTGATAATTATTATTTACTCGAAATTGATCTTCAAACTGGTCGTCATCATCAGATAAGAGCACAACTGGCAGGAATAGGTTGTCCCATAAAGGGAGATCTGAAATATGGTTATCCGCGCTCAAATAGCGATGGATCTATTCATTTGCATGCACGGAAACTAAATTTTATACATCCGGTTACACTTAATCCGCTTTCAATACGGGCAACTCCCCCAAATGACCCGGTTTGGAATTATTTTGAGAAAAAAATACCCAACGTATAAAATTTTAACAAAACTTTTTTTGTGCTTAGTGTGAACATAACACGATTTATTGCATTAAAATTTTCAAAAGAGTTCAACATTAGACTTTTTTTTTCAATATGGGACAGTTCTGTGGCGTAACTTAATAGTATAATGTTGTATGTATCTGATAATCAACTTATAGAATAATAGGGCATGCTGTTTGTTTATTTAGTTTCATGGTTTGGAATGACTTTTTTTTCATTACATCTCATTAGAAACAATAACAATCACAACGAGTATGTCTCAAAGGAATATTAAAATAGGTTTTTTAACAAAGTTAGTGCTCATAACATTGGTTATAGCATTTTACTTCGGACCTGATTCTTTCGGCAGAGATGGTGTGAAGTTATATTCAATCGGCAACAATTCAGCTTGGAGTTTACCAACCACATGGTCTTTGTCTTCAAATGGTGCTTCTGCCGGTTTGGTTCCTCAAAACAATGATACAGTAGTTATCAATTGTTCTGTTATACAAAATGTAGATTTCACATTTTCTGATAAAGGAGCTTTAGACGTTACAAATACAGGTTTCCTTCGTGGTGACAATCAAACTCTTGGTTTCGCAGGAAACTCAAGTCTTAAATGCGATGGACAATTAAAATTAAATAATCTTAGCTTTAGTGAAAATTCGGCATTTCTTGTTGAAAGTAATGGTAAAATAATAGTAAAGAATTCATTTGTAAACAATTCCTCTTTCAGCCATTTCGTTTCCGGAAAACTTTCCGTTACTGGTAATCTATCAGTTGGTCCATCTGTCAGCATTAACGGCAATGGTGCAATTGAATCCGTTCATTATAGCGGTGCTGGTTCAGTTTTTGGTATTTCTTCGGCATCTTTAATTCCTGACGGATCTCTAATTTCTGAATACAACTGGATTGGAACTCTTAACAATAAATGGGATGAGCCTTTGAATTGGGCAGGCAACATTGTTCCTGGTTCAAGTTCAAATATTTCAGTTATTTCATCGGTGCATAATCCTGAAGTTACAGATTTAGCTTTTTCAAATAACTTATACATAAACTCTGGCTCGGAACTCACTATTCTTCCTAATGCTATAATGGATGTTCGGGGAAATCTTTCAGTAATCGGAATTGGAAAACTACTTTTAAAAAATACAATCACTGAAAAATCTTCATTAGTTTTAAACGGAGATGTAACCGGTAAAATTCAATCAGAATATCCTGTATCGAAAGGTCAGAAAAATCTTATTTCTTCACCGGTTGAAATGGCTTTATCGCAGACTTTTTTAAACATGTATCTCCGCACTTACGATGAATCTTCCTCACAGTGGGGCGAATATATCGTACCTACTAATGACCCATTACAGGTAATGCAGGGATATGAACTTTTTTCCTTATACAGTGAAACCAGGATTTTTGAAGGAACACCTGCTCATGATCCAAAATCATATGTAATATCAAACTCAGGAAATGGACTTAACCTGACAGGTAATCCGTTCACCTGTTTTATCGATTGGGAAAATAATGACAATGCAGCATGGGAACGCAATTCAATTGCATCTGCTATTTATTATCCAGATCCTTCAGGTTCAGGGAACTTCTCTGTATATCTGCCAGGTGACAATGCCGTGTCACTTAATAATGGAAGCCGTTACATCGCTCCAATGCAGGGTTTCTTTGTAAAAGCCGGCAAACAGGGATCGTTAACCGTTAATGAAAGTTCACGTGTCAGTAGCTTAAGTAAGTCAAAAGTTGCTCTAAAAAATAATTCTATCAAATTTAAGCTCGCCGATAGTGATGGAACAAAGGACGAAGTCATGTTCCGGGTAATTGATAATTCGACATCTGGCTTTGATGATCAACTAGATGCAATTAAAATTCAAGGAAATGAAGAATCAACTTCACTCTATCTAAAATCTGATGATGCTGTAAAATATGCTGTAAATACAATACCCGGCATAAATTCATCAGTTGATATCCCAATGAATATTGAGTGCGGCAAAGCAGGACAGTTTAACATCTCTGCTATTGGCGCTTTAAATTTCGAATACAGGTATCCTGTTGTTCTCGAAGATAAGGAACTTGGAAATTTTATTGATCTGAGAGCAGATTCAGTGTATTCATTTTATCATACTCCGGAAATGAATTCCGATAGATTTGAAATTCATTTCTTTACACCCGATGCAGTAAATGAACAAACTGTAGTAGATGAATCAGAAGTAACTGTAACTCCTGGTGAAGTTGTAATTAAAGGATCAGAAAATGAAGTGTTTACTGCAAACTTATATAGTGCTGACGGAAAACTTATTAATTCTTCAAAAGGAAATCTTTCTGAAGGTATCAATGTTTCCACAGGGAACAGAGCATCCGGGATTTGCATTCTCCAATTATCAAACGGGAAGCAAACAATAACAAAAAAGGTATTTACAAAGTAAACTAGTAAGCTGCTAAATTTTCTAATAGAATAAATAAATGGGAAAATATAATAATCAAGACCTGATGAGAAAACTTAATATCTTACTAGCAGAAGATGATGAAATGATTGAAAAGATCACAACGTTCTACCTAAGACGTAATGGACACGAAGTGGATGTAGCGAAAAACGGGAATGAAGCTGTGAGCCGATTTAAAGTTAAAGAATATGATCTGATTCTGATGGATATTCAGATGCCTGAAATGGATGGACTTCAGGCGGTGAAAGAAATCCGGAAAATAGAATTGGATTATCTTAAAAAAGGACATACAACTATTATAGCAATTACAACAAATCCTGACAAAGCTGAGTGTTTGAAAGCAGGGGTTGATGGGTATGCACAAAAACCATTTAGTTTTGATGAGTTGAGCACATTATTCCGTGATTACAACTTAGTTTAGTTTCCATCTTAAGTTTTACATCTTGATGTATTATAGCGGGAGTAAGTAATTACTCCCGCTTCTTATTTATATTTGTCACGTAATTTGGGTCAGATATGTGTTTAAATAGTTTCCTGCGTCTTCTTGGTTTGGTAATTTACACTGTATTTCCCGTATTGGTGTTTGGACAATATTATAACCTTGGCCAGGATCCAGCCTCTTTGAAATGGCGACAAATTAATACTCCTCACTTCAGAATCATTTATCCCGAAAACTTTGAGCAGAAAGCCCAGGAAATGCTCCCTGTACTTAATCTTATCAATAACCGCGGCAACAAAACACTGGCCTATATTCCCAAACCAGTGCCTTTAATAATCCATAATTATAATATTACATCTAACGCTGTTACAGTATGGGCTCCGAAACGTATTGAACTCTATACAAGCCCGCCTCAGGATTCGTATGCTCAGGATTGGATGGAACAATTAATGATTCATGAGTACAGGCATGTAGGGCAAATTGATAGAACAAACCAGGGATTTACAAAAGTTTTATCATGGTTTACCGGTGAACAGGCAGCAACAGCAATTAATGGAATTTTTGTCCCTTCCTGGTTTATGGAAGGAGATGCAGTTTGCACTGAAACAGCTCTCAGCCTTTCAGGCCGTGGAAGGATACCTGCTTTTGAAATGATCCTGAGGGCTCAGGTTATGCAGAAAGGTTCCTTTTCTTATGATAAAGCCGCTTTGGGATCGTACAAAACTTTTGTACCTAACCAATATTCACTTGGTTATTCCCTTGTTGCGAATGTGCGCAGGAAATACGGATATCAAGCCTGGATTTCTGCTCTTGATGAAGTGGCGAGGAAACCCTATTTAATAACTCCTTTCAATAATGGATTAAAAAAAGCAACCGGTTTAGGTAAAGAAAAGTTGTTCAGAATGACGATGCTTGATATGGATAGTATGTGGACGCATCAGGATATACTTACACCAAAGACTGGTTTTAATCAGTTTTCTGCTGTTAATAATAAAAAGTACGAAAGCTATAAGTATCCTTATTATCTGAATGATACATTGGTTGTAGCTGAATTCTCAAGTTTAGATGATATTACACGGTTTGTACTAACCGGACGGAATGGACACAAAGAAATTGTGGCAACCCCTGGTTTCTTGTCCTTCGATAAAATTTCAGTAGTTAGAACTTCCGGAAACAATTATTTACTCACCTGGACTGAAACAATTAATGATCCCCGATGGGAACAAAGAAATTACTCTGTAATCCGGATTTACGATTCTAATACGAATAAAACCAGGTCAATGAATACGAAAAGCCGGTATTTCGCGCCTGCATTTTCGCCAGATGGATTAGTGATCGCTGCAGTAACTGTTGATCCGACTAATCGGAGCTCTGTTGTATTGATTGATGTTAAAAGCGGTATAGAAACAGATACTATCGTAGCATCGGATTCTGATTTTTATATGACTCCTTCCTGGTCAGATGATGGAACTAAGATTGTATTTACTAAGCTTGATAAAAATGGAAAGAGCATCTGTGTATCTGATATAAAAACAAAAGAAGTGTCAATTCTTGTTCCGTCAACTTTTGTTGAAATATCCAATCCTGTATTTGCCAATGAATATGTGCTTTTTAATGGATCGTTCTCAGGTATTGAAAACATTTATTCTGTGGATGTAAAGAGCAAAGAAATTTTTCAGGTAACATCAGCTCAATTTGGAGCAAGCAATGCGGATTTAAGCCCGAATGGAAAAAAAATAGTTTATTCAAATTATACATCAGCGGGATTTACTCTGGCAGAATCTGAATTCAATCCCGGTTCGTGGCGGAGAATGAACGAAATCAGTGACTTATCCCCGTCGTTGTACAAACACCTTGTGGAAGAGGAATCAGTTTTTGCCGGTACAGAAACAGAAGAAACTGTTCAATATCCATCCCAGCCTTACAAAAAAGCAGAGCATATCTTTAATTTTCATAGCTGGGCTCCGGCATATATCAATTATATGAGTGGTGAAAACGGAACCGGTATTTCATTTATGTCGCAGAATGAGCTGAGCACTGCAACAACAGTAGTCGGATATCAATATGACATTACTGAAAATACAGGTAAGGTTACTGCTGATTTCAGTTGGGAAGGCTGGTACCCTGTTATTGATTTAAATACATCATATGGTGCACGGGCTTCATACACAGGAGGGGATACATCGGTAAGGTATAATTTTAATGAAACTGTGATCAGCGGAGGGTTTACATTGCCGCTAATATTCACCGGAGGTAAGTATTACAGCGGACTTCGTTTCCGCCTGCATACATCATTGTATAATATTACCGACAACACCTCGCCGGAAGAAGACAAACTTTCAGGAACTATAAATACTATCGATTACAGTTTCAGTGCATACAGGTATATCAAGCAATCCGGAAAAGATTTATATCCCCGTTGGGGACAATATTTTACCGCTACCTTTCGCCATTCGCCATTTGGTAAAAATGATCTCGGGAGTATAGGTTCAGCCGGAGTGCGGTTTTATTTTCCTGGTTTATTACAACATCACGGGATACGAATTGATGCTAATCACCAGGTGAAAAATTATGGCCAATATGCATACAGCAATCAGATTGTAATGCCTCGTGGGTATTTATCTGTCAACGATTCTTCACTGTCATGCTTTGCATTCAATTATAAATTCCCTTTCGCATATCCTGACATTGCGTTAGGCCCG
Source organism: Bacteroidota bacterium (assembly GCA_020048595.1). Lineage (GTDB taxonomy): Bacteria > Bacteroidota > Bacteroidia > Bacteroidales > UBA4417 > UBA4417. The sequence continues at coordinate 386 of JAIFMH010000088.1, read as the reverse complement.
ATTGTATATATTAAGCGGTTGAAGGCTAATTTGTTTTATGATGGAGGACTTGGGAAAACTCATGGCAAAAGTCACAAACTGCAATCTACCGGTGTCGAAATTACTGCTGATCTTCATGTACTCCGTTTCATTTTTCCTGTGGATGTAGGTTTCAGATTCGGATACAGACCGATTGAAAAGCAATATTTCAGTGATTTCCTTTTTTCTGTAAATTTGTCGAATTAACTTAACTATTCATAGTATGGGATTCATCCTTAAATTACTTGTAACATCATTAGCCGTTTTCTTTGGAGCAAAGTTAATACCAGGCGTTCACCTTGAAGGATTTCCAACAGCCATACTTGTTGCTTTGCTGATCGGATTTCTAAATGCTTTTCTTAAGCCAA
>JAIFMH010000283.1 GCA_020048595.1 Bacteroidota bacterium | reverse complement strand
CCGAAAGTATAAACGCTTTTTACTTTTGATTTAGCCATAACAGATTGCTGTTTTTGTAATTATATATTAATAATTAGTAGTCTGATCATTTTAGTTTTGAGGGTGCAAAAGTACGAAACTTTGTAAATATTCAGTCAGGCTATCACTTAAAGTTATTAGTTATTTATCAGAAATTTGTTAAAAAAGCCTAATAAAAAGCACGTAGAAGAAGTATTTTACGGGCTTCGATTTAGCAAACTGTCAATATTTCTTTCAATTGGTGATTAGGAGAGTTTTAGAATCTCTTTCAGCACCTTCGAAAAAATCTCGTTATTAAGTATGCAATAGCCAGCTTTTTTAAGCATTTCAGGAGGACTTTGGACATATTTTCCCGGAATAATTTCGTGCGCAACTTCCCTGATAAAAACCGGAGCATTTGATTCAGTAATTTCAAAGTGAAACTGAAAAGCAAAAACATTATTTCCAAACCTGAAAGCCTGAACAGGTGTTACTTCATTTTCAGCCATTGCCAAAGCTCCGGGTGGAAGGTCAAATGTGTCGAAATGCAAATGCATTACAGATAGTTCTGTTAGAAAGTGTTTGAAAACCGAATCTGTTTTTGCATACTGATTAAAGAACACCGGATAAAATCCCATTTCGGGTTCCCTGTTTTTATAAACATTGGCTCCCAGCGCTTTTGCCAGTAGCTGTGCACCAAGGCAAACGCCTATTACGATTTTACCCGAATAAATTACTTTTTTTATAAATTCAATTTCGTCAATAATCCATGGATATTGAACTGAATCATTAACGCTCATTTCTCCTCCCATCACTACCAGCCAATCAAAATCATCAGGCGAAGGTAATTCCGGTTTTAGATCAAAACGTGTAACAGAAGTTGTGAAATTATTGCTTGCCGCCCAATCACCGATATAGCCTAAGTCTTCAAAATGATCGTGCTGGAAATAATGGATATGCATATTGAAAGTTTTAGGGAAATGGCAAATTTAAAAATTATCGGCAAAACCTGACAGGTTTTTGAAACCTGTCAGGTTTAAAGGATGGAATTTTTAACTTTGCCGCCTAATAATTTTATAATGAAAGTTACCGGTTTTACATTTATCCGCAATGCCCTGATTTATGATTACCCGATTGTGGAAGCAATCCGTTCAATAATGCCTATTTGCGACGATTTTGTGGTAGCAGTAGGAAATTCAGATGATTCAACGCTTGAATTGATATCTCAGATTAATCCTGAAAAGATTCGGATTATTGAAACTGTTTGGGATGATTCCCTGCGCGAAGGAGGACGGGTACTGGCTTTGGAAACGGATAAAGCCTACAATGCAATAGCTGATGATTCTGACTGGGCTTTTTATATTCAGGGAGATGAAGTGGTTCATGAAAAGTACCTTGAACCTATAAAAAATGCTATGCTAAAATGGAAGGATCATCCCGAAGTTGACGGATTGCTTTTTGACTATCTTCACTTTTATGGCTCGTACGATTATGTTGGCTCGTCAGGTAAATGGTATCCGCACGAAATAAGGGTTGTCCGCAAAACAAGCAGCATATACTCTTATCGAGATGCACAGGGATTCAGAAAAGCTGACAACCAGAAACTCCATGTTAAACCGGCTGACGCTTGCATGTACCACTACGGATGGGTAAAAGATCCGTCAGCCATGCAGCGTAAACAGGAAAATTTCCATAAACTCTGGCATCCGGATAACTGGCTCGAAAAGAATGTGGTGAAAGCGGATGAATTTGATTACTCCGGAATTGATGCCCTCAAAATATTTAAAGGAACTCATCCGCTAGTAATGCTCGAGCGAATCAACAAGAAGAACTGGAAATTCGATTATGATATTTCCTTCAGCAACCTTAGTTTGAAAGACCGGTTTAAATCAATCCTGCGGAAATATACTGGAATAGAAATTGGTTATAAGAATTACATCAAAATATGATCTCTTGACACCTGATTATTTATATTCATTTCATCTTATTCTGCAAATAATGAGCAGTATGAGAGTTTTTAACCTTTAGTAGATTTTCCGGGGTACCTTCGAATAACAGAAATCCTCCCTGTTCACCACCCTCTGGGCCAAGGTCAATTACCCAATCAGCTGTCTTTATCACATCCAGGTTATGCTCAATAACAATTACGCTGTGCCCCTTATCCAACAAAGCATTAAAAGCGGATAGCAACCGGCTGATATCATGCATATGCAAGCCTGTAGTGGGCTCATCAAAAATGAATAGGGTAGGAGTGTCGTTACTTCCTTTGGTCAGAAATGATGCAAGTTTTATTCTCTGGGCTTCACCACCCGAAAAAGTATCAGACGATTGTCCTAGTTTAAGGTAACCTAATCCTACGTCAGATAAAGGCTTGAGCTTGGCTGCAACTCTTGCGGCATTGGTATTCTTTTCAGAAGTATGCGCAAAAAAATCAATAGCTTGCTCTATGGTAAGATCAAGGATATCAGAAATTGTCTTTTCCTGAAATTTTACTTCCAGAACTTCATCCTTGTATCGCTTTCCTTTACAGCTTTCGCAGGTTAAATGAAGATCGGCCATAAACTGCATTTCAACAGTTACAATGCCCTCGCCTTCACACTCCTCGCATCTGCCGCCTTCAACATTAAATGAGAAGTAACCCGGTTTGTAATTTCGCAGTTTTGCCAAGGGCTGTTCAGCAAATAAACTTCGTATATCGTCAAAAGCTTTCACATAGGTAGCTGGATTTGACCTGGATGAACGTCCAATCGGATTCTGATCAATGAGTTCAATAGCTGAAATCAGGTTATAATCACCTTCCAGCCTGTCGAATTTGCCAGTACGCTCACCATATCCACCATATATTTTCTTTAAGGCAGGATAGAGTATCCGCTTTATTAATGTGGTTTTGCCTGAACCGCTCACGCCCGTAACCACAGTGAATGCTTTGAGCGGAAATTTAACATCTATGCTTTTTAAATTGTGTTCGCGGGCACCTTTAATCTCTATATAATCGTTCCATGGCCTGCGCGATATTGGCAATTGTATTGATTTTTTTCCTGAAAGATATTGCCCAGTGAGACTAATTTCATCTTTTAATATTTCATCAAATGTTCCCTGGAAAACCAGTTCCCCGCCATGGCTTCCAGCCAGAGGGCCGATATCTATTACCTGGTCGGCAGCTTTTATGATTTCTTCCTCATGTTCAACTACAATAACTGTATTGCCCATATCACGAAGTCCTTTTAAAACTTTGATAAGAAGATGTGTATCGCGTGGATGCAGACCAATGCTGGGTTCGTCAAGGATATAAAGCGAACCTACAAGGCTGCTGCCTAAAGATGTTGCGAGATTAATGCGTTGCGATTCACCACCCGAAAGTGAGTTTGAAAGTCTGTTTAGTGTTAAATATGGTAATCCTACATTGCAAAGAAAACCAAGCCTGTTTTTAATTTCAACCAGAAGACGGTCAGCAACTTTGTGTTCATATTCATTAAGCTGAATATTTTCAAAAAAAGTATGCGCATCTTCAATCGGAGTCAGCACCAGGTCGGTGATGGATTTTTCGTTAATCTTTACATAATTTGCATCTTTCCTGAGGCGGGTTCCAAGGCAATCAGGGCAGACTGTTTTTCCACGATATCTCGAAAGCATAACTCTGTATTGGATTTTATAGGTCTGGCTTTCAACCATTTCGAAAAAAGAATTTATGCCTTCAAAATATTTGTTCCCTTTCCATAATAATTTCCGATTTTCCTGGCTAAGCTTGTAATATGGTTCATGGACAGGGAAATCAAATTTATGAGCATGGGTGATCAGAGTATGCTTATACTCGCTCATTTTCTCACCTTTCCAGCAAGCTACTGCGTCATCATATATTGAAAGGCTTTTATCCGGAATTACCAGGTCTTCGTCAATACCTATAACACTTCCAAATCCTTCACACGTTTTACAGGCTCCGAATGGATTATTAAAACTGAAAAGATGAATTGACGGCTCTTCAAATGCAATTCCATCAAGTTCAAAACGGTTTGAGAATTCAAGATGTTGTTTTTTATCATCCTGACCAAGACTTATAAGGCAAGTTCCATTCCCTTCAAAAAATGCCGTTTGCGCTGAATCTGCTGCTCTGGATGAAAGGTCGTCATCAGTAGGATCAATTGTAAAACGATCGACCAGAACAAACATATCTTCGTAACTAAAATTCCCGATATCAGCCAGAATATCTTCAATTTTCAATATATTTTGTTTGTAAAGTACCCTGCTGAAACCCTGTTGAAGCACAACTGTGAGATCTTCCTTCAGCGTTCTGTCTTGCTTTGGGTATAATGGACTATATACCATTACTGGTGTTTCTGCCGGTTGTTCAATAATTGCATTAACAACATCGGTAACGGTGTGCCGTGTAACTTGCTCTCCCGTAACAGGAGAATACGTTTTTCCAATTCGTGCAAACAGCAATTTAATATATTCGTAAATTTCGGTTGAAGTTCCAACTGTTGATCTGGGATTGCGGGTATTTACCTTTTGTTCAATTGCAATAGCGGGTGCAATACCTTTTATATAATCAACTTCTGGTTTACTCATTCGCCCAAGAAACTGGCGGGCATACGAACTTAAACTTTCCACATAGCGTCGTTGACCGTCAGCATACAAGGTATCAAAAGCAAGAGACGACTTACCCGAACCAGATAAGCCGCTGATAACCACCAGCTTATTACGTGTAATGGCAACAGAAATATTTTTTAGGTTATTTACCCTGGCACCTTTTACAAGGATATATTTTTTAGGGTCTAACTGGTCAATGTCGTAAGGAATCATATTCTTGTTCATCAAAAAAAAGCACTCTATCAGTCAGCAGTTCTATACATGCAACTGTTTTCAGGGCTGCAAAGCTACTTACAATTCAAACAATTAGCACTTAAAAAGAGTTAATAATCGTTATAATAATTAATTGTTATGCTTTCTTTAATAGCATTTATCAGATATGTATATTGCAGATTTTCAATAGTATACATATCAAAAAAAATAATCTAAAGAATGATATTTTTAATGATTTTAATAAATATTTACAAACGAATAAACATAAGTTGTATATTTGTCCACCATAAAGTAAGAATGTTATTCATTATACATATTACTTTTCAACGCCTGATACATTAACTTTAAACTAAAGAACCCATTATCGAAAGATTTCTACGCTATTAAACTCGAAAATAATTACTAACCAATAAGGAGGTATCATGTCAACCCCCATTGTTAGCGATCAGGAGCTTATAAGCAACTATCTCGCCGGTAATGAATATAGTCTTGAGGTTCTAATAAACAGGCACAAGCAAAAAGTTTATTCATACATTCTGCTCGTCGTCAGAGATAAACATCTGGCTGATGATATATTCCAGGATGCTTTCATCAAGGTTATAAATACCCTTCGATCAGGTATTTATAAGGAAGAAGGAAAGTTTATTCAATGGGTAATGCGGATTTCACACAACCTTATTATTGATCATTACCGTAAAGCAAAACGCTTGCCGGTTGTTGATAATAATTCTGAAGATGGTGATATTTTCGACAACCTTAGGATAATTGACGATTCCATTGAAGACAAAATGATAGTGGATCAGATATATGAAGATGTACGAAAACTTATCGATTATCTTCCGGACGAACAACGGGAAGTATTGTTGTTACGGCATTATAGCGATATGAGTTTCAAAGATATAGCTGAACAAACCGAAGTAAGCATTAATACGGCTTTGGGGCGTATGCGTTATGCACTTATCAATCTTCGTAAACTCATTGACAGTAAGGAGATCATATTGAGTGTGTAGTCAAAATATTTTTATGATTATACAATAAGAGATATATTATGACGTTTTTTGGGTATAAAGTTTAACAAAACCCAAATAGATGATAAAAATCTCTACACTCCTGAATGATTCTTCACAAACAGCCAATCTGAAAAAAGATGGGATTTTAACACCCGGTCCCCAGGCAGTGAAGATGCTGATAAGTTATTCAAAAGCTCTACAGGTTATACAATGTGCCGATTTCAAGACTTGTTACATTGTACTCAATTAAACCGTAAAAGTTTACCAAAAAATCCTGCTTAATGCAGGATTTTTTTTTGCTGAAAAATAAACAGACTTGATCAATTTCGGGAATAAATTTTTTAGCAATCAATGTTGGAATAGAAAATTTAGATTGAGGTTATTAAAGGTTTTTACCAAATATTAAGAAATTTTAACTGTTATAGCTATTTCTGTTGTATTCGGCGTAAATTTGCGCTTTTTAAAAAATATCACTTTTATATGGCAGGTAATAAATATGCCGTAATTGGCATCGGTCAGTTTGGCAAAGCAATCGCAAAAGCTATTTCCGCAAAAGGATATGAAGTAATGGCTATTGATAGTGATCCTGAAATAATTGATAGCATTGGTGATGATGTTGCATATGCAGTAGCACTTGATGCAACAGATAAGCGAGCACTTCAGGGACAAGGAATTGAAGAATTTGATGCTGTTGTTGTCGCAATTGGATCCGACTTTGAGCAACGTTTGCTATGTGCCTCAATTCTTCTCGATTTAAATGTTAAGCGGATTATTACCCGCGCTAATGGCGAAGCACAACGTATAATACTCGAAAAAATGGGTATTACCGAAGTTCTGTCTCCAGAAGAGGAAGTTGGAGTTATCGTTGCTGAACGTATGTTGAATCCAAGTATTGTAAGCTATCTTCAACTACCTGATAATCATAGGGTTGTTGAATTATTAAGTCCTAAAAATTGTATAAATAAAACCTTTGGCGAAATAGATCTCCGCGATAAATACAAACTCAGTTTAATCACAGTCAAAGAAGAATTGAGAGTAATCACAGAGGGAAAGGAAACTATAGAACATCATATTATCGGTGTTCCCGATTCGAAACAATCTTTACAGGCAACCGACAGGCTCGTAATTTTCGGACATGTAAATGATATCGATAGGTTTCTTGAAATCAATACATAGAACATGCTCAGAGACAGTATTTTTCGCATAAGAGAATTTATTAATATCCGGCTGTATACACATAAGGCCTATGTTATTAGTTTTCTGCATGTGTCAAGCATTATTGTGTCGTTAGTAGCAATTGCTGCAATAATTTATCAGCACGGTTTTCCGCCAACCCCTTACAACCTTAATTTAACTGAATCTATTATTGAGATAAGTCTGATATTTTACGTCTTTAAATTTTTAGTCCGGATTTTTTACGATTTTCATCCTGTTGATTTTATTAGAGACAATAGATTTGAAGCTATCCTTTTATCATTGATAGTTGTTGATCAGCTGATCAGCATGCTCACCGGAACTCACCTGGTGCAACAGTTCATGAAAATTATTGGTTTCCCGGGAATTCATACCTACTATAACTTGTTTGTTCAGTTTTATTTCTTTTTGATAATTATAATTGAGCTTGGCAAAGCCGGAAGATTTATTGAATATATTCATATAGGCCCTTCAGGTTTACTTGCATTATCCTTCATATTTATAATATTTGCCGGGACAGGCTTATTATTACTTCCCGAAATGACAGTCGCGGGTATTAGCCCGATTGATGCTCTTTTTACATCTGCAAGTGCATGCTGCGTTACCGGACTTGTTGTTGTTGATACGTCAGTTTGCTTCACCCTAAAGGGTAAAACTATTATAATGTTTTTAATCCAGGTTGGAGGTTTAAACATAATTTCTTTCGCTACTTTGTTTGCAACCTTTTACCGTAATTCTGCCGGCATTAAAATGCAGTCGTTGATCAAAGACATGGTTTCAACTAATAAACTCAGTAACACCCGAAGTTTACTCCGCAGAATTTTTCTATATAGTATTTTTATCGAATTTACGGGTGCAGTATTGCTTTTTATAACATGGCCAAATGAATTGATATTCAGAGGAATAGGGGAGAAAATATATTTTTCGGTCTTTCATTCCGTATCAGCTTTTAACAACGCAGGATTTGCGCTTTTTACAGATAACCTCTACGATATAACTGTAAAACACGCATATAACATGCAACTTGTTATTGCGGCACTAATTTTTCTGGGTGGTATCGGATTCATTGTTCTGGAAGATGTTTTTGGTTTAGAGAATATCAGGGAAAGAAGAAAGATAAAATGGAAACGACTTCAGACTCACTCACGGATTTCTATATATACATCGCTAATTCTAATCGTATCCGGAGCTTTGGTATTTTACCTGGTTGAATATGATAATGCAATATCTGGATATGGGATATACGGTAGTGTTGTTTCCTCCATATTTCAATCAGTAACATGTCGTACTGCAGGATATAATACTGTTGATTTTACACACCTCGGGCAACCAATCCTTATTTTCATGATGTTCCTGATGTTTGTTGGAGCCTCTCCCGGTTCAACAGGTGGTGGAATTAAAACAACAACCTTTTCTGTTATTCTGCGTTCCGCAATAAGTACAATTAAAGGCCGTAAGGATGTAGAGATTGTAAAACATACAATTTCAAGAGATACAATAAGCAGAGCCTATTCCATAGCTTTATTTTCGATTTCGCTGATATTTATAGCTACTTTCATGTTATCAATCACTGAGCCGGATAAGAGTTTCATGAGCCTGCTGTTTGAGGAGATTTCGGCCTTCGCAACTGTCGGATTGTCAGTTGGAATAACTTCTTCATTAAGCATTGCAGGAAAAACCATAATCATTCTTACAATGTATATTGGTCGTATCGGGACACTCACGCTGGCTTTGGCTCTCACCAAACGTATCGTTTATACGAAATACCGCTACTCTGAAATCAATGTTCTGGTAGGATAATTCTGTTGACATATTAAACCCCAGTTACGCAATAAGAAACAAGTTCGGTTTATTTGCGTTAATCCCGATGTAAAGAATCGTAGTTTTTCAAAGATTTAAATTTGACAAACATTAAATTTGATATATCAATTACGCTAATGCTTTTTTTAGGTTAAATCATCAACACAATCTTTTTATTATTCCGATTTATTAGGGAAATCAAAGATGTGGTTTGAATTTAAGGATAGAGGTCCTGTAATATTCAAATGGATAATGATAATACAGATCGTTGAAATTCAAACTGATATAAATATTCAAATTGCTATAAAAGAGAAAAGAGAAGCCA
>JAIFMH010000234.1 GCA_020048595.1 Bacteroidota bacterium | reverse complement strand
CTTGTCATTTATCTCTCTGAAATAGGGCAGGTTCTTTAAACAAAGGATATATGTCGAATCCCTGTTGGCCTCATAATTCAGACTATGAAGCCGCGCATGCATTTCCGATTTTTTATTGCCTGTAAGTTCAAAAATTTTCAGGGCTTTCCTGAAGTTATTTGTGCTGCTTGAATAGGTTGCAAGCTGGCAATATAAATTCCCCAGTTCTTGTGATGGTCCCAAATCCTCCAGTATTCGTGTTGCTTCAAAGTAGCTGGTCAGAGCATTTTTTATATCCATCCTGTAGTAATAGCTGTTTCCGGTATTGAACATTGCAATCCCTTTCCCTTTCTGATATGTAAGTTTTTCGGCCAGTTGCAATGCCCGGCTTGCATAATTTAAACTGGAATCAAAATACCGGGGAGCAAGATACAGGGCGAGGTTGTTCAACACATCCACTTTTTCGGTTCCTTCTGCGACTTTTAACCTGAGCTGAAGGCTGTCAGTTATTCGGGGATAAAATAAAGAGGGAATCTGGCAAAACGAAAGGATTGATACTAAAAACAGAATAGACAGAATCACCGGGCGCTTCATACTTTCAGCTATTTAATTTCTCAAACATCTGGAGCAACTCCTCTCTTTTGCGCGACGAAACCGGCACTTTTGCGCCGCCGGTCAAAATAATATACCCGCCTTCCTGTTTTTCGAAGCGGGTAATGTGTGAAAGATTGATCAGGTGCGATTTATGTACGCGGTAAAAGCCGCTGTCGCTGAGCATATCATCAAATTCACGAAGCGTCCTGGAGATCATGATTTTTTCGCCTGCAACGGTGTGTACAAGCGTGTAACACCCATCTGATTCGCAATACGTGATATTTTGTATTTCAACCAGGTAGATGTTTTCGAGTGTTTTCAGCACGATCTTCTTTTTCTGCCTGAGATCGGTCCGGAGGTTTTCCTCCAGGGCCTGCAACTGGGTGGCAAAATGTTCCTGCACAAGGGTTTCGGCATGTTTCACCGCCTCGGCAAGCTCTTCGGGATTCACAGGCTTAAGCAGGAAATCAACAGCTGCGAAATGGAATGCCTGGACAGCATATTTTTCGTAAGCTGTGACAAATATAACCTTGAAATCGATGGATTCGCAAAGCCGGAGCAGGTCGAATCCTGTTCCATCGTCCATCCGGATATCGAGCAACACGAGCTGTGGATGAAGTTCGCGGATAATTTTCAGGCCCTCGGCTACGCCACCGGCTTCGCCTACCACTTTAACCTGGGGGCAGTGAACCAACACCAGCCTCGCGAGGGTCTCGCGCGCATGGGCTTCGTCGTCGATAATGACTGTCCGAAGCATGTTTTCGTTATTAACTTCCTCAAAGTTAGTGAATTTCATGGTTTATTCCAAGTTTATTATTTAAGGTTTTGCCAGCCAATCCTTTGCACTTTGATTAAAAGTATATTTTGCTTAAAGTTTTATTGCCAAAGATAGCTTCCACTCACATCCGGTATGAAATCGATAAACAAACGCCGGGATTTATTAAACGAACGCAGGGTTTTGTGAATCCGAAGCGAAAACTATAGACTGATTCTTAAAAAAGAGAGATCACAATATAGTTTCTTCATTCAACTATAATTCATACAACCATTTCCTCCCTTTTGTCCCCTTTGTTATGTTGATATTAACCTGATGAAAAAAATCTACCCGCTGATTCTCTTGTATACCTTGTTTATAACGGTAAATATTTATGCCCAGTCGAAAGAGGATGTAGTTTATCTGAAAGACGGCAGTATTTTAAAAGGGAAGGTTATTGAAAATGTAGTGAATGAAAAAACCACAATCGAAATAGTAGGACACAATATAATTGTGATTCCTGACTCATCAATAAAATTGATCCTGATGGACCAGAAAATCCCTGCGAAAGAGAGCGAAAATAAAGCTTCACCGGTTGAAATGGCAGCAAATGTCAATTTTTATGGAGGCTCTGACAACTCGGGTGGTTTTACCTTCATTACGTCGTACCGTTTTCCCTTCAGGCTGGCAGTTGGCGGAGGTATTGGAATCGAATGGTTCAATCATCAGCAGATTCCTTTTATTGCCGATGTAAAATACTATTTCCTGAAGGGCTCGTGGTCGCCATACGCTTATGCACAAGGCGGTTATTCAGTTCCTCTTTCGCAGGAAGGAGACGATGAATGGATGGAATTCCACGGTGGTGCACTTGCCGGCATCGGTGCCGGAATGCGATTTAACTTTTCGAAACGGAATGCATTGTTTTTTAGCCTCGGGTATAGGTATCAGAAAACTGAAACGGTAACTAATCCATATCCCTGGTCCTCCTATTATCCGCCATACGAAACCATCCGTTACGACGAATTTAACCGCATGACGTTCTCGTTTGGATTCCTGTTTAATTAATAGAGTTACCATCATCACCCCTGCAATATAAAAACAGTAACAACCAGAAAATAGAAATTGGAAATTAGTAAATAGTCCCTTTTATCTCAAACCTCAAAACCCACTAACCTCGCAAGTCCTCCCCCAAAAAGAAAAAATTCCGCTTTCCTTCTCCATGGAGAAGGTGCCTTAAGGGCGGATGAGGTAGGAGGATTTGGGAGGGGTCTGAACCAGCAACCAGTAACAACCAGAAAATAGAAATTAGTAAATAGTCCCATTTAGCTCAAACCTCAAAACCCACTAAGTTCACAAGTCCTCCCCAAAAAAGAAAAAATTCCGCTTTCCTTCTCCTTGGAGAAGGTGCCTTAAGGGCGGATGAGGTAGGAGGATTTAGGAGGGGTCTGAACCAGCAACCAGCAACTTTTTTAAAAACATTCAACCAATACTAATCCAGATCACGATGAAAACAAAGAAATTATTCCTTACGGCACCAATGATACTAATTCTTATGTTGAGTATAGTTTCTTGCAAGGACAGTTCAATTGAATTCCGGAAATATACGGCCAATGTACCTCAATATTTATCGTATGACGAAATGCGCAAACCGGTTAAATCTACAGCTGGTTTTGCGATAGAAACAGCCGGAAAAATATATATACAGGGCAATTACCTCTTTGTAAACGAAAAATACAAAGGCATCCATGTGTTTGATAATTCAAACCCCTCGTCGCCGGTTAACCTTGCATTTCTGGATATCCCCGGAAATGTTGACCTGGCCGTGAAAGGCAATTTTCTGTATGCTGATAACTACGTGGATCTGATTGTGCTCGATATTTCAAACCTGAATTCGCCGGTTGAGGTTGCCCGCATCAAGGATATTTTTCCGTACACTATTCCTGAAACATCTGAAATTTACCCGATTTCCAATATTGACCAGGAACAAGGCGTAATTGTAGGCTGGCAGGTAAAAGAAGTAACCGAAGAATTAAATAGTAACGGAATGATGCCATACTATTTTTTTGATAAAGGAACAGGCATCTTTATGATGAACGAAAGCGCCGGAATGCCAAACCGTACTGTTGGTATTGGCGGTTCTATGGCCAGGTTTATCATCAATGGGGATCAGTTTTATGGTTTGAACCAATCTAATATGCAGGTTATAAACATTACCGAACCATCAAATCCGGTTGCAGGAACTAAGATTGAAATGTCGCGGGTAGTCGAAACAGTGTTTATTGACGGATTAAACCTTTTTGTCGGAACACAAACAGGAATGCTGATTTATGATATTTCGTCACCTGCTACACCTGTTTATAAATCGGAGTATAATCATTTTCAAAGCTGTGACCCGGTAGTTGTTCAGGATAATTATGCGTATGTAACATTACGTGCAGGAAACCGCTGTGGGAACTGGCAGAATGTGATGGAAGTAATAGATTTGAAAGATATCATGAATCCTGTATTGATGAAAAGTTACTCCATGTCGGAACCATATGGATTAGGAATAGATAACAAAACACTTTTCGTTTGCGATGGACAGGCAGGATTAAAGATTTATGATGCCACCGATCCCTTGCGAATCGATCTGCATATGTTGAAAAACTATACCAATCTGAAAGCCCTGGATGTTATCCCGTTTGGAAAGGTTCTGATCATGATTGCTGAAGATGGAATTTATCAATACAGCTACTCTGATGTGCTTAATATCCAGGAGTTGAGTAAAATTCCGATCGGCACGAAATAAATAATACTAAATTTGGGCATTCAGGCTCCTGAAATCTTTAGTAGAATTAGTATAAAAGAAAAAATGAAAACGATTGCAATAGCTTTACTGCTTTCACTGGTCCTGGTTTCGTGCCAGAAACTTGCCGATCCGGTTGAATCAGGAACTTCAGATTTAATTGGCAGCTGGATTGATCCGCAATATTCGGATACTGTAATTACCTATTCCCGGGCTGAACACCTGGCTGAAAACCAATATGGAATTACATTTCAATCCGAAAATAAACTTATTGAACGCCAAAACAGCGGGTTTTGCGGCACACCGCCCATTGTTACCGCCGATTACCAAGGAACCTGGACAAGTCACGATTCCATTGTAAATATATCAGTAGGATTTTGGGGTGGTACTATTGATCGTTCCTGGAGAATTATTTCATTGGACAACCATAAACTGGTGATTTCCGAAATTAAGTCTGAGTATCACACCGGGAAATAAATTTGTTGGTGGCCTGTTGATTATAATCGGTTTTTTAATGACAACATGATGGGTTTAAAAAACCTATAGGATTGTGTGTCTATCTGAATATCACTATTAAAAAAACAAATTTACGCGATGAAGAGATTTCTATTTTTAGTGATGATACTATTAATCCCTTTTATCGAGGGCTGTAAAAAAGATAATGAAACAGATTCCGATTTGCAGATCAGGGAAATTGCATGGAATTATTTAGATGCACAAGCCAAGGCAACCGTGAATGTTGATTGGGAAAAAGCACCGGTGGCTGAAACAATGTATAATGGGGCTAAAGTTTATGCAGTAACCTTTAATACCACAGATGATGCGCTACTTGGACCAATTATAGTTTATGTTGATGCTTTTTCAAAAGTCGTGCTGGGAGAAACGTTAAGAATGTAATTTGCAGAAGAAAAAAAAGTCTGCCCGGCAATCAGTTTTCACAATTAGGTTCTTATCTTCTCAAATCCCTGTCCATAAACGCCCATCACGTTATTTACCGACATAAAAGCATGTTGGTCAACTTCCTTTATAATACGGAATATCTGGCTGGCTTCTGGTTTCTTTACCAACACCAGCAGCACTTTGGTTTGCTCGCCGGTATACCATCCTTTACCGTCAATTATAGTAATTCCGCGTCCGAGTTCCTTTCCGATCCGGTCGGCAATTTCGTCGTGTTTTTTTGAAAAGATAAACATTTGTACCGATTGTTTTGAGCCGGTAAAAAGCAAGTCGATAGTGTACGAAGCAATACCCATGGTTACATATCCATACACTATTTTTTCAATCGACTGGAAAATCAGGTAGGATGACGCAATAATAAAAACATCGAGGTACAGTATTATCCGGCCGGGACTGATGTTTTTATATTTATTAATGATCATGGCGATAATATCGGTTCCGCCAGTGCTGCCACCCTGTGTGAATACAATTCCCACTCCTGCGCCGCCCAGAATACCGCCAAGTACGGTCGACAGGAAATCATCGTCGATAATAGGTTCGGTTATAAATTGCTGCATCAGTGAAAACAGCACCGACAGTACAACCACGCTGAAAATTGTTTTTACACCAAAACTCCTGCCTAATATTTTAATGGCAAACACAATCAGTATTGCATTAATAATGAGGTAACTAACGCCTAAAGGGAAGCCTGTGCCAAAAAAGATAAGCGTTGAAACACCCGTAATTCCGCCGCCTGTAATTTTAGCCGGGATCAGGAAAGCAGTCCAGCCGAGAGCAGTCAGAAAAAGTCCTAATGTCATTACCAGGTGGGAGCGTATAAGCCCGGCAGTAATTTTTATCTTCATGGTAAGTTTATATTTAATCAAATGAGCAATTGCTTGCATGTATTAAAAGTAGTTCAAAATATATAACTACGTATTCCTGATTTGCGCCTTATCCGTATAAATCGTTTTATTTTCCTTCGATAATTCTACCATCGAGTCAAATAAATCCTTTGGATGGGCAACAAAAAAACGGTTCCCTTTGATAGTAAAATTCCTGCAAACAGATTCCGGAATGTGTTTTTTAAGGAATCCGAGTATATCATTGTTTTTAATTTGTGGATGGGCAGCCAATGTTTTTACAATCTCTAATGATCCATCTGCTTTCTTAACTTTTGCTTCAAAAACCTCGTCTAGCCTGGTTTTTAATGGGAACTTATTTTTTAGCACATCCTCCGGGCAATGCACGAACGACATGAAATTTGCATTTACTCCTATCCCGGCAATAATTCCACCCATTTGCATGGCAATGTAATATGGACTTTTTTCGCCGCATGGATAAATATCTGTATGATGCGATCCGGTAATTGTATCAGCATGTTTACCAATTGCAACAATGCTGTTGGTAGGATGAAGGCTGCGTTTTGACCCCGGATACCGCCTTGCCAATTCCGACAACATTCCCAGTGCTGATGGCGAACGACGAACATCAAACACTTTTCCCGATCGCAGGTAATCCTCGGCCCGGTAAGTAAAATGCCAGCATGGAAAAACTAGTGTTCCCTCTTCTCCAACTGTTTCTATCAGGATTTCGAGCAGTCGGTCTGCTCCGAAATTAATATTCAGATTATCAACAGAACTGTGTATAAAAACAATGGAACCTTTTGATATTTTCAATTCTTCTGTCACAAGTTTCCTGAATTCCTCTTCGGTGAGAGGTGAGTACACCTTTTTTAATGATGTACGGTAAATTTTCCTGAGACGAATAAAAACCTCGGGTGGAAACACTTTAAATATGATTCGGCTCAGGAACATATTAATCGTTCTGGTTCAGTTTGTACAGGCGTTCGAAAGTAGTGAATTCAATATCCGGGTATTTATTCCGGGCCATTTCAATAAATTGTTCCATCAGTGAAAATGAATAGTCACCCATGGTTTTTGGATGCGAGCAGGTAGCCATGGTTATGGTTTCGAAACGGGAGAATTTCCTGGCATTATAATCTAATATACGCATCAGGTATTTTGCGGATAGAGTATGGTTGTCGAAAGTGAGCATCCGTGACGAAAACAACATCCGTAATTGCTGTAAACGGCTTCCTGTATTTCCTTCATGTATCATTGCACCATGGCTTTCGGGCGCACGATGCGCAAAGTGTTTTAATTTGAAGCGGGTTGGTATTTCGAAGGGTGTTTTAGGGATTGCAGCAACCGGAATCTCAAGTATTCCTGCATCGGCTGATTTCCTGAAATTGCCGTCGTTCCCGATGTACCAGTTTGGGAGCGGAGGTACTTTCCTGAAATCAATCAGTGATAGGGAGGATGCAAAATAATATTTCAGAACAACAGAACTGTCATACACAATCCCGTTTTTAGCCAGCTCATCAAAAATCGCTTTTGTTTCCGGCTCAATATTATAGCCTCCGGCCCTGAATGCATGCACTTTATAGCTGCTGTTTACTTTGCTGCAAACTTCTTCGAGCAATCGGGTGCCTTTATTTACAATGTCACCAATGGTATATTCCTTATTGTTTTTAAAATGCGCCAGGCTATAATCATCCGAAGGGAAAACTTTGCCGTTTTCATACCTGGATGTAAGCCAGTGCGGATGCAAATGCAGTTGTACGTCATGCCCTGATTCAATCGCTTTTTGCAACTGACTTACATAAGGATTATAAAATCCCTGACAATCCCATTCCTTATAACGCAAAGCACAAAGTACATCGGTAAACAATGTTACCGGGAAATCATTTTTTTTTGCTGTTTCAAAAAGTCGTTCGGTCGGATCGAAAAGTGCGCGGTTGTAACTGGTTTTCAGGCTACCTAATGGCAACTCATGGTCGAAAGTCAGTAATAGCCTTATCTTCATCTGATACCTTACTTACGTTTAAGTTCAATGAGGGAAACCAGGTCAGCAATAGTCCTGATCGAAGCAAGTTCTTTAAAGTCGAAATCAATATTCAGTTTTTCCTCAATGGCTGTAATTAATTCAGGGTGTGTAAGTGAATCCCAGCCTGCAACAGTATCAGGCGAATCGGACATTTCAAGTTTTAGAGCTGGCCGTTTTAGCAGGATGGCAAAAATCTCAGTTATTAATTCAATAGTTGTTTGCATCTGTTATAATTTTATTTCCATCAAAACACGGGTAGCTCCGGAGTAGAATTTTAGAATCTCAGGATTCAGAGAAGTCTTTTCTTCAATGATCTTAAATCCATATTTCTGATGTGCCTGTAAAGATACGGCATTCTGTTTTATAAGCTGAACATGGGCTGCTTTCACATCGGGATGTTTTTCCTTCAAATCGGCAATCTATGCCTGAACGAGCATTTTTCCGATATTTTTACCCCGGAATTCCTCAACAATATAAATCGATTCAAACTGTATTGTTCCGGGTTGCCTTCTGATGGATATTTCATCAGCCACCGGGGCGTATTGCTTATAATATGCGATGTTTTCTTTGCCCAGAAATGTTTTCAAAGCACTTATTTTCAGGATACCGGACGAAATCCCCTCTTTTCCTTCAAGCCATGCTCCGTAAGCAGCAACACTCGTTCCATTTGATACGGCAACTTTAAAATCAGCCAGGCTAAACTCAAAATTACAGATTTTCTCTTCAAGTATCTTTTTCAGAACACTTCTGAATTCCGGTTCATTGATATTGAATAATTTGCAATAGCTTATCGAATTTCCATTTCCTGTTTCGGCCCGTATTATTGTTTCAATTATAAACTCAATATCTGAGTCTACAGCATTTCTGATTTGAATTCCGGTTTGAATTTCCATTAGTTGGTTTTTGCGATTTGTTCGGCTAATGCTCTTTTATCGATTTTCCCGTTCAGATTATGCGGGATATTGCTCACAAAGTAAATGTTTCCGGGAAGCATATACGATGGTATTTTCTTTATTAAAAACGCAACAATATCATCTTTCTTAATTTCGGATTTTGCTGTATAAACAAGATTAAGTATCTGTTGATCGTTTTTTTCATTTGAAGTAACAATCACCACAGCTTCATCAATTTCAGGGACTTTTGCCGCATGATATTCCAGTTCGCTGATTTCGACACGGTAACCGTTAATTTTAACCTGTGTAT
>JAIFMH010000268.1 GCA_020048595.1 Bacteroidota bacterium | reverse complement strand
CTTTTGCTGCGATAAACGGTCATCAGGTACGATGCATGATCGAAGCAGCTATTCAGGAATGCAGTCAACACTTCAGGAGTAAAGTGAGGAGAATCGATAAAATACTGAAAATGCGAAGTCCACGAATGTCCACGGATTCCGGCTTCGATGGATCGCCAGGCGTGTTTGTGCTGCTCGTCGTTCGGGTTTTTGCGCGTCCAGTCAACCAGTTGATAAGCCCATTCTTTGGCATATTTTTCATCGCCGGTGTGCCAGTAGGCCCGGGCCATCGAACCCCAGAACGACATGCGGTTGAGTTGCCATACCCATTCGTTATCAGGCACGGGGCGTGTTCCCCAGTCAATATCATCGCCGCAAAAGTAAGGTGGGTAGGCCGATTGTCCGACGAATATGTGCTTCAGCGCGTTGTCGGCAGCCTGCATTTCTACGGAAGAAGCTGATTTTCCCAAACCGTCAGTTTTCAACTTTCGGTCAACCGGATGTTTTACCGAAGTGCGAGTCTGGTAATATTTTAATAAATTTTGAAAGGCCAGTCCATGATTTTCCTGCGAAAGTTTGACCTGTTCAAGGCCAGTAGAATTCAAATTAAGCCGGGAAAGTAATAATTCAATATTTATTTTTTCGGTGTAGGGGATAGTCGCATAGCTATTTCCAACCCATAGAATCAGGGTAAAAAATAGAAACGGCCAAATTTGAAACCTTAAAATTCGTTGCGAATTTTGATGGCAGGTATTCATTGGGTAAAAGGTTTAGGTAGTCAACAATTATACTAGTATAGCACTCAAAAATATAGTTAATTTATTCTTTAATAGGCATTTTGAATATTTTGTTTTAAAATAGTTTTGTGAAAATGAGGGAATAAAGCAGCAATCCGATTCTGGATTGCTGCTTTAAAGGTGATCTTCGGAAAGAATCTATTTTACCAACCTTTTGTTTGTTTCAGATTGGTATTTTGCGAGATTGAATTTAGTGGAATTGGCCATAAATAATGTTTATTTTCATCAAACACCGGAACAGCCCAATCTGTACCTTTATAAACATCAAGGTAGGTAATTCCATTCAGGTCTGTAGTTTTTATGGTAACTTTTCCGGCAGCGTCAAACCTAGCTTTATTGGCAGCATCCCAGCGCATTCCATAACTTGGTGCTTCAAGTTTTTTGCCTTGTTTCCAACGTCTGAGGTCATCGTAACGGAAACCTTCCATAAAGAGTTCGATACGACGTTCCCTACGGATTTCCACGATCAAGGAAGAAACTCCATCATTGGCATAACGTGGATCCATTGGAGGGGTCAGCGTTGTCAATCTTGCCATTCCAACTCGGTCACGTAGTTTATTGATGGTGGCATCAATGTCGGCTTGAGTAATCGTCCCCAACTCTGCTTTAGCTTCGGCATAGTTCAGAAGCGCTTCGGCAAAACGTAAAGTAATTGCTGGAGTTGTTGAAACGTTATAAGTTGCATTTGAAGTTGCCTGATCGAATACCTTAATAATATGATACCCTGTTGAAGTGGTAGTCCCACCCACAGTACCCTGAACACGTGGATAGGTGTAGGGTTCTGTTGGAGTTCTGTATTCATAATATCTTTGATCGGCAGGGTGCATTATCGTTTGCCTTAATCTTGGGTCGCGGTTTTCAAAAATATCTTCGTAAACGGCATCCCCTTTATAAAGTGGAGAAAGAGAAATTGGCAATCCATCAGAACAAAGGTAGTCTTCAACCATATTTTTAGTTGCCCCACCATTGTACCCTGTATGGTAACTCATTACGTGGTTTACCATTACGCCGGTTTCGTATTTTCTCCAGTAAAGTACTTCTGGATTACCTGCAAGATTTGTCATGCGGTGGATAGCATTGTAAGCATGTGCTAAATCAGTTGAAGTGTACAATTTGTATGGACCATTATCCATTAGTTCTTTGGCTGCAGCAGCAGCTTCAGTCAACCACATCGTTGGATTTGTTCCGCCATGGTATTTCCGCCAGGTACCTTCGAACAGGCAAACTCTTGATTTTACCAGAAGGGCAGCCCAACGGTTCATCCGACCCGGAGCACCACCATCTCCCCAATTGGCAGGTAGGTTGGTACAGGCAAAATTCAGATCTTCCAATACTTTTGTCATCACTTCTTCACGTGGAGTTCTTTCGCCAAATAGTTCTTCCGATTCTGTGGTCAACTCTTTGTCGATCCATTGTACATCTCCAAATTTTGAGACTTTGTCGGCATAAAACCATCCCCTGAAAAATCGGGCTTCTGCTATATATTTGTTTTTAATGGCATCGGTAATTTTTGCATTTCCATAGTTGGTCAAACCAATATTTATAGCGCGAACAAAATCCCATCCTCGCCATCCGTACCACTGAGCCGATGTTGGAACAATGTGTTTCCCTGCACGTAGTTGCTGGTAATTTAAATGTCTGGTTTCGCGTGGGGCAATGTTATCTGAGAATTCATCGAGATACCAGATTCCGCACCAGTTGCTATCAAACCCTTCGTGGTGTCCCATCATAATTGGTACGTTAATATCGTTTCGAGCCATGTTGTACAGGTGGTTGTTGTACACCTTCAGGTCATTTTCCGAACTCCAGAAAGTTTCGTTACTAATTCTATCGAGCGGTAACCTTTCCAGAAACTCGTCATTGCAACTAAAGAGCAACAGTGTTGCAACGAATAAAAAGTTTATTTTGAGTTTATAATTCTTCATTTCATTTTCTTTTTAGGGTTAAATTAGAATGTGATCTTTGCACCTAAGGTGAAAATCCGCTGCAAATAATACTCCTGTGTAACCGTAACAACTTCAGGATGTAACGGTTTGTGTATTTTAGAGAACTCCCACATATCTTCGCCCGAAAAATAAACCTGAGCTTTACTTAAGCCAACTTTCCCAATCCAGCTTTCAGGAAGGTTATAATTTAATGTAAGGTTTTTTAAACGGATATATGAAGCATTTTGAACATACCTTGACTGAGGCAGAATATTCTTTTTCGTATTGGTTGAGATATGAGGTGCAGCGAAATAAGCGTCCGGATTATCAACACTCCATGTTTCTGTTGCATAATAGGTTTCTGCATGACCTGCATTAAACGGATAGAATGCATTCCAGTTGTCGTTTGGTGGTAAATAGTCGCGGAAAAGCCCTTGGAAGAATAAATTAAGTGTCCAGTTTTTATACGAAATATCAGGATTGATCCCAAAAGTGTAACGTGGAGTTGTATTTCCTATTACGACCTGATCGCCTGGATTTGATAACGTATTATTACCGTAGGTAATTGTTTTGTCATCATTCAAATCTTTATACATGATATCTCCTGCTTTCCATGCTGCACCAACGGCTGCCTGACTCGCGTGTGTTGCCACTTCTGCATCGGTCTGGAAAATTCCTTCGGTCTCGAATCCCCAAATTTCACCGAGTTTCTTCCCTTCATAATAGGTTGCAAAAGCTCCGGTAGGATTGTTGTATCTGGTAATCTCAGATTGGTTGTCGGATAAAGCCAGAGTAATACCATATTGCCAATCCTGACCAATTTTATCTTTCCATGAAGCCGAAACTTCCCATCCATTGGTTCTAAGATCAGCAGCGTTTTCCTGTGGTGCGGATGTGCCTATAATTTCAGGATAAGTCACACTCATTAACATATCCTTGGTGTCCCGGCTGTAAATATCAAACGATAAATCAAATCTCTGCTTAAGAGCTGTAACATCAAATCCAAAGTTTTTGGTTGCTACGGTTTCCCATGTAAGTTTTGGACTAACCAGCCCGGCAGGAGAAACGTAAGGAATATTCCCGGATGACATTACATAGCCTGCCTGTCCGCTGCCCATTGTAGCAATATATGGATATAAGTTCTGTGAACCATCGCTGTTTAAGATGGTCTGGTTACCCAGTTCTCCATACGATGCGCGAACTTTTAAATTATCGAGCCAGGTAGTAGCAAATCCCATAAAAGGTTCTTTAGAAATTCGCCAACCAACAGAGACTGAAGGAAAGAATCCAAAACGATCATCGGTAGGGAAACGTGAAGTTCCGTCATAACGTCCGTTCGTTTCCAGAAGGTATTTTTCTTTGTAAATGTAATTCAAGCGATAGAATAATCCTCTCAAAGAAACATGCGACTTTCCTCCAAAAGTTTGTTGCGTACCGGTAGTTGCATTCAGGTCGGTAATTAATGGAGTAATTAACTGCCGGGCCTGAGACCTGATGTATGTATTACGACCCCATTCCTGGCTATATCCAACCATTGCCTTTAGATAATGGTTTTCTATTTGGTCCATTGTATATTCAGCATAGGCGTTACCCACATAATACTGGTTAAAATTCATTTGGTTATTGATCCAGTCGTCACCACTAAAGCCATTATTCACGATAAGGTTACCTAAAGTGGCGTTGCTGATCACATCAAGCTTGCTTTGGACATCCTGAGAACTTCTCCAATAAGCCTGATAAGAGAAATCGCCTCTAACTACCAGTCCTTTGATTGGATTAAGCGTAATGCCCTGAGTAAACCAAATATCATTTTCGGTGTAAGTTTCACGACCTCCTCTTTCCAGATAGGGGAAAAAGTTAACGCTTGCGAAATCCATACCAATGTATTGGGTAAATTTGTCGCGGTCGCCCTGCGCAAGATAATATGGCAAATCAGGAAACTTTAGTGGCAGGATAGGGTTAACCCTTGCCGAAGTATTGATATTAACATCCCAGTTGTAAAAGTGGGGTTTGTCACTATTTTCTGAGGCAAACATGATTTTTTCATCGAGACTTAACCAATCTGTAATTTTAAAATCGGCCTTTATCAAAGTATTATACCGTTTGTAGTGTTCATTTTTTTCTTCATTTCTTAAGTATCCGTCTTTATCCAGATATCCAAAAGAAACGTAGAAAGAGGACTTGTCGGTAGCTCCGGAAATAGTCATGTCATATTTATTCTGTGGAGCAAAGTCGGTAATGAGCTTATTGTGGTAATCGTTGAAACCATAATAGCGAAGTGTTCCGTTTACAACTCCCCAGGCATTAGCCTCAGTAGGATTATCGACCCATGCTTTTGTTTTAGTTACATAGTCGTCGTCGTAAGCGGCTGTTCCATTTGTTCTTAATGTAGCTTGATTCCAGAGTGTTACAAATTGGTTGGGGTTTGTAATCGGATCAACCATATAAATTGGTTTTGCTACAGATTGTTCGGTACTTAACGAAACCCGAACTTTACCCGATTTCCCCTTTTTTGTTTCAACAAGAATAACTCCAAAAGCAGCTCTTGCTCCATAAATAGCAGCCGATGATGCATCTTTTAAAACAGTTACATTAGCTATATCAGAAGGGTTTACGTCTTCCAGATCCATCGGAACACCATCAACTAAAATCAGAGGATTTCCTCCGTTAATAGATTCAAAACCACGAATATTAAAATCGGATGTCTGTGTTGGGTCACCATTGCGGATAGTGACGTTTAGGTTCGGAATAACACCCTGCAGACCGTGACCTACTGAGGCAATTGGACGGTTTTCGAGTCTTTCGCTTCCGGCTGTACTTACAGAACCTGTGAGGTTGGCTTTTTTCTGCGTACCATAACCAATAGCAACAACCTCTTCCAATCCGATAGATTCGGGTTTCATGGTAAGGTTAATGGTGGATTGATTCCCAACCTGAATTTCCTGCGAAGTCATCCCAACAAATGAAAACTGAAGGGTTGAATTTGGACTAACATTCATCAACGAATAGTCTCCTTCCATTCCGGTTACAGTACCAACAGTTGTTCCTTTAATTACAATCGTAACCCCAGGGAGTGGTGCTCCGGTTTCATCTACCACTTTCCCTTTGATAGATTTTTGCTGTTGCACTAACTCTGTCCCATCCACCGCATATACCGGAGGCATAGTGGCCGAGATGGTAAAGAGACAAAGTACCAAAAGCCCGATGGCCTTTTTTAATCCATGTTTCTCTTTCATAAGTTTGATTTTAAATTAGATAATGGTTATAATCAAAAAAAGCAGATGCTTTTTACTGAGTCATCGAATAGACAATATTAAAGACAAATTATTCCGGGTTGAGAAGCAGTGGGTAATAAAATGAATTGTATCAGTGTAATAGTTTGTCAGGATTGACAAATAAGAAGCTGGCTCTAATGAATAAGTAGGTACATTCATAGATTAAGTTTTAGTTAGATTATCAGTTAGTTAACAACAGCCACAAGAATTAAATTGTTTTAGGTTTTATGAAAACAGATTGGTTAATTCGTATGGCTTTCAAATATTTTCATGATTCATCGAATAGCCTAAATGTAAATTACTAATAAGCTGAAGATTATCCAAAAATATCATATCCAAATATATATATAAAAAACAATCGATTGCATAAAATAAAAAATAAAAGTTAAACATGTATTATTAAAGATTAATCCTATTTAACCCGAAACTGAGTTCCTGAATTTTACCTTTCCAAAAGAATTCGATTGTCATTTTTTCAGGAACTGTAATTTCTCCTTTTACTGATGAATTTATGAAATTCAGTTTCATGAGAATTTCACCATTTGGATGAACAAGGTTAGCATTTATTGTTTTCAACTTACCGGGGCATGGAGCAATTATTACTTTTTTAAATCCTTCGGCTACAGGTTGAATGCCACAGATTGTTCTAAAAAAATGAATATTTGGGCTGCAACTCCAGGGGTGACAATCTGATCTCTGGGTTCGGTTCCCGGTTAGGGCAACCTCCGTAAATGTGGTCAGGTTGTTGTCCATCATTTCTTTCCATCCCGAAAGCTGATTTTGGAATTCTTCGTTCATATCGGCTTTATTAAATGCTTCAAAAAGGTAGTGATGAAAATAGAGCCCAATTTGAGATAGTGTTTTATCGGATAAGATGGTTTTAAGGATACTTCTAGCAGTGTCGCCTTTAACTGCTCCTGAAAGAACTGCAAAAATATTGGTATGCATCGAATAGTATTTCATTTCAGGAGTATCGGAATAAAGCTTTCTAGAGGTATTAAAGCAATGTTGATTGACCGAATTTATTAGGCTTTCAGAACGGTTTTCATAAATTTCGGCCATATTGGTTTTGCCAATAGAACGGTAAATTTTAGAAGCATTTTGTAAGGTGTAGGCATAATGTAAAGTAAAAAGTGCTGAATTTCCTTCGATTCCTCCAGGTGGCACTCCACTTTTCCAGTCAACACACCAGTCGGCATATGCCCACCAGTCGATAGGGCCTGTTAATCCATTGGGCTGTATCTTTTTATTGAACCATTCCAGCACCGTATAAATTCCAATATCAAACTGTGAAGTAAATTTCTGGTCACCAGACCACATCAAATGGTCATAAATCAAATCGATCCAAGCCAATGAATATATGGGAATGGTAAGGTTAAACCCATCTGGATAACAGGCATGTGTTAGTCCTTCAGGTATTTTTGACCAATCGGTTTGAACAAGCATTTGCCTGATTAAATCGTCGTTTCCAGATAAATACATGATTGCTTCGCCATGAATCCGTGCATCACCAACGTATTGCATTTGTTCGTAATAGGCATCACTCATCAGAAAATCCTGGGCACACAACGATGCTGTTCTCCAACCGGGTTCTACCAATGAATTTAAAAAGTTGTTATCGGTTACAAAATGCGATTGCAGTTGTATGGGGTATTCCGATTTTTGGTTGTAATAATCAACAATTTCTACTGATTCGTCTTGTGTGGTTATATCCAGCTGAATGTATCGGAATGATCGGAACCAATTGGGGCGAAACATCCGGTTATTTTTACCATCGGGGATAAATATATCTGATAAACCTATCATCTGATTTCCTTCAATTTTATTTCTGTCGTCTTTTCCCAGGCGGTCTGGATGAAATAAAGTTTCAGCATATATTACTTTGATATGGGCATTCTTCCCCCGATTCAGGATCAGTTCAGGATAACCTAAAGTCATGTTTTTATTGTCGATCAAAATATGCGTTTTTGTGTGGGGTGGGAGTGTCAGTTTTTTGAGCGATTGAATTTTTTTTAACCCATTTAAATTATAGATGGTAGAAAAATCTTCTCTTTTTTCAGTCCGGTTCTGAATGGGCTGTTCGTATAATAACCAACCATCGGGATAAAAAATACCCGAAACATTATTATATCGATATGCAGATATGTCGAGGTATTTTGCCGTTTCCCAGGCGGTATCATCGTAATCAGGATTTTGCCATCCCCATAAATATCTTTCGGCTACAATGCTATCGGTTGGGTTAGCAACATATAATCCTTGAGTTATGTCTATTTTCTCCTGCCAGCGGACTATCCGTTCATGATATGCTTCATTATTAATTGCTTTCCAGCCAGCATTTCCTGTATTAATTATTTTTTCAGCATCGGTTTCACCTTCCATAAGAAAAGCCGTAAGGTGCGATAACTGCGAAAATCCGCGCCGTGGGCCAAAATTCACAACTTCAGCAGCGATCAGGTTTTTCCCCTGTTTTAAATATTTTGCCAAATTTATGGTTTGATAATACCAGTGTTGCAGGTCGCTCCTTCCAGGGCCTTTACATACATATTGCCCATTCACAAATAAGCGGTACTGATTGTCGCCCGATACTTTCACGTTGAACTTTTCCGGAGCTTTTTCTAACACAATTGTTTTGCGTAAATGAATAACATTGTGTTCCTTCAGTTCAATGCCTTGTGCCGAAATCCAACTGGCGCTATATGAAACTTCCTGAGCAAAAATATTGGTTGAAATAAAAATAAGATAGGCCAGTATGAGTTGTTTTTTCATTGTGAAATGAATTTTCGGGTTGGATAAGATGACCATTTTGGTTTATTCGAACAAAGCTTTAGGCTGAAGAGACCTTATTTGAGGAAATTATTTGTTTTTTAGTAAAAAAGGTTCTTCTTTTCTGTAAATTCTGCAATCTAAACTCAGAATTAAAAGCGGATATCAGAAAACGAAGCCATTAGAAGTGGATATAATAAAAAAGAAGAAACTATAACTAAGTAATCAACTTAGTTATAGTTTCTCTTATTTGCGATGTTAGTTAAGTACCGGTGCGTATGTTTCCATAACAACGGCCCGGTCTCTGGCAACCAGCACTTCGTCGGCTTCATACTTGTTGGTAGCATTGGAAACTGTATATTTCAGAACAATACCATCTCTCTTTTTATTGCCCCATTCGTAAGCTTGTTTTTTAAACTCGCCAGTTCCGGTAATGGTGTAGGTTG
>JAIFMH010000047.1 GCA_020048595.1 Bacteroidota bacterium | reverse complement strand
TAATACGCATAAACCCCTCGTTAAAATAAATACAGCTGATTTTCAGATTTACCATTTCCGTTACCCGCAAACCGCAACCATATAAAGTTTCGATCATGGCTTTGTTCCGTTCGCCTTCGGGTTTTGATAAATCAATGGCTGCAATAAGCCTTTCAATTTCGTCGATTGTTAAAAATTCAGGCAGTTTTTTGCCGGTACGCGGCATATCGAGCAGAAGAGTAGGATCATCGCTGATCAGGTTTTCGAGCAACAGGTATTTGTAAAAAGCCCTGATTCCTGAAATAATACGCATCTGCGATCGTGCATTCAGCGAAGTCTGATTAAGCCATTTCAGGAAATCCTGAAGATGAGCCAACCTGATTTCGTTAGGTTGAACAGCAATATTATTTTCTTCCAGAAAGGTTGTAAGTTTTTCGATATCATGCTTATATGCATCAACAGAATGCTGCGAAAGTGACTTTTCGAGCCTTAGGAAAGCATCAAATCCACGACGGTACGATTCCCATATCATGCGAGCAAAGATAAACTATTGACGGGTGATTTTACTATTGAAAAGGGTATGCCTTTTATTTGTATTTTTGTGGACATCTTTTAAAAGTAAAATCCTGAAAATAAATTTCCGGCACTTGTTGTTTAATTGATAAAATGTACATACTTTTGCACCCCTGTAATAAAAAAGAATAACCAATGGCTAAGAAGAGCAAAGAAGCACGGGTACAGATAATTCTGGAGTGCACAGAGCATAAAACAAGCGGAATGCCCGGTACATCGCGCTACGTAAGCGTTAAGAACAAGAAAAATACGCCTGAGCGTCTTGAACTTAAGAAATACAACAAGATATTAAAGAAAGTAACCGTTCACCGCGAAATTAAATAATAATATACCATGGCAAAGAAAGTTGTTGCAACCCTGCGTACCACAAGTGGTAAGGACTATGCAAAAGTTATCCGTATGGCCCGTTCACCTAAAACCGGTGCTTACGTGTTCAAAGAAACCATCGTAGCTAACGAGCTTGTAAAAGATTTCCTGGCTAAAAAATAATTACGAAATTCTGTTTCTTACGGAAAGCTTTTTCTTTAGGGGAAAAGCTTTTTCGGTTTTGGGAAAATCGGTAGGAAAAGGAAAAATAGAAATTAGAAAACTGGGAAAATGGTGAACTAACTATTGGTACTTTTTGCAACTTGGATTAGGAACTATTTTCCATTTTCCATTTGCTATTTTCCTGCGGACACCAAAAGCATTTGAACATTGAACAATCGAACTAATAGTAAAACAAATGGGAATATTTTCATTTTTCACCAAAGAAAAAAAAGAGGTCCTGGATAAAGGCCTTGAGAAAACGCGTACCAGTGTTTTTTCACGCCTCACCAAAGCCATTGCCGGTAAATCGCGCGTTGACGATGATGTACTCGACGATCTGGAAGAAATTCTGGTAACATCGGATGTAGGTGTTGAAACTACTTTAAAGATAATTTCACGTATCCAGGAGCGTGTTTCACGGGATAAGTATTTGGGAACCAGCGAGCTGAATGGCCTGTTGAAAGAGGAAATAGCTGCCTTGCTTACCGAAAATGATACTGACGAATTTGTTGGTTTCGATTTTCCGAAACGTGATACTCCTTATGTAATTATGGTTGTAGGTGTGAATGGAGTAGGCAAGACCACTACCATCGGTAAACTAGCTTATCATTTTACAAAAGCAGGCAAAAGTGTTTTACTTGGTGCTGCTGATACGTTTCGTGCTGCAGCCATCGAGCAGTTAAGTATTTGGGCCGACCGCACCGGCGTTTCTATAGTGAAACAGGAAATGGGTTCCGATCCTGCTGCTGTAGCTTTTGATACTGTTACTTCAGCTGTTAACCGTAATATTGATGTTGTAATTATTGATACTGCCGGCCGTTTGCACAACAAGGTAGGTTTGATGAATGAATTGGGTAAAATTAAAAAAGTGATGCAGAAAGTCCTGCCGGATGCTCCTCAGGAAGTTTTGCTGGTACTCGACGGATCAACCGGACAAAATGCCATTGAACAAGCTAAACAATTTACAGCCGTTACCGAAGTAACCAGCCTGGCTCTTACCAAACTGGACGGCACTGCAAAAGGTGGCGTTGTAATTGGTATTTCTGATCAGTTTAAAATCCCTGTCCGTTTTATAGGTTTAGGCGAAAAAATGGAAGACCTGCAGATATTTGATAAAAATGAATTTGTGAATTCACTCTTCTCTTAAGGTGAAAATTAGCTGAAAATTCTGGTTCCGAAGTGCCGGGTTCCGAAGTGCCGGGCCCTATCGCCCTTCGCCCAGTCACACCTCGCCTTGCCGCCCCTCGCCTCAAATCCTAATCC
The DNA here is from genome assembly GCA_020048595.1 of Bacteroidota bacterium. Lineage (GTDB taxonomy): Bacteria > Bacteroidota > Bacteroidia > Bacteroidales > UBA4417 > UBA4417. The sequence continues at coordinate 6,877 of JAIFMH010000047.1, read as the reverse complement.
CCAAATCCTAATCCCCCAAGAATGACCCTTCCCCGCCATACCATTCGTGTAGTTACCCTCGGCTGTGCAAAAAATACAGTTGATTCCGAAGTTCTGATGGGCCAATTGAAGTTGAATAATATCCGTGTTCTCCGCGATGGCGAAAAAGGCCGGGAGGATTCAGTTATCATCAATACCTGTGGATTTATTAATGATGCAAAAGAAGAATCCATCGAAACCATTCTCGGATTTATTGACGCTAAAAAAAGCGGCAAACTGAAGCAGGTTTTTGTCATGGGATGCTTATCCGAGCGTTTCAAAGAGCCTTTGCAAAAGGAAATTCCCGAAGTTGATGAATATTTTGGAGTCCGCGATCTTTCGGAGATTGTAACAAAAATGGGTGCCAGCTACCGTAAAGATTTGCTTGGCGAACGTTATCTTACAACTCCCAATCATTATGCTTACCTGAAAATAGCTGAAGGCTGTGACCGAACATGTTCTTTCTGTGCCATTCCCGGCATTCGCGGAAAGCATATATCAAGGCCCATTGAAGATATAGTTGATGAAGCTAAAAAGCTTGCTGCGCAGGGCGTTAAGGAGCTTTTGCTGATTTCCCAGGATCTTACCTACTTTGGAATCGATTTGTATAAAAAGCAGATGCTTCCTGAATTGGTAACTATTCTTTCGGATCTGAAACTTTTTACATGGATACGTCTGCATTATCTCTTTCCAACAACTTTTCCTGATGAACTACTCGGTGTAATGGCATCCCGCCCTGATGTTTGCAATTATGTAGATATCCCTCTTCAGCATATCAACGACCGGATATTGAAAAGCATGCGCCGTGGAGTTGATAAAGCCGGAACATACAGCCTTATGGCAAAGTTCAGGAAGCAATTGCCTGATGCCGCGGTTAGAGCTGCTTTCATTGTCGGCTATCCGGGCGAAACAGATGCTGAGTTTGAAGAACTGAAGACGTTTATACGAGATACAAAATTTGATAGGGTAGGAGTATTTACATACTCTCATGAAGAAGATACATTTGCATTTGGTTTGGAAGACGATGTTCCGGCAGAAGTTAAGCAAAGCCGTGCCGCTGAAATTATGGAGATTCAGCAAGGTATTTCATTGGAATTAAACCAGTTGAAAGTTGGTAAAATTTTCAACGTATTGATTGATAGGCTTGAAGGTGATTTTTTTGTTGGCCGGACTGAATTTGACTCTCCTGAAGTGGATAATGAAGTTTTAATAAACCATAGTGCAAAACTGAAAACCGGCGAATTTTACAGCGTAAAAATAACAGAAGCCGATGCCTTTGATTTGTTTGGTGAAATTGAAATGGTTTCTATTAAATAGGATTTTAGAAATATTGTAGATTTGTAGTCTTTAAATAAATATTACGTGTGCCAACACTAACGGTAGAGATAACTTAATAATGGACATCAGGCACTTGGAATTGATGGATCAGAGAAACAGTAATTAAAACATATAAAAATTCCCTAAACAATTATTTATCATGAAAAAGATACTCTTTGTTTGTTTGTTGATTGTATTTTCAATTTCATTTGTTTTTGCGCAAACTGCAGCTAATAAAACGGATGCTAATGGTAAAAAACAAGGTTTATGGGAAGAAAAATCTCCAACAGGATCAGCTAAAGGTTCATTTTTGAATGATCTGAAAGATGGCTGCTGGACATCATATGCCGCTGACGGGAAACTCCTGCGTATCGATAATTTTAATAAAGGACTTCGGGATGGAATAGCCGTTGAAATTGATCAGCGTGGTTACCTTGTTAGCGAAACGTATTTTGTTAACGATCTGATCGAAGGCACAGCCAGGAAATTTTTTTACGGAACCAATCCAGCCTCTCAGATTGATTACGTGCATGGTAAGATAAGTGGCAAAAAGAAATTGTATTATGAAAATTCTGCCGGAAAACTAATGGAAGAATCTGAATATAAGGATGATATCAAAAATGGGAAATCAATTTTTTATTTAATCAGCGGAGATCCGATTGCAGAATACAATTATGTAAATAACATGCTGCAAGGAGTTCAAAAATCCTATTTTCCTGGTAAAAAGATCATGAGTGAACAGGAATTCACTGATAATCTGGAAAATGGTTTTTACAAAGAATACTATGAGAGCGGAAAGTTAAAATCGGAAGGTTCTTATATTAAAAGCCAGTTAAACGGAGTTTGGAAGGATTATGATGAGGAAGGCAGGGTAAAGATGCAAGGCAATTATGTGAAAGGTGAAAAAGAAGGGAAATGGCAGGAATTTGATGCCACCGGGAAAGTGATTAAGACTACAAATTATGTTAAAGGCCAGGTAAAATAATCAGTTTGTCAGAACATGATTATATATGCCTGTATGATTTCAGGCATTTTTTAGATGCAGCAAATAAAATATAAATATGTCGAATCCTATCCCTATAAAAAATCCATTTCATAAACTCGAAGGATACAATTGTTTTGGTTGTTCTCCCGAAAACGAACTTGGATTGCGGATGCATTTCCGGGTGGAAGGAGATGACGTGCTTTGTGATTGGGAACCCGAAAATCATCTTCAGGGATGGGTTGGGGTTTTACATGGAGGCATACAGGCTACTCTAATGGACGAGATTGCCAGCTGGTATGTATTTGTAAAGCTGCAAACAGCAGGGGTAACTTCTAAAATGGAAGTAAAACTTCTGAAGCCGGTTAAAATGGATAAGGCTCCATTCCGGTTGCGGGCACGGTTGCAGGAAATGAAACGCAATATTGCCGTTATACAGGTTGAACTATATATGAACGATGGAATTCTGGGCGCTGAAGCCCTGATGCATTATTATACGTACCCTCAAAATATTGCAAAAGAAAAGTTATTCTATCCCGGTATCGAGTATTTTATTCCATCTGAAAAAGCATAAAAAGGATAGTTTTTTTATGACCACATCGGTTTTTAAAAAATAACTACAAAAGACACTACAGTATTGTAGCTGTTGAACTTTTTATTCTTAATGAATTTTCTGGAGCAAATTTGAACAGACGCAAAAGTGTATAGGGACAAGTCTGCTTTTGTGTCTTATATGGTTTAGTGAAATAATAGAGAACAGACTAATTTGGGGACCTATGATCTTCAATAGTGATAAATTTCAGTGCATTGGAAACTGATCATCACATTGATTTACTGGTTAGTTGAAACATAAATTTATTTATGAACAACAATGTTCAAATCTTTTACTTGTAAAAATCTTTTTTATTGATTTACCTTTGTCGCATCAACGGTGTGCATCCCATTTGCAATGGGTATGCCTGAAAAGGGAATCGGGTGAAAATCCTGAACAGTCCCGCTGCTGTAAACTCCAAATTAGCCCACCGGCAATCCTTATGCCACTTTGACGTTCACACGTCATGGGAAGGCGCCGGAAAGGGGGAGTAAGTCAGAAGACCTGCCGCTGTGTTATTGTTCAATGCTTTCGGGTTAAAAGCAACGACGGATTTCCGCATGAGCGGAATTTGGTCTTTTGTGTACCCGTAATTTATGTTAGAACTAATGGTAAAACGGGTAATCGTATTTTCAATGTTTTTCTTGCTTGGGATAAAAATCTCAGCCCAAAAATGCGATACAATTCAATCAATTAAAGGTGTTGAAATAAGAGCAGACAAAATTTCCTCATTTTCAGCTGGGCTTAAAGTTCAGGTAATTGACAGCACTACACTCTCTATTCGCCAGGGTGCAAGCCTTGCCATATTACTTTCAGAGCAATCTCCTGTTTTTCTCAGATCTTATGGCCCTGGTGGTGTATCAACTTTATCTGTAAGAGGTACAAATTCATCTCAATCCGGCGTTTTCTGGAATGGGCTAAACCTAACCCAACCCAATATGGGTATGACAGACCTCTCACGTATTTCGACATTCGAATTCAGCGATATCTCACTTCAGTCGGGTGGAGCAAGTGCTTTACTTGGCTCAGGAGTGATAGGAGGGAGTCTGCAACTTTCAAATGACATGAAGTTTTCAATTCCTTTGCAATCTTCAGTTCTGTTATCAGGATCAAGTATAGGTAAATTGAACGGAGGCATAAAATTGAACAACGGAAATACCCGGCTTGCTTATTCAGGATCAATAGTTGGCGAATGGAATCCAAATGATTTTAAGTACACTGATTATAGCGGAAATCGTGTAAAACTGGAACATGCGCTTGTGAAGTCAATATCTACAATTCATCAGGCTGAATACATTATAAATCAAAATCAACGTCTGTCAGCGGGATTGTGGTATCAAACTACTGATCGGGAGATTCCGCCAACCATGACAATGACTTCGAGCGATCAGCAACAGTGGGATCAGGCAATACGAAGCAGTTTGCAATGGACTTATACCGGTGAAAAACAATCATTTTTCGTCAGGTCAGCATTTGTTGATGAAAAAGAACATTATCAAAGTGAGAATCTCCTGATTGATGCCTTTTATCATTTGAATACACTTCAGGCAGAATTTGAGTATAAACGATACCTGAACAAGCAGATTACACTGGGTGCAGGCACCTCTGGCCGGATAATCCGAGCTGATGTTCCTTATTATGAAGTGATTGAATATCAGCCGGAAGGCTCAGTATGGGCAGCACTGGCATACAGCCATTCAGGAACTGGGATAAAAAGTGTGCTCAATTTACGTCAGGATTTTTCGGATGGATTTCAGATACCCTTTTGTCCCTCATTTACTGCCGTTGTTCCTGTTTCAAAGCGGATCTCCACCAATTTTGGTGTCTCAAGAAATTTCCGTGTACCAACAATGAACGACAGGTATTGGGTTCCCGGTGGAAATCCTGACCTGCTTCCTGAAAACAGCTGGAACTTCCAGGCTGGAGGATCATATGTTTATCAAACTGGTGAGAGTATACAATCCCGAATTGCGGTTGATATTTATAGTTTGCAAATTGAAAATATGATACAATGGGTTCCTGGCGAAAATGGGATTTGGTCGCCGGAAAATGTATATAAAGTTTGGAGCCGCGGCGTGGAAGTATCATCAAAAACCGATTTTCAGATGTATGGTATCAAAGGTTATTTCAGATTTGGATACAATTTTACACCTTCAACAAATAAAGGAACCACTCCCAATGGATCTGATAATATTAATAAACAGCTGATATATATTCCCTTACATAAAGTTGTCGAGACGTTTTACGCAGAAAAGGGAAAATTCTATACCATGTTTTCCTATTCGCTCACTGGCAAAAGATATGTGCAAAGTGATAACGAAAAATCGCTGCCGGCATATTCCCTTCTTGATTTTTATACAGGGGCAACCTTCAGAATGGCTAAATCTGGTTTCAGAATTCAGGCCGAAATCCGGAATCTTATGAATAAAACATACCAATCTGTTCTCTATTATCCTGAACCTGGAATCTCATTTTCCTTAAACCTATTAATATCAATTTAATAAATTAATTTCAATGAAAACTTTTCAAAAAACTCTGACGTTTCTGGCTTTGGCAGTCACTCTAGTATCAACATCGTGTACCAAGGATGAAGATGCATCCGTTAAAGGAGCATTCAGCAACGGAATATTTATTGTAAACGAAGGCCCTTTTCAAAACGGTACCGGAACCATAACTTATTTTAATCCTGATAGTAACCTGGTTAAACAGGATATTTTTGAAATGGTAAATGGGCGGCCACTCGGTAATATCGCTCAAAGTATGACAATTTATGATGGTAAAGGATATATTGTAGTAAATAATGCCGGTACAGTGGAAGTGGTTGATATTGCAACATTTGAGTCGGAAGCTTCTATTACAAACCTTATAAATCCCAGCCAGTTTTTGGTTATTGATGGTAAAAAAGCCTACGTTTCTGATTGGGTTGGACATATTGCAATTGTTGATCTGGCATCTAACGCGGTAACTAAAACTATTCCGGCAGGAACTGGTCCGGATGCCATGCTAAAATCGGGAAATTATGTATATGTTGCAAATACAGGCGGATTTACTATAGACAGCAGCGTAACTGTTATTGATTTTACAACGGATAAAGTTATAAAGACAATTAAAGTTGGAGATGCTCCTTCAGGTATGGTGGCTGACGGAAATGGACGGATTTGGGTACTATGCAAAGGCAAAGGATTTTCGGGATGGCCCCAGGATGGTGATACGCCCGGAAAGTTGATCCGGATTGATCCGAATACTCTTACTATTGATTATACTTATACGTTCACTTTGAGTGATATTCATCCCGAAAAACTTGTAATTAACAAGCAAAAAACAATGCTGTATTTCCTCTATAATTATGGCGTTTACAGGTTCAATATTACGTTAGCAAGTGCGTCTCCAGAATTAATCAGATCCAGGTCATTTTATTCATTGGATTACGAAGACAAAACAGGATACTTATATGCATCAGATGTTAAGAACTATACCTCCAATGGAATAATTTTGCGAATAAAAGCTGATAACGGTTCCGTTGTCGATTCTATTCAGGCCGGAATTGTTCCGCGGGATTTTGCTTTTCCGGAGTAAAACATTGACATTGCGTAAAAAGAGAGAATTTATTTCTGCGCTTCGCTTTCTTTTCTGACCTTTGCTACGATAAATCAGGAATTGAAGAGTCAAATCGCAGTATAAATTCTCTTTTAAATTATGGCTAATTTGCCTGACATAGAAGCACTTCTCAACGAATGCCGTTTCGAAGCTACCCGCAGTAGTGGAAGTGGTGGCCAGAATGTGAATAAAGTATCAACGAAAGTGATATTGCTGTTCAATGTGTTGGAATCTAGTGTATTGGATCAGGAACAGAAAGAAATATTCTTATTAAAACTCCATACACGCATTTCAAAATACAGTATCTTCAGAATAAGTTCAGGCCGTGAGCGGACTCAGTTGGCAAACCGGAAACTGGTTATTGCGAAATT
>JAIFMH010000174.1 GCA_020048595.1 Bacteroidota bacterium | reverse complement strand
CGGCATTAGCACGTGCCTTTTTGTCGGCTTCGGCTTTTGCTTTTGCTTTGCGGTCAGCTTCAGCACGGGTTTTGCGTTCCGTTTCAGCTAAAGCAGCTGCTTTTCGTGCTTTTTCCTGGTTGGCTTTCTTTATTTCTTCGGCTACAAGTCTTTCAATAGCTATCTGCAGATTATTAAGTGCAACTTCATTATTACGCAGTTTGACTAAAAGTTTTTTCTCCTGGGAAGTAAGGTTTTTTATCTTTTCGTCTTTCTGGCTTTTTTCATTAGCCAGAATATTTCTTTCCTGTTCCTGGGTATGCTTAAGAGTAAGTTTCGATGATTTTCTCTTTTCCAGTTCAAGTTTTTTAGTGGCCAGAATCCGCTGTGTTTCAGTGATTGATTGCACCTGCGATTTACGGTATTCCGTATATTGCTGCAGGTATTTTAGCCTTTTGTATGCCTGGTTGAAATTGTGAGATGAAAAAAGAAACATTAACCGGTTGTAAGCGCTGCGGTTACGATACGTTGAATAAATTATACGGGCATACTCTTCCTTCAGGTTTTTCAGATTCGTATTGATACGGTAAATGGTATCGCTCATGTTCTTTACCTGGCTTTCGATGCTTCCCACTTCCTGTTCAATTGCACTGATAAGCTCCTCCCGTTTATCAATCTTTTTATTAATCAATATCAACTGATTCAGATTTGCCGACTTATTCTGTTTGGTTTGTTCAAGTTCACGGTTTACCTGGATAATATCCCTTTCGATTTTCGTTTTTTTACTTTGCAGTTTGTTTTTATCATTCTGCGCAAGCATAGTTACCGCAGTAATTCCAATAAAGAAAACTGCCGCTATGCAGCACACAAAAACATAAAAACGGATACTATTCCGGGTATTCCCTGTCATTATTTCTCAGGTTGTATTTTTGTTATTTCGGTATAACTCTCAGGTATTCTGAAAGGGTATGTCTGTTCCTGGTCAAGTTGAATCTTTGAATAACTGATATGGATTCTGATCTTTTTTTCATCTGTTTCAACTTTAAAGTCAAGATCTGTCGGAATCAATTTCCCGTCAACTGCTTCAAATTCGCCATATGACGCTACAAACTTACGACTATCGCGTTCTGCTTCCTTCAGTAAAACCTTCGAAACTTTAAAATTTTGCGGATCAAGCCATATACTTTGAATCGGGATGCTGATATCATCCTCACTCCGGCGTACATACCTGCGAAGTTTTCGCCTGTCGACGGTATTAAGTTTGTATTGCTGGTTTTCGATCGAGGCTTTAAAGGAGTTCGATTCATACAAAGAAAAGTCGTTCCCGATAAGGAATGCCTGAGCCATATCGTAATCAAGAGTTTTATTGAGCAATTGGTTTATATATATAAAATCCTTCAAAAAATATGTATTACTTAACCTGTTTATAAACTTGATTGAATCAGGAGTAAGCATAAAACGAACGGCTTCGATTCCTAAGGCCGGAGTAATAGAAATCCAGATAATGCTGTCACAATCAATACGAAGATTACCGGATACATTCGTTTTTTTTCGATCGACCTGGTATGTGACATTAAACTTAGCCGAAAACTGCTGAAATTTCAATTCATGTTCTTTCAGCTTATTCGTCAGGAATTCAGCGCCCTCTTCTTTTATCGGTTCTCTTACAGCCTTTCTGCTTCCGGTGCAGGAAACAAATCCCGTAGCAATGATACTCATCAAAAATAATTGTAAAGTCAGCCTGGTAAAACTACTCATATAATTTCCTTTCTTTTATTTTCTTCTCCAGGAATTCAGAACCTTTGCCAACTTTAAGTGCGTCTTGCCAGAGGGAAATTGCCTTATCAACATTTCCAAGCTTGAAGTAAATATCCCCAAGGTGTTCCAGCAGATCGGTATCCGGTGACGGAGTGGCTGCAATGGCCTTTTCAACCCATTCAGCTGCTTCTGTGTATCTGCCGAGCTTATACAATACCCAGCCGTATGTATCCATATTTGCAGCATTGGCGGCATCTAATTTAACAGATTTTGATGCCATTTGCTCAGCCTTCTCCAGATTTTCATTCCGCAGTGATAAATAATAGGCGTAATTATTGAGTACATAGCTGTTATCGGGTTGCAGTTTTAATGCTTTTTCATAATTCTCATCCGATAACCGGTAATTTTTCATACGATTATACGTGTCACCAAGGTACGTGTAGAACTGAACCAAAAGAACATTATTGCCACTCACCAATTTTGCACCTGAATTGAAACTGGATAAAGCATTTTCGAATTCGCTTTTCTCAAGCTGGGCAACGCCTTTAAAAAGGTAAGGTACGGGGAGTAAAGGAAATAGTTCAATAGCGCGGCTGCTTTCGGAGTACAGTGCCGGGTAATCCGATAGTTGTATTTCAGCATTCAAAAGGCTTTCCCAAACCGCATAACGGCTGCTGTCAATAGCAATAACTTTCCTGAATTCGTCGCGAGCCTGGGCATATTGTTTATCGTCGAGCAGGAAATCACCATACATAGAGTGCGCTTTGGGTTCCTTAGGATGAGTTTGAACCAGAATTTGAGCTAGCTCCATTATTTCCGTTTTGTTGTCAAGATACATTTCATTAGCTGAGAAAAAGGAAAGAAGAACCCTGATTTTTGTATCAATATCCAGGGCAGGATTCGCAAAACCTAACTTTAACTCGTCGAATGATCGTTTTTTATCACCTTTTTGCCTGTAATAATCTGATAATGTGATATGGATATATGGATTATCCGGATCATTAGCTAAAATTTGCTGATAATATTGTGCGGCTTCGTCAGGCTTGCCCGCTTCCATATACATTTCGGCCAACATGGAAACATAGCGTGTTTCCTGATCGGGAAATGCTTTTATCAGCTTTTTAATTTCTTCAGCAGCCTGATCTGTTTTTTTCTGAATAAGGTAGACACGTTGTTTCTGTAATGAAATCTCTTCAGTAACACCAATTAACTCCTCAACCTTATCATATGTTTTTATTGCATTGTTACCATCGTTGTTGACAAGATATGCATTAGATAATTCGTAAAGATAATCCACACTACCGGGATACTTTTTCACCAGTTTTTCACACGTTTCAAGCAATTCCTTTTTCTTCCCTGCTTTTCCGTAAATTTCAATTAAAAGCAACCGGTACCATTTATTTTCCGGCTCCAGTTCCGAGGCCTGCTCAGCAAAACGCGAAGCGGTGTTGTAATCGTCAATAACGAAATACAACTGTGCAAGCTCATACATGGATGCGGAATGTTGAGGATTTTTTACCAGACACGACTCATAAAGCCCTATCGCTTTGGTTGTTTCACCTAAAAGTTTTGCCTTGGTCGCGTCAATAAAGAGATTTGTTACCTCCTCACTATTTACAGCAATTTCAGTTGTAACTTCTGCACTTTTCTTTTTCTTCTTTTCACGTTTCTGCGAAAAACTTTCTCCTGGCCATAAAATGGTCAGCATGAGTAGTATTATAAGTGTTTTATTCATTCAGATATTTATGCTTGCTGTTGTTAATATATACTCTGTTTCTATGTTCCATCCTCAGATGCTTTGCTTTTAAAGACTTAAAGAAGTCCGCGTACTAAGCATAGCGTCACCCTATCACCCGTTGACCTTCACTTTTCTCCGGCTCGCTCCTCTCCCTTCGCCCCTCGCCGTGTAAAACTTTTCTTCGCTAAACTTAACTCTATTTCACTCCCGTGTGCCCAAATCCGCCTTCACCTCTTTCGGTAACCGACAATGTTTCAACCTCATTCCAACTGATATGTTCAAACCTGGCTATTACCATTTGTGCGATACGTTCGCCGGGCTCGAGTGTAAAAGGCACATCTGAAAGATTTACCAGTATTACCTTTATCTCACCGCGATAATCAGGATCTATAGTTCCGGGTGTATTAACTATTGATATTCCGTGCTTCGCCGCTAGCCCACTGCGCGGACGAACCTGTGCTTCGTAACCCTCGGGCAATTCGATAAACAAACCTGTAGGAACCATTGATCGCTCCAACGGTTTCAGAACAAGTGAATTTTCAAGATCAGCTCTCAGGTCAAGACCTGCAGAATGAACTGTTGCATATTGTGGCAGAGCAAAACGTGAGCGGTTAACGATATTTACTTTCATGGAAATGATGCGTTTAAAATTTAAGATTTGTTTTATGTGCGTTTGAGCAATGATTTAAGCCTTTTAATATCTATTTTTTCTCTTTTTAAAACAAAGAACACAAACGCAATAATATACACTGTGTTGAGTGCCATCCGGACTCCCAACGAAGCAGGAGCAAAAAATACGCTTACAAGATAAATAGCGATCCCGGTAGTAAAATAAAGAATTATTGTTTTCCATTCATAAGGGATCGGATAATATTTACGGCTCAGGTAGTAGCTGAAGATCACCATCGACAGATAACTGAACAGATATCCCCAGGCTGCAGCCATAAATCCATAAGTTGGCATAAAAATGATGTTTATTACCAGGTTTATACCTAGTCCCAGCAGTGTAATTGTTAATGCGTACTGCGTTTTACCGGATAGTTTGTACCACATCGACAAATTGAATACAATGCCAAGCAATATATTGGCAATCAGCATAATAGGCAGTATTGCAATTCCACTTCTGAATTCCTTGCCTAGCAAAAGTGCAAATAATTCAGGATACATGGCAATACCCAGAAATATTAGAACACAAAATGCTACAAAATATTTCATTACATCGGCATATATTTTCTTCATATCCTCGCGTGCGGAAGATGAAAAGAAGAAAGGTTCAGCGGCATAACGAAACATCTGGACAAATAAAACCATGAAGACCGCCAGTTTAACATTGGCATTAAAAATCCCTAACTGATCCTGCCAGGGCGATGTTGCGGGAGCAAAAAACCGAAAGAAAATCCGGCTGATAAAATCGTTTGCAACGCCCGGTAAACCAGCAACCATAAGAGGAAGCGAATAAATCAGTAACTCATTTAATTGTTTTTTTGAGAATACAAATTGCATGTTAAGCAGCCTCGGTATAAAGAGCACAAGTGAGACAATACAACTAAGCAGAATTGCCATTAAAATATAGCCATAATCGGGCGTAGGCGGTATAAATCGGAGTAAAAAGGAATCAGGATTTGCTATAAAATATTTAGGTAATACAAAAAATAACAAGACATTAAAACCTACCTCCGAAAGGATTTTGATGCTCCGGAATGCTGCAAATTTTAAGGCTTTATTTTTAAATCTCAGCTCGGCAAAGAGGATAGCGGTAAAACAATCGATTGCCAGGATAAGAGCAGCATAGATAATATACCTTACAGGGTGTTCAGCAAAAGCACTTAACTGTCCAGAAAAAAGTATTATCAGAAGCAGGAACGATAAGGATGTAGCTCCTAGCGAAAGCAAGGCTGTTGAAAAAATAACTTCTGACCGGTCTTTGTCTTTGCTCGCAAAACGAAAGAAACCCGTTTCCATTCCGAATGTGAGCAATACTTGCAAAATTGCGATGTAAGCCAGTAACTCAGACGCCAGGCCGTAATTACCCGTTGTCAGCATCCGGGTATATAACGGAACAAAAAAGAAATTTATGATCCTTGCAACAATTGAGCTCAGCCCATATATTGCAGTTTGTCCGGCAAGTTGTTTCAGTGGATTCAAACAGGTATCTTGATTAATCGGCACAAAAGTACGTAAATAGTGGCTACACAGGACACACTGTCGCCATCCGGGGTTGGGTGATTAACAAATATTAAGTTTATGACGTTCTCAAAAATGCAAAAAAGTAAGAGTTCGGCAGGCCGTAACTATTAATACCTATTCATCTTTCATAGGAAGTAAAACATAGAAAGTAGTACCATCACCAGGTTCGGTTTCAAACCAGATACGACCTAAAGAATTGTCGATTATATTTTTAACCATAGCTAATCCAAGCCCCATTCCTGCAGTTTTAGTTGTAAAATTGGGTGAAAAAATCCGCGTTTGACTTTCCGTAGAAATACCAGTTCCGTTATCCTGAAAACTAATCTGGCACATGGAATCAAAAACGGTGAGTTTTATTCTGATTAAGCCTTGTCTTTCAGCCGAAATAGCTTGTAATGCATTCTTAATCAAATTGTTAAAGACACGTAGAATCTGGTTGGGATCTGCCTTTATTATGCATTCCTGTTGAGTGGTATCAAATAAGATTTCGCAATCCGACTGATCGCGGTATAAAGCTACAGATTGTTGTATTAATGGAATAACATCGAATTGTTGTATTTGAGGTTCAGGCATTTGAGCGAAATCCGAAAACTCAGTAGCTATTGACGAAAGAGTATCAATCTGCATGATCAGAGTTTGCGAAAAACGTTTCAGCCGTACATCCCAATCCGGTGCTTTATCGTTCCACGCTTTCATTAATAACTGCATACTGAGTTTGATAGGAGTAAGCGGATTTTTGATTTCGTGTGCTACCTGTCGGGCCATTTGCCGCCATGCGCCTTCACGCTCACTGCGGGCAAGCAATTCAGCACTTTTCTCCATTTCATCTATCATCCGGTTATATTCATCAACCAACCTGCCTATTTCATCTTTCCGGGTCCAGGTAATTTTAGCATTCTTATCTCCAATTTTAACTCTGCTAAACTGATTACCAATTTGTTGCAAAGGCATCGTAATATATCTCGACAACAGTAATGCCAGCATCACAGTAATTACAATCATAATGATGTAAATATTAGCTAACGTTGAAATAAGTCCGGAAATCTCTCTCCTGATTTCTTCCTGTTTTGCAAAATAAGGAAGATTAAGATACCCCAATAACCGGTTATCTATATTCCGTACCGGTGCATAGGCTGAAAGAAATGAATAGGAACCAATGCTCTCTTTTTGAATAAAAAAGGATTGTTTATCAACCATTAAGCGTTGAGCGCCTGAAGGATTAATTTGTTGAGAAATCATTCCTTCCCTGAAAATCTGATCACGGGATGAAGCAAGAAGCAAACCTTCCGTATTATAAATATTAATATCAGTAAAGTAGGTGTTTGAAAGATTGAGTAACAAATCGGTAAGTTCTTCTTCGGGAACAAGACCAAAGGAGGAATAATTTCCATACCTGGTTTCGAGGTCTACTAAAACTGAATTTAATTTCTCACTTAAGATTTCATTGTTCTTATTTGTATTTAACTTGTTGATAAACAATAAACTAACTGTCACTAATACTACCGATGAAACAACTATTGTCGCGATCATAATAACCTGGAGCCGCAACCGGAAAGTATAAATCCCTAAATTCCAGTTCAATGATTTACCCTTAAACCAATTTACTAATAGCAGCATCACCAGCAGTAAAAGGAAGATATATGAAAATGGAGAAATTGAATCGGAATTCCGTGGAACCTCTCTGCTAAGAACGATCATTGTATTTTGATCCACTTTAAACACAAAATGACTATACCCTTTTGACTCAAAAAAGCCATTTTCCGATTTGACCTTTGAAATATTCCTGTTGTCGACATCAAAAGAAAATTTTCCAACGTTTTTAACCAGCTCGCCTTTATTATAAAATGCATAAGAATAACCCGATAAGTTATCAGAAGTAGCATTTTTAGTATCAAAAAGCAATTCCGGATAACCAAGTCCTTTCCAGATATCATTGGAACTGATTTCGACGAAAATATTGCAGAGAGTAGCTTTTCTGATACCATCCGCGTTAATTTCTACTTTCCCGAGATAGTACATGGCATCAATCGATTGCCTGAGAAAATAAAGTCCCGGAATTGATACGGGACGCATAAACTGTTCAATTTTACCATCAAAATACTCTTCACAACCTGTAATTATATTTGCTGGTTTTATGCTAAGCTTTTTATCTTTCTGACAAACAGTAATTTGTACTAAATATTTACTCCAATAACCTGCAAAATAAGTGTCTTTAATATAATCCGAAAGTTGACTAAATTCAACTTCAGACTTAGCCACCGCCAGCTTATTTATAAGATTTGTATCTTTTTGAATGCTTTCAGAAGCTTCATTAAAATAATATTCGGCCAGATTATCCCTGGCATCTGAAAGATGTGTTGCCAGTATCCTTCGTTTTTCGTGTTCACGGATTGTTTCTGATTTATTTACAATATACGTAGCCAAAGCCGATAGTATAATTACTGCAATAATTATACTGCTAAATTTGAATTTAGCCCATTTTTCTACTCTCAGTTGCAAAAACATCACTACAAACAATGATAACAGTAACAACGTATTTACAAAATCAAAACTACCGGAGAAATACGTAAATAAACCATAAGCCAGAACGGCGGTTGATACAACTGCAATATAGAGTTTCACACTATCAATCCATCTGCTGAAATATTTACCTATAAGTTCGAAGACAAATAAAAATCCCAATACTAATGTAGCTATAATCAGAACGCCGACATGGCTGATTAGTGGTAAGCTGAGGATATTTTCGAAGCGGAATGAAATGCTCGAATTGAGTACGAGCTCCAATATGGTTTGAGATAAAAAATAGTATAAAGTGATGATTACTAAAACAAATAATGGTACTAAGTATTTTCTGTATAAACCAGGAACCAATGATTTTTTTCCCTTTGAAAAAGCATGTTTAAAAGCAAAAAAAGTCAGTTGAACTCCAATCAGGCTATTGATCAGGAAGTCGCCAAGGGAAGGTAAAAAATCAGAAGAAGCGAAATAAGTCGGATTAAATAATTCGAACTGATAGAGGTCAGAAGGAAAACGAAAATAAAACTGTATCGCTCTGAGAAGAATTACATCTAGCACAAAAAACAGAAAATAGCACCATTTCCGTCCGGATTGACTCATTAAAAATGTATATACTATAAAAATTGCCGAAGTGAGACAGAGGAAACTCGTGATATATAAAGTAAAAATCAGGTACTGGAGCCAAAGCGCCAATTCAAAAGGTTGCTCGTAAGTTAAGCTGAAAAGCAATTTTCCCTCGGGATTGTTGATGCTGTATTCACCTCGCCGTAAGTCAATAGAAGCATTATCAGGAGCACTGAAACGTTTATAAAAGCCAGATGATAAATATTCGTTGGAATATTTATAATTATACCGTAGTAATTGAAGCCCAATAAAAAGATTGTTTTTATACCGGTATTGTTTTACCAGGTAATAACCGCTTCCACTCCGAACTACATCTGAGGTAAAATTCTCACTGTCCTTTATAAATGGTGCAGCAAAAACATTCGCTGACCAGAATTTTAGGCTATCATTTTTGTACACCAATATTTCGATTCCTTTTTCCGGAAAAGCATTTTTAAAATTCTTCTCTAAAAATTCCAGAAAAGCAGCTTTATCTTCAATATTTTGGGAAGCTACTTTTTTGATTTCAGCATCAAGGTCAGCTAAGGCATCTGCAACTTCTGAAGTCAACCGATTTGAAACATTTTGCGGCGTATAATATTTTTTTATTGAATACGTCAGGATGAAAGCAAGCAGAAAAAACACCACGCTTAAAATAAGCATGCTAATAATGTGTTTTTTGAGTTTTTGCCTGGTAATCATAAGGTATTTTTCACAAGATCCAGTATTGACAAGGGTTTCAGAGGCAACTTTAAATTAAGCGCTATAAGTAACGATCTCGGAAAATCCAGGGCTGAATATTACAGAGACTGTTTATGCGAATATAGGGCTTAAAATCAGCTCACTTCACTTTTATAACATAAATCAGGCTGGAATGGCCATTATTTTGCCCTGATTTTAAATTTGACCAAAAACCATTCCACAGAGCTGGTATCCAACGCATTTTTCCGGCCTTATATTTCTCACTTAAAAGGCTTACATAAAATGCATCAAATTTCATGGGCAAAATATTCACAATTGTAAATCCATATTTCTCAACCAGTAATTTTATATCCGATTTTGTAAAATGATACAAGTGCCTTGGTAAATCATAACCTGCCCAAAACTCCCCGTACGTTTTTGCATCCAACGCGTCGCAGTTAGGAACTGCAATTACCAGTGTACCCTGAGGCTTCAATAATAGTTTGAGCTGCTCCATTCTCCCATTTAAGTTTGATACATGCTCAAGCACATGCCACATGGTTATCACATCAAACGAAGATTTGCTAAACTCATTCAGTTTTTCTTCAGGGAAAACCTGCAATCCATATTCGGAAATAGCATGCGCCCTGGTTTTTTCATCCGGTTCTATGCCAGTAGTTTTCCATCCATGCTCAGCCATATAATTCAGAAACTGTCCGGTTGCGCAACCGATATCAAGAATCTCGCCTTTTTTCTGATACGTACTGATCATCTCAAGTTTGCGACCAAGGGTATATTTTCGCACCTGTTGGTATACGGAAGCAAAAAGCCCCTTCCGGGTATTGGAATGAGAAATATAATCAGATGATTCATAATACCGGCCAAGTTCGTCAGCCTTGGGCCTTGGATTTGTAAAACGGAAACCGCATCCCGTGCATTTCACAATTTCAAATTTTTCTCCGGTAAGGAAATAATCCTTTCCGGAAATAAACGGCTCAAATAGTTCAGATCCGCAGACAGGGCAATTCTTTAATAATTCCATTCAGTATTGTATAATCGATGTGTACTTGGTTAAAAAATCAAAGTTAATAATGATTATCCTTTTCGATCTCCCGGTTTTCAAAATCTTATTACTGCTTTTTTCACAATGTAATTTTAATCAATTCACGTCATGTTCCACGTGAAACAAAATCTATCTTCCAAGAAAAACAAGCAAAACTGAAATATCCGAAGGTGAAATTCCACTAATACGGGATGCCTGACCGATAGTTGCAGGGCGTATACGTGAAAGTTTTTGCCTCGCCTCTGTTGACAAAGAAGAAAGACTTAGGTAATCAAAATCCGGTTTAAGTGGCATATCATCAAACTTTGAAAGCTTTTCGGCAATTTCCTGCTCCTTGTTTATATAGCCATCGTATTTTATCAGAATTTCTGTTTCCTCCAGAATCTCTTCAGCTCCCTCCCCTATTTGTCCGGTAAACAAACCCAGGAAATCTATATGGTTTATAAGTTGGTTAAATGAAACCTGCGGACGTAACAACAAGGAATCCAGCTTAACTTTCTGCCTGATGGGAGCTGTGTTTATACTCTCTAAAAATCCATTTACCTGGTCGGGGCTTACGCTGGTAGTCCGCATAAATGTCGTAACTTTTTCAATCCATTCAAGCTTGTTATTCACTCTGTCCAACCTATCGGCAGAAGCCAAACCAAGCTTAAATCCAGCAGGAGTTAACCTCAAATCTGCGTTATCCTGTCTCAACAAGATTCGGTATTCCGCCCTTGAAGTAAACATACGATAAGGTTCATCAACACCTTTGGTGATTAAATCATCAATTAAAACACCGATATAAGCATCCGATCGTTTTAAAATAAAAGGATCTTTTTCTACTATTTTCAAGTGTGCATTTATCCCAGCCATCAGTCCCTGCGATGCGGCTTCCTCATAACCGGTAGTCCCGTTAATTTGTCCGGCAAAATAAAGGTTTTCTACTAACTTGGTTTCAAGCGTATATTTTAATTGAACCGGTGGGAAATAATCATATTCAATCGCATATCCAGGCCTGAATATTCTGGCGTTTTCAAGTCCGGCAATTAAATGCAATGCCTTTACCTGAATTTCGGCAGGAAGAGATGAGGAAAATCCATTCAGATAATATTCAACCGTGTCCCATCCTTCGGGTTCCACAAACAACTGGTGCCTGGTTTTATCAGCAAACCGGTTAATCTTATCTTCAATGGAAGGACAATACCTTGGGCCGGTTCCTTCAATTTTACCTGTAAACATCGGTGATTCATGAAAGCCGGTTTCAAGCACTTTATGAACTTCGGGAGAAGTATAAGTAATAAAACAAGGTCGCTGTTTCCTTAATACCGGTGTATCTGTGAATGAGAATTTCCCGGTATATTCATCACCTGGCTGCTCTTCCATACGCGAAAAATCAATGGATCTACCATCAATCCGTACAGGTGTTCCGGTTTTCATCCTGCTTGATTCAAAGCCAAGTTGAACCAGGTTTTCCGTTAATCCGGTTGCCGCCTTCTCTCCTATCCTGCCGCCGCCAAATGATTTCATTCCGATATGGATCAATCCATTCAGAAAAGTTCCGTTAGTTAAAACTACCGCTTTGCTCTCAATATGATAACCCATCGCGGTATAAACGCCTGTAACGAATCCATCTTTTACTGACAATCCCACCACGGTATCCTGCCAGAAATCAACATTAGAAATACCTTCCAATGTAAGTCTCCACATTTCGGAAAACCTCATCCGGTCACTCTGAGCTCGCGGGCTCCACATGGCTGGTCCTTTTGACCGGTTAAGCATCCGGAATTGTATCATGGTATGATCCGTAATAATACCAGATTGCCCACCCAGTGCATCAATTTCCCTAACAATCTGTCCTTTTGCAATGCCACCCATTGCAGGATTGCACGACATCTGGGCGATCACTCCCATGTGCATGGTTATCAGCAAAACCGAAGATCCCAGGTTGGCAGCCGCTGCTGCCGCTTCACTCCCGGCATGACCAGCACCAACTACAATTATATCGTATTTTTTAAACAAGTTAAAAGTGTTTCACGTGGAACAAAGTGCTGTAAGCTAATATTCGTAGTACTTACAGCTAATTATTAAAGATTTGGATACGATGTGAGATAAAAATCTTCCTTACCCCTCATTACCAGTTTATCGCCAGGAGATTTATCCTTATATCCCGAAAGATGCAATACCCCATGCGCCATTACCCGGCCTAACTCAACAGGAAAAGTAACATTGAAATTTCCTGCATTCTCTTTTACCCGATCAATACTTATAAAGATGTCTCCCGAAAGTTTTCCCGCTTCGGAATAGTCGAATGTTATTATATCAGTAAGCGTAGTATGATTCAAATATTTCTCATTCATCGTACCGAGGTACTCGTCGTTACAGAATACAAATGTTATATCTCCTGCAACCTTACCTTCTGTTTCGACAATAGTCTTTACCCAGTTTTTTACTTTGAGTTTATTCTTCAGAGTGTAGTCTATTTCAACTGTTGAAAAGCTTATCATGATTTAGTTTTTATTATTCGAATGAGAGAAAATAGGCATTTACCTTTGATTTGTAAAAAGGCTTCAGATTGGGAGGAACAGTTCGGAATAATTCGGTCTCTTTTTCCTTTATCTTATTGTATTCGAAGTACTTAGCCGGATTATTATAGTAAATATCCTTCGATTCTTCCGACTCACGCTTATCATCAAGTTCGCGTTGTTGCTCCGCCTTTTCCGACTCTAGCATACGTGTAACAATTTCCTGTTGGCGCCTGATAGTTTCAATATTAATTCTTTTATTTACCAGGTCCGTTTCTGTTTGTTCCATTTGCTGCATCATCTCTTTGATACTTTTCTCTACTCCTGAACCTTCCTTTTGCATTTCTTGTCCGTATTCCTGCATCTGACGCCTTAATGCTTCCTGCTGGGCAGCCATGCGCGCAAATTTCTCACTCATCTGCTTTTGTCCTTTCGAATCTTGTTTTCCCGGAGCTGGCATACCTTCTTTCAGCTGCTGTAACTGCTTGTTCAGTTGTTCCTGCAGCTGCCGCATTGATTTCATTTTACCCTGACTCAGGCCAGGCTTTTGACTCTTTTTACCCGATTTACCCGATCCTTTGCTCTGCATGTTTTGCTGCATTTGCTTCAACGATTCGGAAAGCATAAGAGCCAGGTTATTAACGGAAGTCATGGCATATTGCTGCTTTGTTTTAGCAGGTGCCACAGCCCGGGCATTCAATTGAGTTACTGCCTCCTCCATGCTATTTTCAACAGTTGACATCTCACGCAAAATGAAAGGTTCAATGCTCGCCTGCCTTTTACTTAATGCATACAAACTGTCAGCTACCAGCTTAAGATCATCCTTTATATTTTTCTGTCTCTGAATAATCTGAAGATATTTGGGATTGGTGGTACTAACAACATTCAATTCTTTCATAATTTCTTCCTGATCGAATGAGAGTTGAACCAGGTTATCCAAAATCTGACGCATGGCTTCCATATCTTCTCCGTTTTCTTCCTGTTCCATTTCCTGCTGCATATCGGTGAGCTTCTCACTTAGCTTTTTCATTTTACCTGATGCACTCTTCTGAGATTGGGATGCCTTTTGCGACTTTCCGCTTTTCAACTCCTCACTGCTATTATCCATATCCTGATCAATTTCCTTCTCATCAGCTTCAGTATTTTCAAGGTTATTGGGCTCCTCAAGTTCGCTGTTTTTCTTTTGCAACTCGTTTAAATCTTCTTTAAGCCGGTCAAATTGCTTGTTCAAATCATCCTGTTCTTCGTTCAATTTATCAAGATCTTCCTTTTTTGCGTCTTTAGAGTCTTCTCCCAGTTTTTCCTGATTTTCAGCCAGTTTATCGAGCTTATCAATGCTTTGCTGCAGTTTCTGCTCAACTTCAAGCTGCTTAAATAATTCAAGATTCCGATCCAGTTCTTTCTCTAGACCCTTGCTGTCATCTTTCATTTTCTCAAGCATTTCGGCTACCTTATCCTTGTCGACATTTTCAAGCATTTTCTGCAATTCCTCGTACATCTTTTTCATGTCTTCGGTCATCACTTTATTAAACAGATCCTCAAGCTGTTTTTGCTTTTCCATTATCTCCGGAGAGAGTTCCTGGTATTGATTTTCCTGCAGACTCTTCTCCTTATTTTCTTTCTGTATTTCCTGAACCTGATCCTGTAATGATTTCTGTTTATCAAGCAATTGCTTTAATGTTTGTTTTTCCTGCCATCCTACTTCCTTTTTATCCACCATCTTCTTCTGCATATCTTCAACCTGTTTCTGTAAGGACTGTGATTGTTTAATAACCGACTCCATCTTATCTTTGATGTCATCATTTTTCTGTTCGGTCATTTTTTCAATCTCATCAAGCGTAGGAACTTTAAAAATATGTGAAGTCGAACGTGTTGATTTATTGCCAGTTACACCATCATTATCCCAGATTTCAAAATAATATTCAACTTCATCACCAGGTTGAACAAACAATGTTGACATATCCATAAAATAGAAAAACTGTTGCTGCAGCAAGGTTTTATCCAGCTTAACCTCTCTTGTTTTAACTTCAGGAGTACCGTTTTGAGACTCCGCTTTTTTAACTGCCCATGCAAAAACCAGCCGGCTCAATCCATAATCGTCTTTAACAGTTCCCTGGTAATAAAGCCGGTTATCGTATATCGAATCTTTAAATTCTTCGACAGATATAGATGGATATAAATCAGGAATAACATTAACAAGATATGACAAGGAATCGCGGTTAGTAAAATATTCGTTGCCGATTATAACAGAATATTGCATTCCTGACATCATTCGTGCCGATTGACTATATGTATTCGACTTACCGGCTTCCACCTCAGTGAGCTTCCCTCCTATTCTGAACATCAGTTTCCGGGTATCGCGGGTATAAAACTTCCAGGTAAGCCGGGTTCCAGCAGGCACAGTAAGATCTCCTGTATTAGCCATAGTTTCGCTTTTACGTCCCAGGTAAGCCGGGTATTCGGCCAATACATCAAACGAAAGAATAATAGGTTTTGGAAGGATTTTAATGATATACTCCTTCGAATTGTATTGGTCAGCCGTGATGATAAAAGGAGTGTTCTCCTGCAAATTACGGAAGGTATAGCTATAAAGTACATTGCTTTCCTTTTCCATACGATAATTAGCCTGGTCAGATGTAAGAAACAACTGATCCGGAATTTCGTCCCCTTCAATCTTAATTTTAACGGTAAAATCATCCTGTTGTACCGCCTGAAGTTTGTCATTCAATACCTTAATTGTAAATGGCGCTGGTCTTTCAAATACTTCGTTATGATTAATGATTCTTTTTGAAGGAGCTATAATAAGCGAGGGAGAAATAAGTAATGCCGCCAAAAGAAAAATAACCGGAGGCAAAGCATAGGGCAAATATTTACGGTTTTTCCTCAAGTCAACAGCATCAACAAAAGGAACAGGCTGCAAATGACTGATTTTCTGATCGATACTGGCCCGAATCAGATCACTGCTTTGCTCTTTATCTTTCTCAAGCTGGTGCAACTGTAACGTATTGAGCAATATATCCTTAACTTCAGCGAAATGTTTGCCAATAATTTCAGCTGCTTGCTCATGATTGACTATTTTGCCTAATCGACTGAAATGAGCAATTGGAAGTACTATAAAACGGCTGGTAATGTATACAGTTGTAACAACAAAAGTATAGAAAAGTAAACTCCTTGTACTTGTGTTAAACCATGAGAAATATTCGAGAAGCACTATTAAAATAAAATACATACCAAGGGCTGCCAACGTATATAACAGTCCGCGGATGAGCTGGTTTTTATAGTATTTCCGGATAAACTCATCTATTTTCCGGATCAATAAAACATAGTTACTTTCCATTGTTTTTCAGTTGGCCAACTACAGTATGATTTTTTAGCTGTTTCGAGAGCAGTTGTGAACCATTTAACCCACAAAGGTAACAATTACCGATGACTGTTGTTTGAACTGATTTAGCGATTGTAAAACTACCTTTACCAGCTAGCTGAGGTTTTGTATCTTTGCGCCCTTTAATAACAAAATTATGCGCGAAGTAAGAGTACGTTTTGCACCAAGTCCAACCGGTCCGCTTCACATAGGCGGAGTTCGAACTGCTTTATATAATTATCTTTTTGCCCGCAAACTCGGCGGCAAATTTATCCTCCGGATCGAAGATACCGACCAGGGAAGATTTGTTCCCGGTGCCGAACAATATATAATAGAGTCACTTACATGGAGTGGAATACATTTCGATGAAGGTGTTCACATCGGTGGACCCTATGCTCCTTATCGCCAAAGCGACAGAAAAGAAATCTATCATCAGTACGCTCTGCAACTTCTGCAGAACGGCACAGCTTACTATGCGTTTGATACTTCCGAAGAACTTGATGCCATTCGTAAGCAATACGAATCACGTAAAGAAACTTTCCAGTATGGACCTCAAACCCGCATGGGCCTGAAAAACTCATTGACATTACCGGAAAATGAGGTTAATTCATTGCTCGATGCCGGTGTTCATAATGTTATACGTGTTACTATTCCTGAACATGAAACTATAACTGTTCATGATCTGATACGAGGTATAGTGTCCGTTGATTCGGCTTTACTTGATGATAAAGTTTTGTATAAATCAGACGGAATGCCGACCTATCACCTTGCAAATGTTGTTGATGATTACCTGATGAAAATATCGCATGTAATCCGCGGTGAAGAATGGCTGCCGTCAGCGCCGCTGCATGTTTTACTCTATCGTTATTTAGGCTGGGAAAAAGAAATGCCTGAATTTGCACATTTACCCCTTTTACTGAAACCGGATGGAAATGGCAAGCTCAGCAAACGTGACGGCGATCGTTTGGGATTCCCTGTTTTCCCACTGCGTTGGACAGATCCGAAAACAAATGAGGTATCCTCGGGCTACCGCGAAAGTGGCTATCTGCCAGAAGCTTTTATCAATATGCTTGCTTTCCTGGGTTGGAATCCCGGTACGGAACAGGAATTGTTTTCTCTCGACGAACTGGTTCAGGAATTCAGCATTGAGAGAGTAAGTAAGTCCGGCGCTAAATTTGACGTTGAGAAAGCACACTGGTACAATCATCAGTACCTTTCAAAAAAGACACCGGCTGAATTAGCTGTTTTACTGATTCCTCTTCTGGAACAAAAGAATATCGAAGTTTGCCTGGAGTATGTTGAGCAGGTTTGTACTCTTATTCACGACAGAGCTGTTTTGATTCCTGATTTATGGAATCAATCCCATTTCTTTTTCCTCGATCCTGAATCCTACGACGACAAAGTGATTGCCAAAATCTGGAAAACTGAAACCCCTGCCCTACTCCGAGAATATATTCAAACTCTTGAAGCGACCGAACCTTTCACGAAAGAAAATATTGAACTCAACACAAAGGAATTTGTCCAGGGCAAAGGTATTGGCATGGGCCAGCTTATGAATCCATTACGACTAACTGTGGTTGGAACAAATGCCGGTCCGGGAATGATGGATATGATGGCTGTGATAGGAAAAGAATTTATTATTCCCCGCATCCGGTCAGGTGCTGAGAAAATAAAAATTTAGCTCCCGAAACGATAAGGAGATGCTGAAGTTAATCTCAGATCTTTCGATCTAAGAAATTATTATTTCAACCAGGGTTAAAAATCCGTTTCGTTAAAATTGATTTCAGTGCAGCAGTGTTTTTGCTCTGGTAATTTTTTTACGGTGATAATCAATTTCCGGTTCCTGATATTTTTTGAAAGAGTCATTTTCTCTTTTAAATTTTTACGGTATTTGCTCCTAACCTACCTTGTCCGAAATACTAAATTCTACTCCGGAATATTCACTCCCATTTAAGTGCTTTACACTAAAATAAATAAAGCCCTTTGGGCACAGTGGTAATTTTATTGAAATCTCAGAGGCTTAAAATTGCCATCAAAAAACAATTATGCATAGCAGAAAAGGATCTATTTTGCTGACCTACAAACAGTTTTGGCACTCTGAAATCCAATTAAAAACAGAAGTAAAAATTCAAATAATCAGAACAAACTTTTCAATTTTTGGGCCTGTGTATTATAAAGTTCCCCAAGCCACAAAAATTTATGCCTCCTTCTGAATTTTTTTACCCAAAGAATCTTTTTACAAAAATCACCAAACAAACACCCTCACGCAAAAAATATTTTCTTCGCTGATTAATCCTTTTCCTTTCCAGATCATCAAACCATAGATTCATTTTGCACTTATAATTAATATCTCCCATGTTGAAACTAAAATTTACCCTTTTAATCAGTTGCATACTTCTTATTAATACAGCATTTGCCCAGGAATTCAAAGTTTCGGGTTCTCTTAAAAATCAGCAGGATAACCTGCCACTCGTTGGAGCTACTGTAAAACTGGTGAGCATGCGCGACTCATCGAAATTCGCTTACCGCAGCAGCGGCGTACAGGGTGAATTTATGTTTGACAAGCTTACCAAAGGACGCTTCCGGCTTGAGATTACCTATATTGGTTTTGAAAAATATGCCCAGGAAGTATTTGTTGGCGGGAAAACAGAAGATATCGGAACCATCAGTATTAAACCATCATCAACAGCCCTTGGCGAAGTTGAAATAACGGAAATTGCTGTAAGAGCTGAACAAAAAGGAGATACAACGCAATACAATGCCGGTGCTTTTAAAGTTTCGCAGGATGCCACCACAGAAGACCTGGTTAAGAAAATGCCCGGAATCACCATTGAGAACGGTACCGTTAAAGCCCACGGTGAAGATGTAAAAAGAATATTAGTTGATGGAAAGCAATTCTTTGGTGATGATCCTTCCGTAACACTTAAAAACCTGCCAGCCGAAGTTGTGGATAAAATACAGGTTTTCGATAAACTTTCGGACCAGGCTGCATGGAGCGGATTTGACGACGGAAGCGGGCAGAAAACGATTAACATTGTTACCCGGAATTCCAAAAACTCCGGCCAGTTCGGTAAATTTTCTGCCGGATATGGCACCGATGACAGTTATCTGCTAGGCGCGAATGTTAATTTTTTTAATGGAAAACGGAGGATTACCCTTTTAGGAATGAGCAATAATGTTAATCAGCAGAATTTCTCGGCTGAAGATGTTGTAGGCAGCAGCGGAGCCCGATCACAGGGAATGCCGGGAAGAGGTGGCGGTTCATCTTTTCAAACAGGACCTCAAAGTGGGATTTTCAGTACGCATGCCATTGGTTTTAACTATACCGATGCATGGGGAAGCAAACTGGTTTTAAATGCCAGCTATTTTTTGAATAAAGGCGAGAGCACAAACAATAAACAGGTAAACAGGCAATACATACTGGGAGAAAAGGTAAGTCAATATTATAATGAACTCAGTTCATCGGAAGCAGATAACACCAATCACCGGATGAATATGCGTATTGAATACAATCCGGACTCGAGTAATTCATTTATTTTCACACCACGGCTCAGTTTGCAGGATAACCAATCGCAAAGCTATTCGGCAGCTGCAACGGCATTAAATCCTGAATTTAGCCTCGACAGCCTTTTAAATGAGTCATTCAATAACAATGAGAGTGATGCAAACGGGTATAATTTTAATAATGAAATACTGTACCGTCATAAATTCAATAAAAAAAGGAGAACAGCATCTATCAATATCGGAACAGGTTACAGCAACAGATACAGGGACAGTTATATTAACACCTTAAGTGATTTTTACAATTCGGGAGAAGGAAATACCAATGATACAACTGATCAGTATGGAAAAACACTATCGGATGGACTTAATCTTTCATCAAACCTCGTTTATACAGAACCCCTGGGCGAAAAGAGCCAGCTTCAACTGAATTATTTAATCTCCTATGCCGAAAATTCCAATGACAAAAAGACCTACAACTACGTAGCCGAACAGCAGAATTACACTTTATTCGATACACTCTTTTCTAATATTTACGATAACGACTACCTCACACATCGCGTGGGAAGCGGGTATCTTTATAAAACTGAAAAGGTTGACCTTAACGCGGGCATTTCATATCAATATGCTGAACTGAAGGGCAATACGAGTTTCCCTGATACAGATTCCACAAAAAAGACTTTCAATTCAGTACTTCCAAATTTTATGCTGAATTATAAATTCACCAAGTTTACAAACCTCCGGGTTGTTTACAGAGCAAGTACAAATGCGCCCTCTGCCACACAATTGCAAAAAGTTGTCGATAATTCAAATCCGTTACTGCTTTCGACCGGCAATCCGGAGTTGAAGCAGGAATTCAGGCATTTTGCCATGTCACGTTTTTCACATTCCAACAAAGATAAAACAGCTAATCTTTTCGGTATGTTGTTTTTCCAGAAAACATTGAACTACCTGGGTAATTCTACGCTGGTTGCAGCTAATGATACTGTTGTATATGGACAGGCAATAAACCGAGGAACCCAGATATCAATGCCAGAAAATCTGGATGGAGCGTGGAATGCACGTGCTCTTGTTACTGTTGGATTTCCAATAAAGCCAATTAAAAGCAACCTCAATTTTAATACCGGTGTAAGCTATAACAGGTTACCAAGTTTGATCAATACCCGTTCTAATTTTTCAAATACTTACGGGATCAATTTAGGAGCCGTTGTAAGTAGCAATATTAATGAGAAAATTGACTTCACTCTCACTTACAACATCAACTACAACCTTGTGGAGAATACTATTCAGCCAAATTTAAATAATAATTATTTCTTCCAGATTGGTTCTATACAGTTTAACTGGGAATTCTGGAAAGGTTTTTTTATACAGAACAGCGTAACCTATCAGAACTATAACGGTATTTCTTCCAACATCAATGATCAGTATACGCTTTGGAATTTTAATGTAGGGAAGAAACTTTTCAAGAATAAATCAGGTGAGGTCAAACTTTCATGCTACGACATTCTGGATGAAAATAAGAGTCTGAATCGCAGTGTTACAGATACGTACATCGAAGATTCCAATACCCAGGTTCTAAGGCAGTATTTTATGCTTTCGTTTACTTACAGCTTACGTAATTTTACAGGGAAAGTGCCGCAAACAGACAAGCGGCGTGGTTTTGAAGGCCGTCCGGGATTCCCGGGGCATTGATGAGAATTTCTGATTTAGGGAGCGGATTAAAAAATTGTTGCAGTCCGAAATCCAAAGGAGCCAAAAACCATTGAAACTGAAAATTCGGGTTTTGTGTAATCGGTTTTATCGAATATCGGGACTTCCTCCCCGGATTGATTTGTATAATAACTGTTCACTTTTCCGAAAAACCGGTAGCCTCCACTCACATTAATTTTTAACCATTTAGTCACGTTCATTTCAGCAAAAAGCCGGGGTACTACAAGATAAATCCGATCAGTATATGTTTTTTCGGTAATCAATGTAACCGGATCTTTTACTATAAGTTCCAGTTCACCCACTCCGAAGGAACTGTTGACTCCCCAATGCGCCACAGCCTCAGGCTTAAAATTGTAACCAACTATTGCACCAACATGCTTCATTTCAATATCTCCATCGGTTATCGCCGGAAAATCACTTATGTCCAAACCTGTCCGGATTGGATTACTTACCATCTTCTGTCCGTAAATACCGGCAATTAAGTTGTCTTTAATAATTAATCCTACTGCTGCCCCAAAATCGAGAGAAAGAGTTCCTTCAACATTTGAAAATGCTGCGAAAGGACTAAAAAATCCCTTGACCTGCAGGCTTTTATCGGAACCAAAATTATGGTATCGCTTATCCGGATTCTGTGCCAACAACGATAAAGACGAATGACAAATAATAACGCAAATAATTAAAACTTTAGTTCTCATAATTATACGTATTGCAAAATTTTCGGAAAGTTAATAAATCTGTATGAAGTATATCTATTTGAGGAACAAATATTAACTTCAAATAGTATGTTATTCTGATTCTTGTTATTTCTCTGATTTTAAATAAAAGCAGGAAATGATGCCTGATTATGCAAATACAGAAAAAAAACCACTTACAAATATTTTCTGTAAGTGGTTGATAATTTGGTTGTCCGACCAGGGCTCGAACCTGGACTCTTCTGATCCAGAATCAGACGTGTTGCCAATTACACCATCAGACAGTTATTTGTATTGGGAGCGCAAAATTATACAATTTATTAAACGCTGAACAGAAATATTCAGTTTTTTTACGATTGTTTTGATTTTGTCCATGTATCCTTCAGCGCAACAGTGCGATTAAATACAGTTTTTGAGCTGGTTGTATCCGGATCCACACAAAAATAACCCAATCTTTCGAACTGAAATCTGTCACCGGCCTTTACTTTGGATACTGATGCTTCGGCGAAGGCAGTAATAACTTTTAACGAATCAGGATTCACATTTTCTTTAAAATCATGTCCTTCTTCAACGTTTTCGGGTGTTTCGCTTGAAAAAAGCCTGTCGTATAAGCGAACTTCAACTGGTACAGCATGCGCTACCGATACCCAATGCAGCGTGCCTTTCACTTTTTTGTTGCTGTTTTCC
This sequence comes from Bacteroidota bacterium, assembly GCA_020048595.1. Lineage (GTDB taxonomy): Bacteria > Bacteroidota > Bacteroidia > Bacteroidales > UBA4417 > UBA4417. The sequence goes on along the minus strand of JAIFMH010000174.1, from coordinate 3,909 downwards.
ATACCACTGCGGGTATCAGCCTGGTAAGTGCAATGAATTTCAGTAATGTCTCCTGCGGAATCTTTTACAATATTCTCACATTTAATAATATAGCCGTATTTCAGGCGCACTTCACCACCTGGCTTAAGGCGGAAAAATTTCCCGGTCGGATTTTCCTGAAAGTCTTCGCGCTCGATGTACAACTCTTTTGAGAACTGAATTTTGCGGAAGCCAGCATCAGTATCTTCTGGATTATTAACGGCTTCAAGTTCTTCAACCTGTCCTTCCGGAAAGTTGTCAAGTATCAGTTTAACCGGATTAAGCACTGCCATTACGCGGTTTGAGCGTTTGTTGAGATCCTCTCGAACGCAGAACTCGAGCAATGCAACATCTATAGTCTGGTCACGTTTGGCAATACCAATTGTATCAGCAAAGTTCCGGAGAGACTCGGGTGTATATCCTCTTCGACGTAAACCGCATATTGTAGGCATACGCGGATCATCCCATCCGGTCACAACATTTTCATTTACAAGTTGCAGCAACTTGCGTTTGCTCATAACGGTATATGTCAGATTTAAGCGGGCAAATTCGATCTGTCGCGGACGATAATCGCCCTCGGCTACTTGTTCAAGATACCACTCGTAAAGTGGCCTGTGTACTTCGAATTCGAGCGTACAGATGCTGTGAGTTATTCCTTCAAGATAATCGCTTTGTCCGTGAGCATAATCATACATAGGATAAATACACCATTTGCTGCCGGTACGGTGATGATCAGTATGAAGTATGCGGTACATGATCGGATCGCGCATCAGCATATTGGGATGAGCCATATCCACTTTGGCACGTAAAACTCTGGAACCATCCTCAAATTCGCCGTTTTTCATACGGCTGAATAAGTCCAGGTTTTCTTCTATTGAACGCGAACGGTAAGGGCTTTCCTTGCCAGCACGGGTAACTGTGCCACGGTATTCACTTATCTGTTCTGCATTCAGATCATCAACATACGCATTTCCGTCTTTTATAATTTTTACAGCCCAATCGTACAATTGATCAAAATAATCGGATGCGTAAAAAAGCCGGTCACCCCAGTCGAAACCAAGCCAGCGCACATCTTCCATTATGCTATCCACATACTCGGTATCTTCTTTAACCGGATTGGTATCATCAAACCTAAGGTTAGCCAGGCCATTGTATTTAATGGCTGTTCCAAAGTTAAGGCATATGCTTTTAGCATGTCCGATATGCAGGTAGCCATTAGGCTCCGGAGGAAATCGGGTATGAACACGGCCCTGGTTTTTGCCCTGGGCAAGTTCATCTTCTATGATCTGGTGAATAAAATTCAATGATACTTTCTCTTCTACCGGAGTAGTAATGTTTTCGTCAGTCATGATGATCAGGCATTTAAGCTTATTATTCTGAAATAATCTGCAAAGGTAAAGTTTATTGGCTTGGTTTGGCAGGAGTTATTAGTTAATAGTAAATGGAAAATAGAAAATAGTTATTTCGAAATAGTGAATCGCTAATAGAAAAATAGTTAGCAGATGCTGAATTCAGGTATGGAAATTGGCTGAATACAACTATTTTTGCAATCAATTGTTTTATAAAGGATTTGGAAATTGGGATCGGGATTTAGGAAATCAAATCGCGATAATCAGAAATCAATTGCCTAAATGGATTTTAAGTTTAACGGATACTTCCTTTTTACCATTTTCCATTAACTATTTTCCATTAACTTTTAACTAACCAGAACTCATGGGCCTCATCGAAATAGAAGGAATGGATTTTTTCGCTTACCACGGCTGCTTTAAAGAAGAGCGTGTGATCGGCACCCGGTTTACGGTTGATGCATGGCTTACAACCGATACTTCAGCCGCAGAAGCCAGCGATGAATTGAAGCATACGGTCAATTATCAGGCTGTTTACGCGCTGATAAGGCACGAGATGGAACAGCATTCGCATTTACTCGAACATGTTGCCAGCAGGATTATAGATGCCCTTTACAGGGATTTTACAACCCTCACACATGTCAGGATAAAAGTATCGAAGCTGAATCCTGCACTGGCACATGGCGGAAAAATAAGGCAGGTTAGTGTAATGCTGGAACGGTAGTGCTTTAGGATGTCACATGTTTGATAAGGGATGTCCGATGTGTTTTGAAAATCCTATTTTCCTGTTTTCTATTTCCCTATTTCCCATTTTGTCACATTCAGTTCCACTCCAATGAATAACAAAGAACGACCCTTTGAACAAAAAAATTGCCCGCGTTGTGGCAACATATTTGTGTGCAGCACTTCTTCAAAATGTTGGTGTTTTGAGTATGAAATTGCCCCGCACACTATAGATATGATACAAGAAACCTGGCAGGGATGCCTTTGTCCTGATTGCCTTAAATCCTTCTCGAAGCAGGTTTAAAAAAGTATTTGTTGATAAAATGTTAATTACTTACCTTTGCACCGCCAAAACAAGGTTTCGTGGCCGAGTGGTTAGGCAGCGGTCTGCAAAACCGTCTACAGCGGTTCGAATCCGCTCGAAACCTCAGCAAAAGCCTCCTTTCAGGGGGCTTTTTTCGTTTCATGCCGTTATTTTATACTGCTTTCCTGTAAACAATTGCCACCACGGTTTTATCATCACCACCCATATTAATGCTCATCCCATAAGGTCTGGAAGGATCAATTGTGATTTGATTCAACCCGGCTTTTCCGGTTAATTGTTCCCAAATAGTTACAGCCATATGTACACCGGTTCCGCCGGTTGGATGTCCCCAGCCAATAAGACCGCCGGTGGTGTTCATAGGAATTTGCCCGTTGCGGGCAGTATTTCCGGCAGCTACAAAAGCAGCGCCTTCGCCATGAGCGGCAAAACCCAGTGCCTCAACAGCTAGTATTCCGGCAATAGTAAAACAGTCGTGTAACTCAACAGTTGCCAGTTGTTCTATGGTAATTTCTGCCTCTGAAAGTGCCTGCCTGATGGCTTCGCGCATGGTCGTCAATACAGTGAGTTGCGGAGGATCTTCGGTAATATCATCAACAGCGTGACCCCAGCCTGCTATTTCAACAGCATCGGCATGAGCAATACCGGCACGCTTAAGTCCTTCTTCGCTCAAAACAGCAATTCCGGAAGCTCCGTCACTCACTTTGGAGCAATCGAACACATTGAGGTAATCAGTAAATGTTCCAGGATTTGGTTCGGTAAGTGCTAATGCTTCGAGATCGGCAACTGTATTATGATGTTCCTGAGCCGTGGGACACAAACGGGCATTTTCTATAGCATTCCGGAACCATCGGGCAAAGCCTTTACGGGCATATTCACGGCCAAATTCCTGATAGTATGCTCCTGCCCTGTCGCTAAACTGACCCGGGAAAAAATAGGTATGACCTTTTTTACGTTTGTTAAACCAGCCTGCTCCGGCCAGGATATCGGCTCCATAAATAGCTTTTACTGTATTCTGAACCTCCACTCCTATGCACAGCACTGAATCCGCAGTTCCGGCCAATACCGATTTGATACCAGTAATAAGAGCCAGACCACCTGAAGCACACGCCCCTTCAACACTGATTGAGGGTTTATAACGCAATCCATTATCAACCATCGGCAGGAAAGCTCCTAAATGCGCTTGTTTATTAAAGCGCGCCGACATAAAATTGCCAACAGCACTTTCATCAATATTTTGCGCTCCCCCAAGTTGTGAAATTACTCCCTGCCCGGCTTCTTTCAAATAATGTTCCAGCCCGGGACGCTCAGTACGAGGATTAAATTCCTTCCGGCCGGTACCAAGTGAAATTGTATTGTACCCGGCAGCCATATATATTTTTCGTGATGGTTTTGTCATTTTAAAAATATTTTAACCGGTTACAAATAATCGTTTATTGGTCCGTAAGCATGAAAGAAACCGGTAATTAAAACAGTATTCACATCATTACTGTTATGGGC
>JAIFMH010000344.1 GCA_020048595.1 Bacteroidota bacterium | reverse complement strand
TTGTATGGAACAGGTGAAAACACCGGGCCATTGATTCGCAATGGCAAAAAAATAACTCTTTGGAATACGGATAATTACAAGTACCAGGCTGACAGCGGCAACCGCCTGTATCAGAGCCATCCGTGGGTACTCGGAGTTAACCCGGATGGAAGTGCTTTTGGCATTATTGCCGACAATTCATGGAAACAACAGATTGAACTTTCGGATAGTATCCGGTTTATTTCCGATGGACCTGCGTTTCGGGTGATTATTATACAGCGCAATACTCCACAAGAGGTTGTCATAGAACTGGCAAGTTTAACCGGCAGGATGGAAATGCCGCCACTTTGGGCGCTAGGTTATCAGCAAAGCAGGTATTCATATGTTCCTGATACGCGGATTAAAGAGATTGCCGACACATTAAGGCTGAAAAATCTGCCTTGTGATGTAATCTGGATGGATATCAATTATATGGAACGCTTTAAGATATTCACATTTGATAAAGTTAATATGCCTGATCCAAAGGCTGTTAACGATTACCTTCATCAGAAAGGATTTAAGTCAACATGGATGATCGACCCGGGAGTTAAAGTTGAAAAAGATTATTTTGTTTATGAGTCCGGATCTCAGGGTAATCATTGGGTTCAGAATGCGGATCACAAAGAATTTAATGGAAGTGTATGGCCTGGCCCATGTGCCTTTCCCGATTTTACCAGGCCGGAAACCCGGAACTGGTGGAGCGCACTGTACAAAGATTTTATGGCTACCGGTGTTGATGGCGTTTGGAACGATATGAACGAGCCTTCCGTGTTTGATGGTCCCGGTGTTTCAATGCCCGAAAACAACTGGCACAGGGGCGGAGGCGATCTGCAGGCTGATGTGCATCTACGCTATCACAATGTGTATGGAATGCTGATGGTAAAAGCTTCGCGCGAAGGGATATTAAAAGTAAATCCGGATAAACGGCCGTTTATACTTTCCCGTTCCGGCTATCTGGGCAGCAGCCGGTATGCTGCCACCTGGACAGGCGACAACTGCGGCACCTTGCAACATATGAAAATGTCCATTCCTATGTCGTTAAACCTTGGCCTGTCGGGGCAACCTTTCAGCGGACCTGATATGGGTGGGTATGCTTTGAATACTTCGGCTGAATTATTTGGACAGTGGATTGCTATGGGTGCATTTTTCCCTTTCATGAGAGGCCATGCGGAGAAGGGGACTAACAACAAGGAGCCATGGGCTTTCGGACAGGAAATAGAAGATGTTTCCCGGACTGCATTAAACCGCCGCTACAGGTTGCTGCCTTATTTCTATACCTTATTTCATGAAGCTTCTGTAACTGGCATGCCTGTGATGCGACCTGTATTTTTTGCTGATCCTCAGGATTTGAATTTAAGAAATGAAGAACAGACTTTTTTGCTTGGAAATAATTTGCTTATCATTCCAAAATGGGCTGTAAATCCCTCACTTCCAAAAGGCATCTGGAGAACCATTTCAATTACAGGTGAAAACAGCACTTCCGATAAATTTCAGGCTGATGTTAAGCTAAAAGGCGGCGCAATTATTCCGACAGGAAAAATCATTCAAAATACGACACAATACAGCCTCGATTCGCTGACCTTGATTGTTTCACCGGATAAAAACGGAAAAGCCTCCGGAATTTTGTACGAAGATGCCGGTGAAGGTTTCCAGTACCAGAAAGGTGAATATCACATCTCAGGTTTTACTGCAAAACAAAAAGGTTCCAACGTTAAAGTTGATATTAAACCGATGGAAGGTAACCTGAAACCAACAAACCGGAAATACAAAGTTATTGTTGTAACTGACGATGGATCGGTTGAAAGTGACTGGATTCAGAAAAACAGGATTAAACTCAAAATACCTGCAAAGTAAGTTTGGATTGACAGCAGCAACTAATCTTGTTTAAAACAAATTAGAAAATTAAATTACCGATAACTGACATTGAAACTCAAAAAAAACTTGTATCGGAGATAGAATCCCTATTGCAGTTTCTGGAAGGATTAAGCAAAATGAAAGCAGATGCTGAAAGGAAAATAGCTACGAAACTGAAAGATGTTAGGGGTGTGTAAGAAGCAATTTTTCGACACAGCCGGAAGAGAGGATATCAGAGGAATAAAAAGTATACATTTACAGTCGGATTGGTAATAAAATAATTGATTTATAGTGAATTAAAAAAAAATAGTACTTGCATTGTGAAAATAATCGTATTTGTTTTGTCGCAACATGCTTACCCCGCTTCCCGATGGAACAGCGCGCTCATGGCAAGCTTTTTTTGTTTTATGGCCTATGGGAAAGCTGAAAACTAACGACTTGGCGTTATTCCCAGAAATAACAAGGCTTATAGAGCAAAGCCGCCGTGCTGTGGCTGTTGCTGTAAACGCGGAACTTACGCAACTATATTGGGAAATTGGCAAACGAATAAATGATGATATACTCGTAAACCGGCGGGCTGAATATGGCAAGCAGGTTGTAACAACCCTTTCGCGGCAATTAACCGAGGCTTACGGCAGCGGGTGGAGCGAAAAACAGCTCCGGCATTGTCTCCGCTTTGCGGAGACATTTCCTGATACTCAGATTATCTCCGCGCTGCGTAGAGAATTGACATGGACTCATTTCAGGTCGCTAATCTACATTACTGATCCTTTAAAACGCGATTTTTATATTGAAATATGCAGGCTCGAAAAATGGAGTTCGCGGCAATTGCAGGAGCGAGTCAATTCCATGCTTTTTGAGCGAACCGCCATCAGCCGTAAGCCTGATGAAACCATTAAAAAAGAACTGGCATTACTCAAAAACGAGCAGAAACTCAGTCCTGACCTTGTTTTTCGCGATCCCTATTTTCTTGATTTCCTTGGATTAAAGGACACATATTCGGAAAAAGACCTCGAAACAGCCATATTGGCTGAATTGCAGCGGTTTATTATCGAAATGGGCAGCAATTTCGCGTTCCTGGCACGACAGAAACGGATAACGATTGATAACAGGGACTATTCCATTGACCTGCTATTCTTCCACCGCCGTTTAAAATGTCTGGTAGCCATCGATCTGAAATTAGGCGAGTTTGAGGCTGGTTATAAAGGTCAGATGGAATTGTACCTCGGTTACCTCGAAAAACATGATATGGCAGAAGGCGAAAATTCACCTATCGGATTAATATTGTGTGCCGGCAAAAACGATGAACATGTTGAACTGATGCAATTGAATAAAAGCAATATCAAGGTTGCCGACTATTTTACCGAACTCCCCCCGCGAGAACTTTTACAAGCCAAACTACATGAATCCATCGAAAGAGCCAAATTCTCATTTCAATCAAAAAAAGATGAGCTATGATGATTAAAATTAACGAAGCTACATCAATTGATTTACCGATAAAACAAATATTTGTTGACGAATACAAATGGAAGGTGGATGATACCTTACTCTATCAGCAAACGTATGAAATTACTGAATACCTAAAAAAAGATTATCCGGCTTTAAAGAATATCCGTCCTGATTTTGTATTGCAGGATTTAAACGGTGAAGTGCTTGCTGTTATTGAGAATAATCTGGATAAGGATAGTAAAGATTTATTATAACTTCGAACAGTTTTTCTCTAACTACTGAAGCCACGGCTTCGAAACGAACCATGGATGAAAAAGTAATATTCGGAAATCCGATTTATGAAAGACATAAAGGCTCATATGAATCAATTAATCAGACATTCGATGGTGATTTTAACCAGGTTATCAGTGATTTGACAAATACACTTGTTGGAAGAACCAACAAATGATGGTAATTTTTCTCCACAGCACAATTCCTTTTATGAAAAACAATTTTTTTCTTGCTTGTCTGCTTTTAATATCCACACTTGCTGAATCCCAAACATTTGTCTCCACCAATATTCCACTGGTGGTTATCGAAACCAACGGGCAGGCTATTCCTGAAGGGAATAAAATTTCCGCCAGGATGAAAATCATTTACAATGATCCGGATATAAACACATTAACTGATTCGGGGAATGTATATACCGGGAACATAGGAATTGAAATCCGGGGCAGATATTCCGCTTCGTTGCCGCAAAAACCTTATGGAATTGAAACCCGCGATGCTTCGGGCAATAACCTGAGTGTTCCCTTGTTGGGTATGCCTGCCGAGAACGATTGGATTTTACTGGCAAACTATAATGATAAATCCTTTGTACGGAATGCCCTGGCTTTCCGGATGTTTCGCGATTGCGGAAATTATGCTCCCCGGACTGCATTGTGTGAAGTATTTGTAAACGGGAACTACCAGGGGATTTATGTGCTTACGGAGAAAATTAAGGTTGATAAAAACAGGCTGAATATTAAAAAACTATCCACTGCGGATAATGCCGGTGATAATGTTACCGGCGGGTATGTTTTCTCAGTGGATTATTACGAAAGCAGCGATTCGTGGAAGGGGAGTTTCCCCCCGGTTGGATACCCGGATAACGATGTGTATTTTGTTTATAATTTCCCTAAGCCGCTCGAAATTACTGCAGCACAGAAAACATATATCAAAGATTTCGTTTATAAATTTGAACAGGTGCTGTATGGCAGCAACTATAAAGATCCGGTTACAGGCTACAGAGCTTATATAAATGTGACATCTTTTATCGATTATTTTATTGTGAATGAAATTGCGCGAAATGTTGATGGCTATAAAAAAAGCTGCTTTTACTACAAAAACCGTAACTCAGTTAATGGCTTGCTAAATGCCGGTCCTGTATGGGATTTTGACTGGGCCTGGAAAAATATTCCCGAATGTTATTTTGGAGTTACCAATGGATCAGGTTGGGCTTACAAAGTGCTGCAGTGTAACGTGTGGCCAACACCAACTGGCTGGATGCCCCGCTTAATGGCGGATCCTCAGTTTGTTAGTGAGTTAAAGAAAAGGTATTCCGCGCTGCGGTTAACAACATTAAGCAACGAATACCTGCTGCATTATATTGATTCGGTGAATGTTACAATTGCTGAAGCCCAGGTTCGGCATTTCAAAAAATGGACCATACTGGGGCAAAATGTTGGCGCTCCTGAAAGCGATTACATTCCGCCAACTTTTGCCGGAGAAACGAACAAGTTTAAAACCTGGATTACTACACGTATACTTTGGCTTGATGCGCAGCTGCTTGTGCCTGTTACTGCTGTAGATGTTGAAGTAAAGCCGGTTTGCAGGCTTTTCCCTAATCCTGCCAGCGATATACTAACCATTGATGCCGGCATAAGGATTGAATCAGTGGATGTTTATAATTATGCGGGAATACTGGTTCAATCGGAATCAGGTATAGATAAAGCGCATTTCCAGGTGGATGTAAGTGATTTAAAACCTGGAATTTATATCGTGAAGATGAATTTGCCTGAAGGTAGGACTGTTTCTCAGAAACTTATTATTCAATAATTTGTGATGAATATAGCGGATTATAATAAAACCATCTGCAACTGTGAAGTTACAGATGGTTTTTAAAAGTATGAATTGATCGTAAAAGTTTTATTTAACTAGCTAAAACAGGTTTCACGCGAGGTTATGTTTTTCTTGTGAGCAAGAAGCTCCTTAAGCAATACTTTGGTGGCTATCTGCAGTTCAGCAAATGTATCAGCCAACGCATCGGCTGATTTTTTCTCACCCATTTCTTCCAGTTTGCGGGTAAGCTCCGTTGTTTCCGGATCCATAAAATTAGCAATTGAGCCTTTGAGGTGGTGTGCGTTGAATCTGAGGCTCAGGTAATCCTTATTGGCGATATTTTGTTCAATCATTTTCAGGTCTTCCTGATGATCTTCTACAAACATATCAATAATTTGGACTACAACATCGTTACCGTAGTATTTAAAATTTTCGTTGAAGTTTTCCAGGTCAATCATGGCAGTAGTTTTTAGTAGGTATTAGTTATTACGTGTTTATTTCAGGATAAGCGGTCAATGCAGTTTTTTATACTATCTCTCCAGTAAGGAATTTCGATGGCGAGTTTCTTTTTAATCTTTGTTTTGTCGAGTACACTGTAAAAGGGTCTTTCGGCCGGTAACGGGTAATCTTTGGTAGGAATCGGATTTACTTTGCAATTTATATTGGCAAAGTGATGTATGGCAATAGCAAAATCATACCAGCTTGCTACACCTTCATTTGAATAATGATAAACCTCTATCTCTTCGGCAGCCATTGCCAGTGGCAACGAATCAAGAATTGCTTTTGCAAGGTCGCGGGCATAAGTTGGAGTGCCTACCTGGTCAAAAACCACGTTCAGTGCATCTCGCTCTTTGCCATATTTCATCATTGTTTTGATGAAATTGTTGCCAAAAGCTGAATACAACCACGAAGTCCGGATTATAACAGCCTTCCCGTTAGCGCGATGAACTTCTGTTTCGCCGGCTGCTTTGCTTTTAGCATAAACCGAAATAGGGTTTATTTTGTCGGTTTCTGTGTATGGAATGTAATTCCGGCCATCATACACATAATCAGTTGAGATATGCACCATAAAAGCACCGCATTCTGATGAAGCCCGGGCCAGGTTTCCTGTAGCCACTGCATTTACAAGATATGCAGTTTCTTCGTCCGTTTCTGCTTTATCAACAGCAGTGTATGCAGCACAATTTATAATTACATCCGGATTATATAGAGCAAAATAATGATTTACACTGGCTTCGTCAGTTATATTCAGTTCATTTACATCGGTATACAAAAACTCATACAGAGGATATCCTTCGGCAAGCTCTTTAATTTCGCTTCCCAACTGCCCATTCGATCCGGTGATAAGTATTTTCATTTTGTAGTTTTGAAATTATGATTTGATTAACGCATCAAAATAGGCGATAGTTTTTATTAGTCCTTCGTCAAGTTGTATTTTTGGCGACCAGTCCAGTTCTGCCTTCGCCAGGTCAATATTTGGCTGGCGTTGCATAGGATCATCAGAAGGAAGCGGCATGCGGATAATTTTAGATTTCGAATTGGTAAGCTCTATTACCTTGTTTGCCAGTTCCATTATCGTAAATTCATAAGGATTTCCAATGTTTACCGGGCCGGTAAAATCTTCACGTGAAGCCATCATGCGTATCATCCCTTCAATAAGGTCGTCGACATATTGAAAGCTGCGGGTTTGATGCCCATCGCCATAAATAGTGATATCTTCATTTTGCAATGCCTGCATAATAAAGTTTGAAACTACCCTTCCATCGTGCGGATGCATTTTCGGACCATAGGTATTAAAAATCCGAATGATCTTGATCCGTACATTATTTTGTTTGTGATAATTAACAAACAGTGTTTCAGCAGCCCGCTTTCCTTCGTCGTAACATGAACGTTCACCGATTGGATTAACATGTCCCCAATAGGATTCTACCTGGGGGTGAACCAATGGGTCGCCATAAACCTCACTGGTTGATGCCTGAAGTATTTTGGCTTTAATCCGCTTTGCCAGTCCCAGCATATTGATAGCTCCCATTACGGAGGTTTTCATGGTTTTTATCGCGTTGTACTGGTAATGAATAGGCGAAGCCGGGCAAGCCAGGTTATAAATTTCATCCACCTCAATAAAAAACGGCATGGTAACATCGTGGCGGATCATTTCAAAGAAAGGATTGTCCAACAGGTGAACAATATTTGCTTTTTGACCTGTAAAATAGTTATCCAGGCAAACAACTTCGTGCCCATCATTCAGCAATCGTTCGCACAGCTGCGATCCCACAAATCCGGCTCCACCGGTTACCAATACTTTTTTCCTGATCATAAAATACGATTTTTAAATATGATGTAACACCTGGCACACCCAATTGGACAGGCCAGGTGTATTAAATAATGCTATTTTGTTGTATCTATTCCAATGCAGTAATAGGTAAAATCGTTGCGTTTCATTTCAGCGGCATCGTAAATATTACGGCCGTCAAAAATCACTGGTTTGTTCAGCAGTTTGCGCATTATTTTAAGGTTCGGGAATTTGAACTCCGACCATTCTGTCACAAGCAGGAGGCAATCGGCATCAATAAGTGCTTCGTATTGTTCTTCGGCATACGTAATGGTTTCACCCAGCGTATGACTGGCTTCTTTCATTGCAACCGGATCGTATGCTTTTACTTTTGCGCCTGCACCCAGAAGTTTTTCAATAATTACAAGAGCGGGAGCTTCGCGCATATCGTCGGTTTGCGGTTTAAAAGATAAGCCCCATATAGCGATAGTTTTACCTTTTATGTCTCCATTGAAGTGTTTCATAACTTTATTAAACAGAACCGATTTCTGGTCGTGATTAACAGCTTCAACAGCTTTAAGTACCTTGAGCTCATAATTGAAATCCTCAGCTGTATGTATCAGTGCTTTAACATCCTTAGGGAAGCAGGAACCTCCATACCCAATACCAGGATATATGAATTTGTTGCCAATACGCGAGTCGGAGCCAATACCTTTACGTACCATATTAATATCTGCGCCAACAATTTCGCAAAGGTTGGCAATATCGTTCATGAAACTGATTTTTGTTGCCAGCATCGAATTGGCTGCATACTTGGTCATTTCGGCTGAAGTAATATCCATAAAAATTACGGGATGACCATTCAGCGTGAAAGGCTTATACAGGCTTTTCATGAGATCTTCGGCTCGTGTTGAATCCAAGCCAACAACTATACGGTCAGGTTTCAAAAAATCATCAATAGCAGCACCTTCCTTGAGGAATTCAGGGTTTGAAGCCACGTCGAACGGAATATTTACACCGCGCTTGTCGAGTTCCTCCTGTATCGCATTTTTAACTTTTAAGGCTGTACCAACGGGAACCGTACTTTTGGTAACCACCAGCACATAGTCTTTCATATGTTTGCCACAATCGCGGGCAACACTCAAAACGTATTGCAGATCGGCGCTGCCATCCTCCCCGGGAGGGGTTCCCACAGCACTGAATAGCACTTCACAATCTTCGAGTGCTTCGGCTATGCTGGTTGTAAATTGCAGCCTGCCTTTTTTTGTATTCCTGTGCACCATTTCTTCGAGGCCAGGCTCATAGATCGGGATTATCCCGTTTTGAAGGTTTTCAATCTTTTTCTTATCGATGTCGACACACATCACATCAATACCTACTTCGGCAAAACATGTACCAGTTACCAGGCCAACATATCCACTGCCAACAATTGCTACTTTCATTTGTATAGGGTTTATTTGTTTGAAATATTTTCTGAGAAACTTTATTTTATGTAAAAGTAATACTTTCTATTCGGAATGAATTGCGTCAGGATTCTGAAAAAGTAATCTGATTGAAATTTTACAGTTC